>CAZTAP010000353.1:0-1007 GCA_964611665.1 uncultured Selenomonadaceae bacterium | reverse complement strand
TTAACTCTTCATGAATCTTCCGAGCTCTTCTGCGCTTACGGTGGCTGTGCCCAGTTTTCTTACGGCTATGCCGGAGGCTATGTTGGAGAGTTCAGCTGCCTGTGCAGGGGCTACGCCTGCGGCGAGGGCCAGGATGACGGTGGCTACGCAGGTGTCGCCTGCGCCGGATACATCGTAGACCTCGCTTTTGTCTGAAACGGGGATGTCATGGATAGCGCCATTGTCTTCGAAGAGCACCATGCCTTTTTCCCCGCGCGTGATGAGCACGCCTTGTGCCTTGAGCTCACCGAGCAGTTCCTGTCCCGCATCGTAGAGGTCATCTTCGGTCCGCAGTTCCCGTCCGACAGCAGCGGCGAGCTCGGCATCGTTCTGCTTGACATAGCCAACGCCTTCGAAGCGATGGATTGCATAGCGGGAATCCACGATGCTCGGTATGCCTCTTTCCTTGCAATGCCTGAGGATCGACGTTCTGATTTTCCCGGTGATCGTACCGCTGCCATAGTCACTGAGTACCACACCATCGATCTTCGGCAGCAGTTTGTTGATGTATTGCAGCATATTGCTTTCAAAGGCCGGTGTCATCGGCTCCTTGCTTTCTTTGTCGATGCGCACGATCTGCTGGCTTACCGTTGCGCGGCCGCCGGCGATGATGCGCGTCTTGGAAATCGTCGGACGCTTCTCATCACAGAAAAGTCCCTGCGTATGCGCACCGTTTCCCTCAAGGATCTCCTTGAGGCCGCGTGCAGCACTGTCAAGGCCGACAAGGCCGACAGCGAATACCTGGCCGCCCAGCGTCGCGATATTGTTCACGACATTTGCTGCACCGCCAGCCACGATTTTCTCATCCGCCTGCTCCAGCACAAGTACAGGCGCTTCGCGCGAGATCCTGGAAATGCGTCCGTCCAGATAAATATCCGCTACCATGTCCCCCAGTACAAGGATACGCTGTCCCTTCATTTGTTCGATGATATCAATAAGCTCCTGCTTCATCGCTCTTCCCCCAGCTT
>CAZTAP010000352.1:0-1083 GCA_964611665.1 uncultured Selenomonadaceae bacterium | reverse complement strand
AAAAGCAGAAGGAGGTTTACGACATGGTAAGCGTTGAATGGAATATGGATAAAGCTAAGGAAGTATGGCTGGAAGAAGGTATTGAAAAAGGTATTGAAAAAGGTCATATGGAGACTGCCATCGAGTTGATGAAAGAGAAATTTCCATTGGAAAAAATTGCAAAAGTTACGAAACTTTCCATGGAGAAACTTCAGGAACTTGGCCGGGTAAACGGGCTGCTGTAAGCAGAATCCAGACCGCACACAGATAATCCTGCAGACACTTGGCACCTGCACTCCATTCCTGTAAATCCACCAAAATAAAACGCCCCCGGCATCATAGATTTCTCCATGCTGCCGGGGGGGCTTTTTCCCTTACGCAAACACCCTATCTTTCGTTCTATTGATCCGAGCTTCTTTTATGTCGGGCATTTACAAACATCGACGGCCTCAAATATATTTTTGCAATTCACTCTCTAAATCATCTATCGTGAGCTCTGGACGAAGATATTTCTCTTTCGTGTAGTCACCATAACCATTTTCAAATTGTTGAATGAAAGAAGCAAAGCCAACGGGGCCAAGCGAGTCAAGCAAAACCTGCATACCCGCAGCACGAAGTTCCATTTGATTATTAATATTAACATTCATCATTTTCAATCACCTCAGCAAGATAGGATACAGGATTCATGACGCGAACCTTGAGTTCCATACCCCGACACGCTTTTATCAGCTTATCATCTGTAGTAAGCACAACGTCTGCTTTACCGGCCTCTGCACTCGCTATATGCAAACTATCCATGCTATGAATACTCGCACACTGTTGGATTTCTTCTGCTCTACTTTTGATCATCGATGTATAAGGATGTACTATTGAGCTTTTTGATGTTTTTAAGGTGCGAAGTTTGAGTAATATTATTTATACTCTATTATACATCAGTATATCCACGTTATAAAACCTGAATTGAAAGATGATCGTAGACAATCGGCTGGTATATCGTGAACGGATCGTGAAAATACCGGCACCAAAATTTTATGTATTTTACAATGGCAGTAAAGATGAACCTTCAGCAAAAGCAGCCTTTGACCGCATCGATTGCTGAAGCAA
>CAZTAP010000351.1:0-1157 GCA_964611665.1 uncultured Selenomonadaceae bacterium | reverse complement strand
CTCTTTCCGGTCTTCTGGTCTTGCTGGCATCTCAGCACGTCCGCCGGTTACCTTGTCCAGATCTTTCTCTTCCAAAACTTCCTGTACCTTTTGATCATTTTTCTTATCCGTCATTTTAAACACGCTCCTTAGTTTAAGTAATTTTGGTTTCTTGTATCTTATACGATGGAACGGCGAACATATTACCATATGAAATGGAAAATAAAAAGTCTGTCACATATCACATGCGGCAGACCTTTTCTTTTCGTTTAATTGGGTACGCAAAGCGGGTGAGCGGCAGATGCTTATCCGCTGCTCAATTAAATTTTGGGCACAAAAAAGGAGTGTCCCACAACAGCGATGGTGAAACCCTCCAAGCTCAATGAGATCAAGTTAATGGTCGGAGCGACGGGATTTGAACCCACGACCTCTTCCACCCCAAGGAAGCGCTCTACCAAGCTGGGCTACGCCCCGACACAGTTGGTACACCGAATATTATAGCAAAGATTGCCCGAGATTTCAAATTTTTGTCATTTATAAACTGCTATGGTAGGTCATTATTACAATCATTCTTATTTGTCTTTTACAGAATTCGCTGTAAGAGGTCTTTATTATAAGGGTATACCGTTGTATAGGTAGACCAATAAAAACCGCTTAGAACGAATCCTAGAGCGTCACTTTACGCGACCCTATAGCCGTATAGGGGTACTTATGACAACAGGAGTCCCTTTTCCTGTATATGCACCTATGGGGGTACTTGATGGTACCTTTTCACGTATATGCACCTATGGGGGTACTTGATGGTACCTAAAGGAATGGACTTTGATTTATAGGAAAAATCCGTAAGCCCATATACATATTTATTCGCGTGCCTGTTGTCCCCCATTACGCCGTCAGACCGCCTGCCTGCTGGCACTGGTACAGAGAGACACCCTGCTTTGATTGTCTTCCTTATTGTACCTATGAGCGCACGCAGGAGCACCAGAGGGAACGCACAGGGACACGCAGGAGCACCAGAGCAGACCGAAGGTATACCAGAGCATAGGCAGGGACACCAGAGCGCATCAGAGAAGACACAGGAGCTTGATGGTCTCCATTCATGTATAGGTGAGCAGACCGAAGGACACCAGCAGGAGCACCAGAGGGAACTATAGGAGCTTGATGGTCTCCAACCTATT
>CAZTAP010000350.1:0-1164 GCA_964611665.1 uncultured Selenomonadaceae bacterium | reverse complement strand
TCTTTTTCATATCGATCACACGCTGATTGCGGCTGCCGCGGAAGGATAGCGTCAGATCCCGTTCGGAAAGCTCGAAGCGTCCGTCGACCAGTACGTCGATCTCGTTGAGCAGTGCGTCGATCTCCGGACGATGCATTTCTTGCAGTTCCTGCAAGGTATAGCCGCTATAGCTCCAGACATCAAGACCGTGCTCATGGAGCTGTGCGGCAAGCTGTGCAAGCGGTGCAGGCTGGCAGAACGGTTCACCGCCGCTGAAGGTAACACCTGCAAGCAGGGGATTCTCCAGAATTTCCTGCAGGAGGTCATCGGTATCAGCTTCCCTGCCTGCCTGGAAATCATGCGTCTGCGGATTCTGGCAGCCAGCGCAGTGATGGGGACAGCCCTGCGTGAAGATGGTGAAGCGCCAGCCTTCGCCATCGACAATGGAATCATTGACTGTCCCGGCAATTTTAATGGAGGCCATGCTTTACGCGGTCATGCTCCTCCGCGCGTTTGGCATTGTTCCAGCGGTCAATCGTGCCGACCAGATAGCCTGTGATGCGGCGGATGCGTTCGAACTTCGCCGGGCGGAGCTTGTAGTCAAGTGCAACATTTCCATCTGCAGCAGCAGAGATGGAGAGGCTTTCTAACTGTTCTTCCGTGTTGTTTTCATTGATATAGCTGATATAGTTGAGGATTTCCTGTTCGGATACGTCGGAAACGCCGTTGACGATAACGTCGATGCCATTGATGTTCATGGAATTCACCTGTCCTTTATAAAATAGAATTAATCGCAGCAGCCTGCTGCCATGCGTGGAATGACGATATGACGATGATGCTCCGCCTCCGTGCGTCCGCACTTCGGGCAGACATTATCGATGATGCCGTTGTAGCCGCAGACCGGGTCGCGGTCCACCGGATGGTTTACTGAGCCATAACCGATGCCGTTGTCATGCATGCAGCGGACAATGGATTCGAAAGCTTTGAGATTATGCGACGGGTCGCCGTCCATCTCTACATAGCTGATATGGCCCGCATTGGTCAGATTGTGATAAGGGCCTTCCAGCTGTATCTTTTTGGCTGCAGCAATCGGGTAATAGACCGGTACATGGAAACTGTTGGTATAATAGTCACGATCGGTCACGCCCGGAATCCTGCCGTAAATCTTCTGATCGATGCGTACAA
>CAZTAP010000349.1:0-1181 GCA_964611665.1 uncultured Selenomonadaceae bacterium | reverse complement strand
TATATATGTTTCCATCTTGCAGTTTGTTCTCTTTTTTACTAAAATATAATAAAGAACTACAGAAAAGAGATGGGTTCATGAAAGCCAAGCGCAACTACCGTGATTCCCTTTTCCGCAGCTATTTCAATAACAAAAAGATGCTGCTGGAGCTCGCTAATTTATTAGAAGGAACGGACTACACTGATGCAAAAGCTATTCGCATCACTACCTTAAAAGGCACTTTTTTCAACGATCTCAAAAACGATATCTCATTCCAGCTGGAAAACCACTTTCTTGTTCTCTTCGAACACCAAAGTACGGTCAACGAGAATATGCCGCTTCGCTGCCTGCTCTATGCGGCAAAACTTCTGCAGAAACTCATCGACCAACGGGCACTGTACAAAGAAGAGCTCCTGACTATTCCGTCCCCCCGGTTCTACGTATTTTACAACGGCAGCAAGAACTTACCGGCTGAGCAGGAACTTCAGCTTTCCCATGCGTTTGCCGATACTTCCCGAAAATACTTGGAGCTCACGGTCAGACTGTTCAACATCAACTATTCTGAGAACAATCAACTGCTGAAAAAATGCCGGGCATTGCGGGACTACAGTCTCTTCATTGCCCGCATACAGCAAAACTCCGCTGACGGCATGACGTTAACTCAGGCCATCAATGAAGCCATAGGCTATTGCATACAGCACGATATCATGAAATCATTTCTCGCCGAGAAATCAAGGGAGGTTTACGATATGATCTCATTCAAATGGGATGCCGAAGTAGCAAAAGAAGTCTGGAAAGAAGAAGCTATGGAAAAAGGCATGAAACAAGGTCTGGAAAAAGGCATGGAAAAAGGCATGGAAAAGGGCATGGAAAAGGGCATGGAAAAAGCTACGGAAAAGACAGCCATTGAAATGCTTCGTGATAAAATGGACTGGAAACTCATCGCTAAATATACCAGTCTTTCTCTCCAACGCATCGCCGAGCTTTCCAAGATGCTCTGATTGCCAAACAGCATCTGACCTCTACTATGAAACACTGTATAAAAAGTCCCCGTCCAAAAGCATTTTTACATGCTCCGGAACGGGGATATTTTTCTTTGAATGATTTTATACCGGCCAGCCTGTTCAAATTACCGTTTATCGAGATATTTATGATTCGATGAGGTTGACGCCGCCGAGCCAGAGGGCATCCAACATTCCGCG
>CAZTAP010000348.1:0-1224 GCA_964611665.1 uncultured Selenomonadaceae bacterium | reverse complement strand
ATAAATGGTTCCAGGAATCCTGCAAGGCGGAAAGGAATGACTTTACCGACCGCTATGTCTGGACGGACAGTGTCTGGAAAGAGCCCACGGGCATGGGCTGTATCCGCGGCATCTCCGAGCGTGACGGCTCCTGTGCCGTCAATTTTTTCTCGCATCAGCCTGCACTGAACTACGGCTTCTATCAGCCTGACCCGGCAGAGAAATGGCAGCAGTCCATGACAGACAAAGGACCGAAAGCCACCCTGGAAGAGCTGAAGAACATCATGCGCTTCTGGCTCCAGATGGGCTGTGACGGCTTCCGTGTCGATATGGCCGGCTCCCTGGTCAAAAATGACCCGGACGGAAAAGGCACCATTAAGCTCTGGCAGAATGTCCGTCATTTCCTCGATGAGGAATTTCCCGCTGCCGCCATGGTTTCGGAATGGGGCGAACCGGATAAATCCCTGCAGGGCGGTTTCCATATGGACTTTTTGCTGCATTTCGGCCCATCTCACTATAACGATCTGTTTCGCTGCCCGGAGCCTTTCTTTTCCTCCCGCGGCAAAGGAGATATCTCAGCCTTCGTCGCCAAATATCTGGACAGCTATGAAAAAGCCGGCACAGACGGCCTGATCTGCATTCCCTCCGGCAATCATGATATGGACCGGCTCGCTCATAATCTGCAGGGCGATGCACTGAAGATTGCCTTTGCCTTCCTTTTGTCCATGCCTGGCGCGCCGTTCATCTATTATGGCGATGAAATCGGCATGAACTATGTCGAGGATCTTGTCTCGGTTGAAGGCGGCTATGGACGCACGGGCTCACGCTCCCCGATGCAATGGGATGACTCGGTCAATGCGGGCTTCAGTACAGCAGCTGCCGAAAAGCTCTATATCCCGCTTGATGTGTCTCCGGAACGCCCGACCGTCAAAAAGCAGCTGCAGGAAGCATCCTCCCTGCTCAACGAAGTCAAAAAGCTCATCGCCCTGCGCAAGGCTCATCCTGCCCTGCAGAACCATGCGCGCATAAAATTCCTTTATGCAGAAAAGGACCGCTGCCCGCTTGCCTACCTGCGCAGCAGCGAAAAGGAAACCATCCTTGTACTCCTGAACCCGTCGGACAAGCCGCAAAGCTTCCCCTGCGAGCTCACGCCCGGCAGGGAGCTGTATCACTTCCATGCACTGCCGCAGAGCAAAGAGGGAAAGCTCCTGCTGGCAGAGCAGAGCGCAGCCTTTTATCTGCTGC
>CAZTAP010000347.1:0-1334 GCA_964611665.1 uncultured Selenomonadaceae bacterium | reverse complement strand
CGGGCACGGACCTTCTTCGGCAGAACGCTTTCCTTATAGTCAGCACTCTGCTCTTCGAAAAGCTCCATGCACGGCATGCTTACCACGCGTACATCGATGCCTTCCTTAGCAAGCTCAGCCTGTGCTTCGACTGCAAGGGAGACCTCAGAGCCTGTTGCGATAAGAATACCATCCATCTCCTGCTTCTTCGCCTCGGACACAACATAGGCACCCTTCAGGGCATCCTTGCTGCTGCCAGCAAGCTGCGGCAGATTCTGACGCGTGAGGATGAGTGCTGTCGGATGCTTCTCACTCGTAGCAGCAAGATACCAGCCAGCGGCTGTCTCCGTTGCATCTGCCGGGCGGAATACATTCACGTTCGGCAAAGCGCGCAGCATAGCAAGCTGCTCTACCGGCTCATGCGTCGGGCCATCTTCGCCGACACCGATGCTGTCATGCGTGAAGACGTACGTGACCGGAATCTGCATGAGTGCAGCCAGACGAATCATCGGCTTCGTATAATCACTGAAGACGAAGAACGTGCCTACATACGTACGCAGGCCGCCATGCAGCGTGATGCCGTTGGCAATTGCTGCCATAGCCAGCTCACGCACACCGAAATGCAGATTGCGGCCCGCATAGTTCATGCGGCTGAAATCAGCTTCATCGTTCATATGCGTCTTGTTGGATGGTGCAAGGTCTGCGCTGCCGCCAATGAGCTGCGGCATGATATCCTTCAGGCGGTTGATCATGATGCCGGAAAGATTGCGGGTAGCCTGCGGCTTGTCTTCATAAGCCCAGAAAGCTTCATCGCTGAGCAATGCTTCAGCATCCAGCGGTGCATGGAATTTTTCCCAAAGCTTCTTTGCTTCCGGGAATTTCGCACAATAGTCAGCAAAGAGCTTGTTCCATTTCTCTTCTGCTGCTTCGCCTTTTTTCGCAAGCTCCTGATAATGTGCATAGACCTCTGCCGGAATATTGAAGGTCTTTTCCGGCTCCGGCCAGCCAAGGTTTTCCTTCAATGCCTTGACGTTCTCCTCACCGAGCGGCTCGCCATGTGCACTGGCTTTGCCCTGTTTTGCCGGGCAGCCAAAGCCGATCTGCGTCTTGACCGTGATAAAGGACGGACGCTTTTTGTCTGCCTTCGCCTCTTCGATGGCCTTGCCGATTGCAGCAATATCATTGCCATCTTCTACGGTGATCGTCTGGAAACCAAATGCTTCCATACGCTTCTGGACATTTTCCGTGAAGGCAATATCGGTATCGCCCTCGATGGAAATCTTGTTGCTGTCATATAAAATAATAAGTTTCGAAAGACCGAGCGTACCTGCGAGCGAGAATGCCTCGGAGGAAAT
>CAZTAP010000346.1:0-1343 GCA_964611665.1 uncultured Selenomonadaceae bacterium | reverse complement strand
TTTCGGGGACGGTTCTTTAGTATACAGACTATTGTCTGATGCAAAAAAGAACCGTCCCCGAAATTGTTTCACGAGATTATTGAGTTGATGGGAAAATGTGATTATTCGATGATGTGCTTGCCGCCGTAGTATTTGGGCTGCCAGTAGCTGTTGGAGAGTTCGTCGATGCGTACGCCGCGGCTGGAGCTTGCATGGATGAATTTGCCGCTGCCGAGGTAGATGCCGCAGTGGGAGGCACCTGGCTCATAGGTGGTGAAGAAGACGAGGTCGCCTGGCTCGAGCTGGCTTGAGCTCATGGTACGGAGGCCGAGTTTGAACTGTTCATCGGCTGTACGGGGAATGGTGAGGCCATTCTGGGCAAAGACGTATTGCAGGTAGCCGGAGCAGTCAAAGGCTTTTGGCGTGGTGCCGCCGAATTTGTAGGGTACGCCGATGTATTTCTTGGCCGTGCTGATGATGGCGCTGACTTTGCTGCGGTCAAGGAAGGGCCTGCTTTCCGGCACGCGCGGCGCACGGCTGATGACTACGGTGTTGTCGCTGCTGCTGCCGGCAGCCGGGGTGACCGGCTTGACCTGTGCGCCCCAGGGACGCGGTGAGGCCTTTTTGAGTGCACGCCAGGTGCTGCCGTCTACGATGCCGGTGATCTTCATTTTCTGGTCCCTCTGGAACGCGAGAACAGCACGTTTCGTAGCACTGCCAAAGATTCCATCAGCAGAGGAGGAGAGATAGCCCGTTCGTTTCAACTCCTGCTGCAGGACCATGACATCATGACCGTGCGAATTTTCCGAAAGAATCGGTGCCGCAGCAGCCGTGCCCGCCATGAGGCAGAGCATAAGTACGGCTGCTGTCAGAATGCGGTGAATTTGGATGGTTTGGGAATGTTTCATAGGAATTCGTCCTTTCAGCCATGTAATACGTGTTCGAGTCCCTGGTTCATGAGCTTGACGACGTGATCGTCATCAAGGGAGTACCAGGCTTCTTTCCCCTCCTTGCGGAATTTGACGAGACGGGCGGTGCGCAGTACGCGCAGCTGGTGCGAGATGGCGGACTGTCCCATGCCCAGGGCTTCGGCAATGTCGCATACGCACATTTCATCGGTGGAATACAGCAGGGAGAGCAGTTTGATCCTGGTCTGATCTCCGAGAACCTTGAAGATTTCGGCGAGATGAAGGCTTGTCGTGTCATCGACTTCGTGCAGTTTTGCAATCTGGATCTTGTCCTCATGGGGATGATGGATTTCGCAAAGATCCTCTTTCGTGTGTGTCATATTCATAAGCCTCCAAAAAATTTACTCTATTATTTTAGTATACGTCAAAAAAAGGATTTTGAAAATATCTTTTTGC
>CAZTAP010000345.1:0-1355 GCA_964611665.1 uncultured Selenomonadaceae bacterium | reverse complement strand
TTGACGTCCTCCCCATGGCTAAAGCCAGGGGATTCCCAAGTGACTAACGCCCCTTGCCATCTCACGATGGTCTTACAGAGACTCCTATAGCTGGACAACGCCCTGCCCAGTTCTGCTTATTTATGTTTCTGCGAAGATTCTCAGTCCTTCACGATGGATATTCAAAGCTGCTGTTCGATCGCGATCGTGGTGCGTTCCGCATTGTGGACAAGTCCATTCACGAATCCGCAGATCTTTGACCTCTGGATTCTGGTATCCGCAAACGGGGCAGAGCTGACTAGATGGAAAAAATTGGTCTACTTTCACTACTTGGGTTCCCACCTGTCTGCCTACGTATTCCAGGATGCTCTGAAACGCGGCGAAGCCATAGTCCATAACCTTTTTTCCGTGGCCTGTCTGCATGAACTTCATGGACAGATCTTCGAGACAGATGATGGAATATTTTTCGCAAAGTTCTTTTGCCAGTTGCCAATGGCAGGCGTTTCGTTCGTTGGCTGCTTTGCGATAGAGCCGTGCAAGTTCCTGCCGCGCCCTGCGCCTATTGTTGGAACGCAAACACTTGCTGGATAGCTTGCGATTGGCAAGCGCTATGGCATTCCTTCGTTTGTGGAAGAACGATGGCGCGGGAACATCTTCGTCTGGATTTTCACCTACGAGCATTTTCCCCTTGAAACCAAAATCGAAGCCGACGCTTTTACCTGTACGTGCTTCAACTTTGACATCTGGGAGCTCACAGACGAAATAGAGATAGATATTTCCCAGAACATCCCGCTTGACGGTCAAAGTTTTCACCTTACCCTCGATGTCGCGGCTTTTGGCATAGCGATATTTCTGCTTCGCGATATAAACCGCGCTGTTTTCTTCGTCCAGTTTCCATCCTGCCTGCTTGAGCGTATAGGACTTGTACTTACGGACTTTGCGGAATCCCGGCGGTGCAGTCTTACGCTTGCGCTCGAGATTATCCCAGAACAGCTGATAGCCCTTATCTATGCGCTGTGTGATATCCTGCAACGCCTGAGAGCCAATCTCTTTGAGATACGCAAAACGAGTTATCTTCTTCAGCTTCGTCAGATGCTTTTGCAGGGCATACAGATTCAAGGACTTGTGGTAGAGTTTCCAATACCTTTTATGCAGGGCGATACAATGGTTGTACGCCATTCCGCAGGCATTAATTTGCCGATGCAATTTCTTGTTCCGTTTGGCACGAAACAACTTGAATTTGAATGTCTTGACCATTGTCTCACCCCCCTTACCCTGATTATATCATGACTTCGATGGATAGGTTGAAATTTCTTGCTAGATTGCCCGCCTTCAATTGCTTACGCAAATTCGGCGGGCGCGGCTTATATCCCCAT
>CAZTAP010000344.1:0-1373 GCA_964611665.1 uncultured Selenomonadaceae bacterium | reverse complement strand
TGTCCATTCGCATCACCCTGTCCATTCTGCACATCTGCATCAGCTGGCGACTGCATCTTCTTCGTTGTTCCGACATACATCAGTTTTGTGAGCCGCGCAGATTTATCCGGATCGAATTTCGCCAGGATCTTCCCCGCCTGAGATTCATCCATGCGCTGCAAAATCGCTACAGCCACATCATCATCCAGTGCATCCATGACGCTTGCAGCCTCAGCCGGCTTCATTTCATTGTAAAGCCTTGCAAGCTTGGACACACGCTTTTTTTCCTCTGCCTGCTTTGCCTTCATCTGCTTCTCGATTTCAGCCTTCGTAAGCACGACAGGCTTCGATGTCTGAGCATTGGCATCTGGTTTGCTGTCTTCGATTTTGGATTTTGGGTTCGACGTACTGTCATCTGTCGTATCCGCTGTTTTGGGCGCCGGTTTGACAAAGAATTGCCCGACCACAGGCAGATTATACAGCCCGAGCTTTTCATTCATGCTGTTCGTATCGAAGATCCGCAGATAAATCCCCAGGAAAAATCCCAGCACCACCAATGCAGCCAATAAAAACAGAACAACCAGAATTTTCAATATACGTCTCTTTTTCCCTGATTCAGGTTCCTGACCCAGATCATCCGGCAAATGGACCTCTTGCTCCTTTGCCATCCTATCACCTGCTCCATGTACTTATTTGTCACTGATAAAGGTCAAGGACCTTGTTGACATAATTCTGTGTTTCCCGGTAGGGAGGTACTCCCTGATAGTCACGGACGGCCTGTGCGCCGGCATTGTAAGCAGCCACAGCTTTTTTCACATCGCCGCCGAAAGAATCAAGCATCTGCTTCAGATATTTCGCACCGCCTTCAATGTTCTGCTGTTCATCATAAGGATTCACACCAAGAGCAGCAGCTGTCTCCGGCATCAGCTGCATGACGCCGATTGCCCCGGCATCCGATACAGCACTCTGATTGCCGCCGGACTCAGCCTCGGCCACTGCCGAAACAAGCTTAGGGTCCACACCATATTTTGTTGCAGCTGACTGGATCATGAGGGATTCATCATCCGTCGGCTGTGCCGCAGGCACCGAAACCGCCGCAGCCGCGGTTCCCGGCATACTGCCGGCCTGCTGACGAGCTGCTTCCCTGCCGGAACCGGCAGCAGCCGGTTCCTTGGAAACCTTCTGCAGCTCAGAATTCAGCTCCTGCTGAAAGCTCTGCCCATTCGGGATCGGCGGCTGGACAATGCCAAAGCGTTTCTGTATTTCCGATATTCTCTGCTGTACCTGTTGTATTCCATTGAATTCCATCATGTCTGCTCACCCTGCCTTGTCCCTCTCATATACAGCTGAAGCCCGATTTCATCGAGCATTTTCTGCTCTTCGAAAAGCATGGC
>CAZTAP010000343.1:0-1397 GCA_964611665.1 uncultured Selenomonadaceae bacterium | reverse complement strand
GAGCTGTGCACGTGCCGCAGCACTTGCCTCACTGCAGGGCGGCTCAGCCTCTTTGGTCTCCTTCAGCGCCTGCAGTGCCATGCGCACTTCCTTTTCCTGCACGGTCAGCGCCTGCAGTGCCGCCCGGATTTTCGCGCTCTCCGTATGCAGTATCTGCTGCTTTTCACCATAAACACGGTCCAGAACCAAAGCCGCTTCCTTCCATTCCGCATCGCGGAACAGATTCTGCAGTACATTCACGAGCTCAGTCTGATCTTCATGTGAAAACGGCAGAACGGCTTCGTACTGCTTTTGCCATTCGTAATATGCCTTGACCAGTGCATCGCGCTCCTGCTCCAGCTTTTGCAAAAGCGACTGACGCTCCTGACGGTACAGATCAAGCTGCCGGTTCTCCTGCCCAAGCTCCTGCTCAAGCTGCCGGTTCTGTGCCTGCTTCTGCTCGTACTCCACAAGCAGCTGGCGCACCTGACGCAAATGCTGCGCATATTCCTGACAGGATTTCAGCCAGAGCTGGAAATAGTCTGCGGCTGCCTGTCTTGGCACAAATCCCTTCTGCAGCATCGTGTGCGGCTCAAACCCGGCATCAGATGCCTCATCGGTCATTTCCTCGAGCAGTTCCTGCATCTGCTCCTGCAGTCCTTCCATCCTGCTCTGCTGTTCCTTTTGTGCCTCTTCCTGGCTGAGCTCACGCTGACGCTTGCGCGAAAGGCTCTGTTCACGAGCCTCGTACGCTTTCTGCTGCTGGCCGATTTCATCGAGGACCTTCTTTTTCTCCTCTGCCGCTTTGTACGCTTCGTTTTCCTTCAGATCATCCTGCTCCTGCTGCAGGGTTTCCTGCTCAAGGACCAGTGCCTGCTGACGCGCAGCCGCTTCCTGCTCCGCCTGCTTTGCCGATGCGATATCTTCCTTTGTCCGTACGAGCTGTTCCCGCACGGACACAAGCTGACGATCATATTGGTGGGCAGCCAGGCTGCGCTGTGCGATAGCCGCACGATTGCAATCATCATATACCCCGCAGATACGGTCGAACGCCGCCTTCTCACGCCCGAGCTGTTCAACAGAAAGCTTCGTTTTCTCCATATTCTCCATGGTCTCAGCCAATGGACGCAAATCTTCCTCAGAAAGAGACGGCAGAGATGCATTGAGGATTTCATAGATGACACTCGGCTTGAAATCCCGCGAGAGCTTCGGGCTCCGAAGCTGAATCAAGAGCTGCATGAGTTCCTGATATTTATCCGTATTTTCAAAGCCGAAGATATGCTGATTGACCATCCCCATATATTCCCGCTGATCCGTCGTCACGCGGCCATTCTGCCCGATACGGTTCTCCAGCTCCTTACGTGAAAGCGGCACACGCTGCTTCTTCCCCGTTTCCGGATCCTTATCCGTCTTGTACA
>CAZTAP010000342.1:0-1408 GCA_964611665.1 uncultured Selenomonadaceae bacterium | reverse complement strand
TTGAAATAGCGCAGGGATACATAGCGCACGCCATCTGCACGGCTCACCCATTTCATCATCTTTTCCATGGTACGCTTCGTTTCGCCATAGGTATTCGTCGGATTCGTCTCATCATCCTCGAGAATCGGTACACGCTTTGGTTCACCATAGACAGCAGCCGTCGAAGAAAAGACGATCTTGTCTACATGATGGCGCACCATAGCTTCGAGCAGTACCTGCATGCCATACACATTGTTATTGAAGTATTTGAGCGGCTTTTCCATGCTTTCCCCGACAAGGGAGTTTGCAGCAAAATGGATGACAGCCTCGATTTTATTTTCTGTGAAGATTTTATCGAGCACAGCTGCATCACGGATATCACCCTCATAGAACTTTGCCTGCGGGTTGATCGCATCGCGATGCCCTGTCTGAAGATTGTCGACGATTACGACCTCTTCACCCTTTTTTACCAGCTGATGGACGGCATGGGAACCGATATAACCAGCTCCGCCACATACTAAAATTGACATATTCGTCTCTCCTTCTATTTTTTACAGTTTATGAGCTCCGTCTGCGATATTCGCAACGTAGAAGCTCGGTGCATAACCGATTTTCTTTGTATAAGCCTCACCGACATTCTTCCTGAACGCCGGAATCGCATCATTCTTCACGATGCTGACCGTGCAGCCGCCGAAGCCTGCACCTGTCATACGCGAACCGATGACGCCCTCCTGTGCCCAGGCCAGCTCCGCCAGCGTATCCAGCTCAATGCCCGTGACATCATAGTCATCGCGCAGCGATACATGGGAAGCATTCATGAGTCTGCCGAACTTTTCGACATCGTTCTTCTCCAGCGCAGCGACAGCCTCCAGCGTGCGCTGGTTCTCATAGACAGCATGATGGGCGCGCTGGCGCTCGATGCGGTCCTGGATGTGGCCTGCAAGCTTATCATACTCCTCATTCGTAAGCTCGCCAAGGCTGCCCACCGCACGGATTTCCCTGAGTTCATTGAGTGCATGCTCACACTGGGCACGACGTACATTGTAGGCAGAAGAAGCCAGGCTGTGCTTCTTATTTGTATTCGTGATAACTATGCTGCAATCCTGCAAGGCAATCCTGCTGTAACGATAGTCAAGTGTATTGCAATCAAGAAGAATCGCATGATCCTTTTTACCCATACCAACAGCAAACTGGTCCATGATGCCGCAGTTGACACCCACGAACTTGTTCTCTGCCTTCTGGCTCAGCTTGACCATATCCACCATGGAAAGTCCGAAGCCAAACGCATCGTTGAGAATGACTGCCGTAAGCACTTCGATGGAAGCTGATGAGGACAGACCGGAAGACGGCGGCAGGGTGCCGTTGATTACGATATCAAAGCCATGGGAAGCCTTATAGCCGGCATCCTCGAACATGCGGATCACGCCCA
>CAZTAP010000341.1:0-1422 GCA_964611665.1 uncultured Selenomonadaceae bacterium | reverse complement strand
TTATTTCACTGCATGGATATCATCGAAATACATCACGGAATTTACCGCTGCTTCACCGATTGTGTTGCAATAGATTGCAAAATGCTGTACATGTGCCTTGTCAAAGGTTCCATGATTTTTGCCCTGGAAAAGGCTGAATGGCAGTTTGACCAGCTGCGGCTTGGTCTGCTTTGCAATATCCGTAAGGTCGACTTCGAAATCCTCGCCGTTGCTGTTGAGCTGGGCAATGAGCTTCTGTCCCTTGCCATCCGGTGTAATCCAAAACTCAATGCCGCTGCAGCCTGACCAGTCAGCTCCCTTGAGGCTCTTGACGATTCCTGCATAACCGCCCTTATTGATCTTATAGCTGAAAGCAAGTCCTGCACTCCCCTGCGAATGCTGCGCAGCAAGGCTCGGAACTACGCTGCAGCCAGCACCGCAGTTCGTGGAATACGAGCCCTGCAGAAGGCCGTTGTCCCCATAGTAATTCTCGAAATCATCGACCATAGCCGGATCAGCCGGCGGTTCTGGCATATTGAACAAGACCTGCACACTGTCTGCCTTCTGCCCATCGAGCTGAAGCTCGATCGAGCCAACCGTCGTACCAAGCGCAGCAAGCTTTTCCTGACTGAGCTCTGCACTATACTCTCCCGCTGCCTTTTGCTGCGCATCCAAAGCAGCTGCAAGCGTACCATCTTTTTTCTTCAGCACAAACCGGACCTTTGCTGCGTTCCCTGCGGCCTTTGCTGTGATTGTCATCGGCTGGCAGATACGAGCCATCGAGCCAGGTGCGGTAAGATAGCCATAGCTTGCCGCAGCAGCCTGCGCCTGTACCTGCAAGGATGTATAATCAGGCACCTGGCTCGCAAATATTGCCTGCGGCTCATTATAGAAACGGATAAAATCATTGATCATCTCATGACCACGTTTATCTGTAACCATGTACGGCTCATCAAAATTCGTTTCATCAAAATTCGACCAGGTCATAAAATAGGCCATGCGATGCGGCGTAATGGCTTTGAGTGCCTCACGGAACCAGTCCTTGCGCTGATTTCCGGCCTTCGCCATCGCGCTGTTGCCGACAAGCACACCCGCCTCGGTGACAGCTGCAAGCTTATTATGCTGTGCGGCAAAACTCTGTACGACATTCATCGTATCGCCAAAAGAATTCATCCAGTCATCGCCCTGCGCCGGGTCCCGATGATACATATCAAAGCCCACGACATCAATATAAGCATCACCCGGATAGCGCGTAAGATAGTCCTCCGTTCCCTGGAAAGGCCCGCCTGGTGAATATACATAAAGGAAATTGTGCAGCCCCTTCTGATCCCGCAGATATTCTTCCGTATAATGGAAGAGATTCTTATACTGGCTCGGCGTGCAGTAAGCAGCCCCCCACCAGAACCAGCTGCCGTTATTCTCATGGAACGGACGGAAAAGCAC
>CAZTAP010000340.1:0-1510 GCA_964611665.1 uncultured Selenomonadaceae bacterium | reverse complement strand
AGGATACCGCATCCACAGCGTAGCCAGAAATCTCTGCCAGGCAGCGTCTGCTGTCGCACTGCCACGGAAATATCCCTTACAGGCAGCCTTAAAAGACTCATGGATTCCCTGATCATAAGGAGTAATCATATCTGCTCTGATTGTCTCCATTTCCATTTCCCTTGCCATGACTGTATAAACATTTTGTCCATCCAAAAAAGGAATGCCAAAAGAAGCATCCTGCGCAATCTCCTGCATTACCTTGCGGTTATTCATGAATTCCGTAGAGCCCCGGGCAATTTTCCTGGCTGTATCCGGTTCACAGCAAAGCTTACGCATGATATCCGCAATCAAGTCCTTATGCTTTGTTCCCTTTGCAGCACAAATCCAGCTCCCGCCCCAGTAGTATCGCTGCGGTCCCTGACAGACAGCCCACTGGCCAAAGGTTCCGTTGCCTTTCTGCTCAAGACCGCCTTCGGCAACAGGAACCTGCAGGGAAAACTTCTGCAAAGCCTGCTGAATAAACCAGGCAGTACCGAAATAACAGAAAACATCCCCTCTTGTACCAGCCTTCCAGGCCGTGTCCCAAAGATCATTCGGATAGTTCTTCCCCTGTTCCGAAAACCTTCGGGTCTGCTCACACCATTCCTTCATTTCCGCTGGAAGTACAATTTCCTTTTTTTCATTGACCCAGGACGCCTGTAAATTGTTGGAAAAAACACGATAAGTATCGAAATATCCAGCCAGCATATGATATCCTGACGCACGAATCCTGTCCGAAGCATATTCAAAGGCCGGCCAGTCACGAACCAATTCCTGAATTCTATCCGGATCATCCGTACCGAAAACCTTGCGCGCAATATCGCGGCGATAAATCATGACACCAGGGCATGCCTGATAGGAAATGCCGCGCTGCACACCTGAAGAGTCCTCCGCCGCCCTGCGCGTATACGCATACTGCTGCTGAAGTTCCTGCTCCTGCAGACCAAGCTCATCAAGGCTCTCTGTCACTTCAGCACTTTCCGTATACTTTCGCACGTAATCAGCCTCCAGGAGGAAAAGGTCGATCTGCTCTCCAGCAGTCACTTCCTTTCGCTCTGACAGTGCCTTGTCCAGTGTGCTCTGATAAACACCGTCGATACGTGGCATGATCACCCAATGCACCTTGACATTGCCAATGCATTCGTGTTCTTTGTCATAGGCAGGATAGTAATTCGCCAAAACATCACGGAAGCTTTCATCCCAGCAGTAAATATTGATGACAGCTTTTGACCTATTGGAATATTCCGCATATTTAAAAGAACCCAAAAGAATAAAAATCAGGAAAAGACAGACTCCAACGCAGCGAAAAATCATTTTTTTATTGCTTGTCATCTAACCCCTCCCAGCCTAAAGGCCCAGAAACTTTCTTATCATTATAGCAATTTTCCTAAAAAATAACAACTTACAGTTTATCGAGATGTTTATGATTCGATCAGGTTGACGCCGCCGAGCCAGAGGGCATCCAACATTCCGCGGAACCAACCTGCTA
>CAZTAP010000339.1:0-1548 GCA_964611665.1 uncultured Selenomonadaceae bacterium | reverse complement strand
AAAATGCGCGAACCACTTGAAATACCTGATGCAGCACATATTCATCATCAGCCACGGACCATTCTTCCTCCTTCAATCGGAAAACCTCCTCATTGCCATAATCATGTTTTCTCTATGCAAGGTTTAACTGTATATTGACTAGTCAATTTACATTTGAATATAGTATAGATTTTCAGCTGACATTTGTCAAGACCAAACGCATAAAAGCCACGCCAGTATGATCTGGCGCAGCTTTTGATATCTCACTATGGTATTGTCCTCATAAGGTCTGTGCTATTTTTTCCAGTTCCGCACGGATCTGGATATGCTGTGGGCATACCTCTTCGCATTTACCGCATTTCACGCACTGGTCGGCGGTCAATTTGCCTGCTCCGGTAACATTGAACACAATCTGCTGTTTTGCACCCGCTTCGTTATCATAGAGCGTATACAGATTCATCGCATTGAATGATGCTGAGATGCCAATGTTCTTGGGGCAGACCTTGGCGCAGTAGTTGCAGTTCGTACACGGAATCAACGGAATACGAGCCAGAGCTTCCTGCGCCTTTTGAATGGTCGACAGCTGCGCTGCAGTCAGTCCCTTGAAATCCTTCATCTGCGAAAGATTATCCTTCATCTGTTCTACGCTGCTCATACCGGACAGGACCGTAATCAGTCCATCCAGATTGGCCGCAAAGCGGATAGCCCAGGAGGCAACCGAGGATTCCGGCTCAGCTTCCTTGAATATCTGCTGTACGGACTCTGGCGGATTCGCCAGATTGCCGCCCTTGACCGGCTCCATGATGATGACAGACTTACCATATTTACGGGCCATTTCATAGTTCGCTCTGGACTGGATTGCATGGCTCTCCCAGTCTGCATAGTTGATCTGCAGCTGTACGAACTCCATCTCCGGATGGGCCTTCAGGATCTCTTCGAGCTGCTCCGGCGTAGAATGGAAGGAAAAACCGATATGACGGATCTTGCCCTCAGTCTTCTTCTCAATGATCCAGTTCCACATATCGAAATCATCAAAGACCTTGGTGCGGGCATCACCAAGATTATGCAGCAGATAGAAATCAAAATATCCTGCACCCGTCTGTTGCAAAGAAACATCGAACTGCGCAATAGCCTCTTCCCTTGTCTTGCATTTGATCCAGGCCGCATTCTTGGTGGCCAGCTGGAAACTCTCACGCGGATAACGTTCAACCAGTGCCTGACGGATGGCATCCTCGCTCCCCGCATACGCCCAGGCCGTATCAAAATAAGTGAAACCAGCATCCATGAACAAATCGACCATTTCTTTCGTCTGCTCCACATCGATCTGCCCATCCTTCTTCGGCAGCCGCATCAACCCAAATCCCAGCTTCTTGATATCCTCGCCTAAATAACTCATATTCCAGGCCCCTTTCTTTATACACATATACATAGAAATCTTTCAGTTTAATCATACAACTTCAAGCCTGCTCCAAGTCAAGAAAAAAATAATTTTATCCTTTTCCATAAAAACAAGCCTTCACTGCATTTCTTATCCAAAACGGCTGCGCTAAGCTCTAAAGATGCACACCA
>CAZTAP010000338.1:0-1556 GCA_964611665.1 uncultured Selenomonadaceae bacterium | reverse complement strand
GTAAACTTGATGTTATATTTATTCTGTCAAATCAATTAATACGAATATGAATTTTCAGTCATATTCAAAAAGTATTGGGGAGAGAGGAAGAACTATGAAAAACAAAAAACTCATCTTATCGGTCTTATCCGCACTCATCATCAGCACAGGTGCAGCATCTGCAGCATCAGCTGATCAGCTGTATTCCGATGTACCTCAGGATCACTGGGCCATCGCAGCCGTAACCAAGCTGTCCAACGATGGCATTGTCACCGGCTATGGCGATGGTACCTTCCGCGGCGACCGTGCGATCACACGCTATGAAATGGCTCAGATGGTTGCAAGCGCCCGCACGCATTCCGAAAAGGCCAGCCAGGAAGATAAAGCACTCATCGACCGCCTTTCCAAGGAATTCTCCGATGAACTTGGCTCCATTGGCGTACGCGTACAGAATCTGGAGAAAAAATCCGACAATGTAAAAGTCAGCGGTGTTTTCTGCAACAAGGCAATGGCCGGCACCTATGATCAGCATACCTGGTGGGAAAAAGAACTCTTCCTGAATGTTGATGGCAATGTAGGCAACGACTGGAACGTCCATGGCGGACTCGACTGGAAATGGGGCTCCAGTGAAGGCTGGAACAAGGAAAAGAGCTTCAGTGATGATTACGGCACCTCCTCCAAGGAAGTCAATGCTGCCATCTATCAGCTCTATGCCCGCGGCCCGATTGGCAAAGGCCTGAATACAACCATTGGTCTCTTCACACCAGGTCTTCAGGATGGCGTGGTAAGCAATGCACGCGTCAAAGGTGTCGAGGTTGACTACGCAATGAACAAGGATACTTCCTTGCATGCGTATACCGGTATGGTTTATGAAAAGAACGCGGATCTGTCCTCCCCTTGGTCTGCCGGCTTTATCCGCAACGGCGGACGTTATGATTTCTCTCGCAACAGTACAGGTACGGGCTGGGCTAACGATGATTCCCTGCAGGTGCATGGCGTTTCCGTTGAGCATTCCTTCACACCGAAAACCTCTGCTGGTCTTGGCTACTACAGCCTGAAGTCTCCGAATGCCTACGACGACAGCCGTCTTGGTATTGTCGCACTCAATCTGCACCAGAATATCGCTGAGAATGTCGACCTTACCGGCTTCTATTCTCATGGCAATCAGGGTCATCAGAACAAAGCCTATGATATCAAGCTTACCTACAACGGAAGCCCATGGGGCAGCAAGCGTTGGGGTGGATCCCTCGGCTATCGTTACCTCGGTTCAGACGCCCTGATCATGTCCAGTATCGTCAACGGCAGTGAAAAACCGGGCAGCAAAGGTGTAGAAGCAACACTCTGGTATCACTTCACAAAGAGCATCCAGCTGCAGAACTATTTCTTCTTCGGCAAGGCGATTGATGCAAGCTATGCAAACAACAACAACAATCACACGGCGTTCTTCTCCAATCTCATTTTCGCTTTCTGATAAATTCCCGATAAAATATCCCTAAACAAAAAGAAGCAGCTTTTGAAGCTGCTTCTTTTTGTTTGGAAAAATATCCGCACAAAAGAGCCCGTTTCCACAGACTTAC
>CAZTAP010000337.1:0-1566 GCA_964611665.1 uncultured Selenomonadaceae bacterium | reverse complement strand
AGATGGAAATTCAGACAAGTAATTCGCCTAGGTATTTCGTGCACGCTGTACTAGGGTTTGAAAGGAATATTAATAATGATAGATAAAGATGGAAAAATAGAGCTTCCCAATATACAGTGGTTTCCGGGCCATATGAAAAAGGCCAAGGAACTGGTGGAGGATAACCTGAAACTCGTCGATGTTGTGATCGAACTGCTCGATGCACGTATTCCGGCGAGCAGTGCAAATCCTATGCTGCAGGAGATCGTTGTCAATAAGCCGCGGCTCGTTGCGCTGAACAAGGCCGATCTGGCTGACCCGGCCATGACGAAACGCTGGCTGGAGTATTTCAAGGCGCAGGGCATTCCGGCGGTAGCCATCGATTCGGTTACGGGCAAGGGAACAAAGCAGCTCATCAAGCAGACAGAAGAACTTGCCAGAGCCAAGACGGAGAAGCTGGTGAGCAAGGGAGCAAATGCACGTAAGGCACGTGTTATGATCCTTGGCATTCCGAATGTCGGCAAATCTTCTCTGATCAACCGTCTTGCCGGGGCAGTGAAAGCCAAGGCCGCAGATAAACCAGGGGTTACCAGGGCGAAGCAGTGGATCCGTATTGGCAAGGAACTGGATCTTTTGGATACACCGGGCATTCTCTGGCCGAAGTTCGAAGATATGAAGGTGGGGCTGAAGCTTGCCTTTACGGGCGCAGTAAATGATGAAGTTTATGATTTGGAGCAGGTGACAGGGCTCCTTTTGGAAGTTCTGCGCAAGGATTATCCGGAACGTTTGCAGGAACGGTTCAAATTCAAGACGGAACTTCCGGAAACAGCGGCAGACCTTATGGAAGCGATTGGACGCAAACGCGGCTGCCTGCTGCGAGGCGGCGTCATTGATTTTGAAAAGGTACAGCGCATTGTGCTGAATGAATTCCGCGGCGGCAAGCTTGGCGTCGTAAGTCTGGATACACCACCGGTACAGGCGTGAAATACAGCAGGGAAAATCTCCATGACAAGAGCTTGTTATGGAGATTTTTCTCTGAATAGGAGGTTGGTATTAATGGAAACAGGAAAAATGACGATAAAAGAGATGGAGCAGGTTTTTGCACAGGGCAATCTCACAGAGGAATTCCTTGCTGCCTGCCGTATGGATACACGGGCTGCAGCAGGAAAGCTTTTGCGCCGCTGGGAGCGTGAACAGACAGAAAGAGCCCGGGTGGATGCATTATATCAGTATGAATATGAAGCAGCTCAGCAGGGAATGGAAGTCGTTGCGGGAGTTGACGAAGCCGGGCGCGGCCCTTTGGCCGGTCCTGTTGTCGTAGCAGCGGTCATCTTGCCGCAGGGCCTTTTCCTGCCCAAATTGAATGATTCCAAAAAACTTTCGGCCAAGGTACGTGAAGAACTCTATCAAAAGATCATGGATGAGGCCGTATCTGTAGGCAAGGCTGTCATCGATGAAAAAACAATCGACCGGATCAATATCTATCAGGCAACGATTAATGGCATGTACGATGCAATTTTTGCGCTGCAGCCGCAGCCGCAGAAGGTTTTGATCGATGCTGTGCCATTGGATAACCTTCCGATGCCA
>CAZTAP010000336.1:0-1600 GCA_964611665.1 uncultured Selenomonadaceae bacterium | reverse complement strand
AAGGAAAAAGCCAGGCTGAGCCTGGCCTCTTCACTTCCTGCCTTATCTTACAAATACAACCGCACAATTATCCAGGAACCCGCTGGCCTGATTTTCTGCCAGCACGCGGTTCGCATCGGCAGTCGCAAGCACAGGATTCCCTTTGAATTCATCAAGTGCGGCAGCCTTTACGACAAGCGGATGACTGCCCGCACGCACGGTTCCATTGATATCGCTTGTATAGCCCGCCATGCCGTTTGCAATGACCTTCGCATAGTCGAGATTCTTATAGCCATAGATCGACTGACCCTGTTCGTTCTTGATGACCGGTGACATGACCGGCTTCAGGCCTAGTCCCCGGCAGTCTACCACAAGACCAGTGTAGCTGCCAACTGCCCGCAGATTTACTGCAGTTGAAGGCACCGGCGCTGCCGTACTCGTATCAGCCGGTGCAGGTGATGGGGCCGCAGATGCTGCCGGTGTCGATGGTACAATTACTGGAGCTGGGAATGCCTCCTTCTGTACAGGCGGCGTAAGCACAGCCTTCGCCAGAGAATCCGTCGTACCGAACATCGGCACCTGGATCGTCACCTCATAGGTAGTGTCGCTGTCTGCTGTTTCGGAGACAATCTTTGCACCGCGCACCAGAGCGGTGACATGTGTCTGTATGACATCACTCTCTACTGCCATATCCCGTACGGTTGTATCCGAGGTGACCTGAATGCCCTGTACATATTCCGCAAGGTTGCGGCAGGCATCCAGAAAAGCCGCCCGGCGGGCCTGAATGCGGGCCTGCCCATACGTTCTGGCCGAGGATGGCGCCACACCATAGCCCGTCATGGTAATCATACCATTCGCCCAGTCTGTGCGTCCTTCTGCTCCGGCACTTACCGTTCCTGCCAGCAGCGCCAGCATACAGACAAGCAGCAGTGCCGGATAGCGTATTTTTTTCTTTTGCATCGAATCCCCTCCTTATTCTTACTGATATTATCGAATGAACAGCATGTTTTCTTAAGAAAAACCTTACAGCACACCCAAAAGGTCTGCGTAAGATTCTCAATAAAACTGGAACTTCTGCATCTTTCCCCTTGACTTGAAGCCAGCTCCAGGTACTATAGTAAAGATAAAGATTCATGACAGAATGGAGTACGACTATGGACGAAAA
The DNA here is from genome assembly GCA_964611665.1 of uncultured Selenomonadaceae bacterium. Classification (GTDB taxonomy): domain Bacteria; phylum Bacillota; class Negativicutes; order Selenomonadales; family Selenomonadaceae; genus CAZTAP01. Next base: position 456 of record CAZTAP010000336.1, on the reverse strand, counting down.
TAAATTTCTCTCCCGCAGGAATTTCATAAAACTATGCGGCGGTGCTATTCTGCTGACTGGTGCCAGCGCTGCTGCTTCGCATTTTTCTCTGTTCGAGCATGCTGCAAAGGGTGCGAAAAAGCTTGCGCATCCGGACAGCATGGAAGCTGACTATCTGCGCCAGATCATCACCACCGACAGCCGCAATTCACGCACCATCATGTGGCAGTCCAGCGAACCGCAAGCCGCTGCAGCAATCGAATACCGCGAAAAAGGCTCTGAAGAAAGCCAGCACATACCGGCGCTGAGTGAAAGCTTTACGGACGATGGCGTGACCTGCAGCCTGCATACAGCTGAACTCAGCGGACTGCAGGCCGGAAAGGCCTATGAATACCGTACAACCGCTGACAAAAAGGCCGGCAGCTGGCATGATCTGCGCGCTGCCGATGAGGGCAGCTTCCAGGCCTTGATTTTCCC
>CAZTAP010000335.1:0-1616 GCA_964611665.1 uncultured Selenomonadaceae bacterium | reverse complement strand
TATTCTTCTATTTCCACGCCCAGTACCTTCAGCTGTTCTGCGATTTCTGCTTCCAGTGCTGCGATTTCTTTATTGTCCTCGGCCAGTTGACGGTTGACTTCAGCCAGGTCGATTTCTTCCTCTTCCTCGAACGTATCCACATAACGCGGGATGTTCAGATTATAGTCATTTTCCCTGACTTCTTCCGGTGATGCTGCATGGGCATATTTTTCTATATCCTGACGATTGACATAGGTCTGGACGATTTTCTCAATGGCCTCTTCACTCAGGCTGTTTTGATTCTTCCCTTTGATGAAATCCTTGCTTGCATCGATGAAAAGAATATCCCGCGCGGAGCGGTTCTTTTTGAGTACCAAAATAATCGTTGGAATGCTCGTACCATAGAACAGATTCGCTGGAAGACCAATAATCGTATCAATGTAATTCTTTTCAATCAATGTCTGCCGGATTTTGCCCTCAGCTGCGCCGCGGAAAAGCACGCCATGCGGCAGAACGATTGCCATGGTTCCCTGCTCATTCAGGTGATACAAGCTGTGCAAAACAAATGCATAGTCTGCCTTGGAGGCTGGCGCAAGCTTGCCATATGCACTGAATCGCGCATCCTTGAGCTTCGCTTCCCGATTGTCCCATTTAGCCGAATACGGTGGATTGGCTACGACAGCATCAAAGCTGCGCGGACGGTCAATCCCTTTATCATCCGGGCCATCCGGCCAATCGTTTTCAAGCGTATTCGCATTGCTGAGACTCATATTGTTATAAGAAACATTATGCATCATCAGATTCATGCGTGCCAGGTTATAGGTCGTCGTATTCAGTTCCTGCCCATAATATTTGATTGGCATGCCATCGGGCAGTTCCTGCCCTACCGTCAGCAGCAAAGAGCCCGATCCCATGGTCGGGTCATAGAGCTGAAAAAACGCATCTGTTTTCTCAATTCCCTGGGTGACGATTTTCGCCAGAATCTGACTGACCTGATGCGGCGTATAAAACTCTCCGCCTTTCTTCCCCGCGCTGGCCGCAAACTGTCCGATGAGATATTCATAGACCTCTCCCAGAATATCTTTGCCATCTTCGCTTTTGTACTCCATCCCATCAACGAGCTTCACGATATTATTCAGCGATTTCGCGCGGTCATTCGTCGAGCTGCCCAGACGCGAGTCCCCGAGATTGATATCATTGAATACCCCCTTGAAATCCTGCACAGCCTCAGCATTCCGCTCAGCATTCGTATTGAAATGGTCAAAGAGATCCTGATAGTCACTCGGGATGATCTGTCCCTCCTGGATGCGATGCAAAAGCGAGGCCCAGGTATCCACCGGAGCAATCGCATAGCCGAGGCTCGCTGAGATATCCTCCAGATAGTCCTGCAGTTCCTCATCATTCGCCTGACGGCAATAAGCATCATTCAGCGATTCACCGGATTCAGGATTCAGCAAATCGCTGGACACCAGATATTGTTCCTGATGTTCGGACAGGTAACGGTAAAACATAAAGGCTAATATATAATTTTTATACTCCGAAGCATCCATCGTTCCCCGCAATTCATTTGCCATAGCCCAAAGACGGCTGGTAATCGTCTGTATCGTATCATTCATGTTGTTCATTTCCTTTCGTAT
>CAZTAP010000334.1:0-1617 GCA_964611665.1 uncultured Selenomonadaceae bacterium | reverse complement strand
CGGTACAGAACTACAATACACAGATCAAGAGCCTGCCAAAATCCCTCTATGCCGGCATGCTCGGCTTCAATCCGCGGGACTATTTCAAGGCGGACGAGAAAGCACAGGAAACACCACAGGTTAAATTCTAATAAAAAAGCTGCCGCGTAAATGTGCGGCAGCTTTTTTGGAAACCACAGAAAACTTGCAGGCAATTTGAGCAATTCATCTCACGAATCATTCCATAAATATCTATTCCCAAATCCATCCATTTGGGCTAAACTAAAAAGAGCCCATGAGGCAAAGGAGGCTTTTTATGCAAGTCAAACGCATCACATCAATGATTTTCCTGCTTTTCCTGTTTTTCACTGTCCCAGTCGCAGCCAACCTTCCCGCACGACCGGCCTCTGACATTTATGTCCAGGATAATGCAGATCTTCTCTCCAAAGATACAAAACAGCAAATCCTAAGCATCGGGCATGAACTCGATCAAAAAACAACGGCCCAGATTGTCGTTGTCACGGTGAAAAATCTGGATGATCAATCGATTGAAGAGTATGCACATCAGCTGTTCCGCCAATGGGGCATCGGCAGCAAGGATAAAAATAACGGCATACTGCTGCTCATCTCGCAAAACCCACGCAAACTGCGCATTGAAGTCGGTTATGGACTGGAAGGCGCCATTCCCGACGGCTATGCCGGACGCATCCGCGATAAAGACCTTACCCCAAACCTGAAAAAAAACGACTATGACACTGGTGTACTCACAGCCTATCAGGAACTGGCCAGCAAGACAGCAGCCGAATATGGTACATCCCTGAACGGGGTTGTCACTCACCCTGACACGAAAGGAATCACTGACGACCAGAGTTTTCTGAATGAGCGCTTCATCCCTGACCTCATCCTTCTGGTTCTGATTCTGGCCATTCTCTTGCTCATGAAACTTTTTAGTTTCCTCTACCATTACTTTTTCCACGGAGGTTCCGGCCCAGGCTCTGGCGGCTTCTCCCGCAAAACCATCTACACCATTGACAAGTACTCCAATAACAGCGGCTCATCCAGCGGAAGCAGCGGCTCCTTCGGCGGCGGTGACAGCGGTGGCGGTGGAAGTTCGGGAAATTACTAAAAAGAAGCGGTTTTTATGTCAAAAGGAAAAATCGGCACCGTTGCGCCTGCCGCCATCATCATACTCATTCTTTTCATCTTGATGGGGAATCCTGCGCAACGATAAAAATAAACGCACTAAAAATCAAAAGACCTTATCCATCAACGCTTTCCTGAGCCGTTGAACCACACCGGCAATATCCTCTGCCCCTGTAATTGCAGAAACAACTGCACAGGTCCTGACTCCGGTCGCTGCCACTGCCGCGATATTATGCTCCTTGATGCCGCCAATGGCGACAAAAGGACGGTGAGCATGCTGCACTGCATAGCGCAGATAGGAAAGTCCTGTGACGGGTGCCGGATGCTCCTTGGTCCGTGTGGCGAAAACCGGACCTGTCCCAAAGTAATCAACAATATCCGCGAGCTCATTGGCCGCTTCCAGCTGCTCAGGACTATGCGTAGAAAGCCCGATGACTTTCGACGGGCCGAGCAATTCCCGCACAACAGCCGGCGGCAGGTCATCCTGACCGATAT
>CAZTAP010000333.1:0-1625 GCA_964611665.1 uncultured Selenomonadaceae bacterium | reverse complement strand
TTATTATTCGAACTCAATCGTAGCCGGCGGTTTGCCGGTGCAGTCATACATGACACGGTTGATGCCCTTGACTTCGTTGACGATTCTCGTCGTAACGATGGAGAGGACTTCCCATGGAAGCTGTGCTGCTTCTGCTGTCATGAAATCACTCGTCATCACGGCACGCAGGGCAATGGCATAGTCATACGTACGGCCATCCCCCATGACGCCTACCGAGCGCATATTCGTGAGTGCTGCGAAATACTGGCCGAGATTCTTGTCCGCACCCGCCCTGGCAACCTCTTCGCGATAGATAGCATCAGCTTCCTGGACAATCCTGACCTTCTCTTCCGTAACCTCACCGATGATGCGGATGCCAAGTCCCGGGCCTGGGAACGGCTGGCGGCTCACGAGATACTCTGGAATCCCGAGCTCACGGCCGGCCTTCCTTACCTCATCCTTGAACAGCAGGCGCAGCGGCTCGACGATTTCCTTGAAATCCACGAAATCCGGCAGACCGCCGACATTGTGATGCGACTTGATTACGGCTGACTTGCCAAGACCGCTCTCGATGACATCCGGATAAATCGTGCCTTGTACGAGATAGTCTACCTTGCCGATCTTCTTGGCCTCTTCTTCAAATACACGGATAAACTCTTCCCCGATGATCTTGCGCTTCGTCTCCGGCTCCGTCACGCCCTTGAGCCTGGTATAGAAACGTTCCTTCGCATTGACGCGAATGAAATTTACATCATAAGGGCCTTCCGGACCGAACACGGCCTCAACCTGATCGCCTTCATCCTTTCGCAGAAGACCATGATCGACAAACACACACGTAAGCTGCTTGCCAATCGCCTTGGAAAGAAGCACTGCTGCCACAGAGGAATCAACGCCGCCCGAAAGTGCGCAAAGCGCTTTGCCCGTACCGATCTTGGCGCGCAGCTCTTCAATCGTCTTGGCAACAAAGGAATCCATCTTCCAGTCGCCTGCGCAGCCGCAGACCTTGAACACAAAATTCGAAAGCATCGTCATGCCCTGTTCCGTATGCATGACCTCCGGATGGAACTGCACGGCATAGAGCTTCTTTGCCTCATCTTCCATACCGGCGACCGGGCATACCGGTGTCGATGCCGTGACACGGAAGCCTGCCGGTGCCTTGGCGATATAGTCCGTATGGCTCATCCAGCAGATGGTCTTAGGAGAAACACCCTCAAAAAGCCTGGACGACGGCTCGTCAATGCTGACCTCCGTCTTACCGTATTCACTGACCGGCGCAGTCTTTACCTCACCGCCCAGGATATGTGCCATAAGCTGCGAGCCATAGCAGATGCCAAGCACCGGAATGTCCAGTTCCAGCAGTTCCTTGCTGCAGGTTGCAGAATCCTCTTTATAGACACTGTTCGGACCACCGGTGAAGATAATCCCCTTCGGCTGCATTTCCTTGATTTTCTCCAGACTCAGGGTATGCGGATGTACCTCACAATAGACATTGCATTCTCTTACACGGCGGGCAATCAGCTGATTGTACTGACCGCCAAAGTCCAAAACCAGGATCATTTCATTTTTTGCATTACTCAAGATTTGGGTTCCTCCTCATTCGTATTTGTACCAATTATAGCAAATATGCGGGTCAGATAGCAACAAAA
>CAZTAP010000332.1:0-1626 GCA_964611665.1 uncultured Selenomonadaceae bacterium | reverse complement strand
ATCTCCCTCAATAAAGCTTCTTCAGCTCTGTATTCTGATAATAATGTGCCAGGATTGCCCGGTAATCCATATGTGCAGCCAAGCTCTTCGCTCCCCATTGGGAAAGCCCAAGACCATGCCCCCAGCCATATCCGAAGATCACGATATTCTCGCCTTCCCTGCCACTCAGGACATGGATTTTATCGAGGCTGAGATTCCGTTCCTCTTCATCCGGCAGATTTACAGAAATTTTCTTTTCCTGGAATCCCATATCTGCCTTGATGCTTTGAATGTTTGGCTTTTCCAGCCGCACATCAAACAATGTGCTTTTCAGCCCCAGCAATTTGCGCAATTCATTGCCTGTCAAGGTCGCAACACCCTTCGTACCAAAAAATTTGATGATCTGCACACGTCCTGAACTGGACCGGTCTTCTGCTGAACGGCCGATTGTAAGCGGCGTCAGCTCAATCTTTTTCAAAATACCCGGCGTATATCCAGCTTCATTCAGTTTGATCTGCAGCTCTGGTACCGTATATTTCACTTGCCAGGGACTGGTTTTCATGGTATCTTCCCTGACTGCACGCAAATAAGGATAATAGGTTCCCCAAACATCCTCACTATTTTCCGTCATGCCGCCCGAATCCGTATGGAAAAAAGCATCGATTGGCTTGCCTGATGAATAAAGCACCATACCTCGTGTTGCATCGACTGCAGCAGTAGATGCCGGCTTCTCTGCTGCAGCTCCGCCATAAACCTGACAATGAGTATCCGCACAAACATCATACCCATCACGGACATGGCGTCCGCGATGGAATACCGCGAAAGTCCTTGCTGCAACCGTCTGTGCCTTCAGTGCCTCTGTCGGCCAGGCGGAAGGCATTTCCTCCGGTACGACCCCATAAAGATACGCATCGATGGATAGTTCATTAATGACTGAAAGTTTATCGCCGGACAGTTTCAGCAGCAGCCTGCCCCGGTACGGCTTTCCGTCCACATTAAGCAACACATTTTCGTTATCCTTCGCCGAGGCAGCAGAGAATTCCAGCAGTGAAGCTGCAAGACTTTTTTTGTTCAGCAAGATTTTACCGTTTTGCACTTGCACTTGTACCGTATCGCCTGCGGCAAGCTTTTGCACTTCCCGCCCACTGACTCCGTCCCGTACCAAAAGACTGCCTTTTGCCATCAGGCTGAGCGGCTGCCGGGTCTGAAACAGCCCGACCTTAATCAACGGACCGGCTGCCGCAGCCTTCCCGACTGCATTTTGAGAGGAACTCTGCGCGGCCTTTGCTGCAGGCTTTGTCTGACCGGCCGGTTTTGCCGTCTGCGGTTTTGCATGTCCGAAATCAATTGTACTATGCGCCGTATCGCTGGCTGCTCCAGTTGCAGAGAGCATAAGCCATACACTAAAACAAATCACCAGGGAAAAAAACGAACGATTCCATCGCAATGCCATATTCATCATCCTTTAAGCATTTTCTGCAGCAGCTGCCGCTTCTGCTTTTTCACGAGCCAGTTTTTTTCTTGCCTTGGCCTCGGCTTTGCGCTGTTTGCGGATTGCCTTGCTGTAACGTTCCTCCTCGCTGAATATACAACCGCAGTAAGGCTGACGATAAAGCTCAAGCTCATGACTGATATCAATGCCCTCCT
>CAZTAP010000331.1:0-1685 GCA_964611665.1 uncultured Selenomonadaceae bacterium | reverse complement strand
CAATATAGAAATACACCAATCCGAATAAATAAACCACTGCCATCCCTGCCAGATTCGCACCCAAAAGTGAAAGCAGACGGATACTCTGTATTCTCCTCGACAGCCAGCCATTCACGCCAGCCTGTACGATGAATCCCAGCAGATAGCCAAATGTCGGCTGCACGATATAAGCCGGGCCTCCGCCCTCAGCAAAGACCGGAATCCCCAGCAATCCCATGAGAACATAGACACCGACAGCAAGTGCGCCAAGTTTCGGTCCGAGTAGCAAACCGGCAAGCAGCGTAAATAAAAACTGCAGCGTGTATACATCTGTCCCCACAGGAATCTTGATAAAGGTTCCTGCCGTAATCAGGGCAATGAACAGTGCGCAAAGAATCAACTCCCTGAGCTTCAAATTGGTCATATTTTTACACCTCCACAAAATTACTTTCTAAGAATACGCTTTTCCCTTCTCATTGTCAACCAAGTATTTTAGTATAGTTAACAATAGAAATGCAAAAAATCCCATACCGCCGGTTTGAACCAGACACCATGGGATTTTTTGCTGCTAATCTATATGTGTATCAGAATCCTGCCTGGAAAACAAGATTCATGAGGAAAAGAAAGCCTAATCCATAGCCGAGCCGGTGCATCTCTGCACCACGGCCAGTAAAGAGCTTCAGCAAGGGATATGCTGCAAAGCCAAAAGCCAGCCCGGTTGAAATGCTGCCCGTAAGCGGAATCAGCACAATAATGAGAAATGCCGGAAACCATTCCGAAAAATCATCAAATTCGATATGCTGCAGCTGCTGCATCATCATCGCACCAGTAATGATAATAACCGGTGCAATGGCCGCCTGCGGCACGTAAGTCAGGAAAGGTATGAAAATCAGGGACAAGGCAAAAAGCACTCCGGCAGTCAGCGCCATGAGACCTCTGCGGCCGCCGCCTGCAATACCGGCTGCACTCTCCGCAGCTGCTACCGTCGGGCTGGTTCCCATGAGACTGGAAAGCACCGTAATCATAGAAGAAGCCGCAAAAGCACGCTTGAACTTTGTCTTGTCCGGCAGCATTCCTTCAAGAATTCCCATCGACTCAAAAACAAGGATCATCGTCATCGAAAAAACAGAAAGCACAAAGGGTATACTTACTGCCTGTGAGAAATCTGCCTGCAGCAAAAGCTGCGGATACAGCGCAAGATCGCTGAGCTGTATATTCGTCGATGCTGCGCCTGCCGCCCCGGCAAGATTACCGACAATGCTCGTAACGATGATTGCAATGAAAAAGCTGCCCATGACGCCGCGCAGATAAAGCGCGAGGCTCAGAAGAAGCCCGAAGATTGCCAGCAAAGCATTCGGATTATGCAAGGATCCCAGCGCAATGATTGAATTCGTTCCTGCCTGAATGAGCTCTGCCTTCTCCAGACCGATCTCTACCAGAAACAAACCAATGCCTGCCGTAATCGCAAACTTCAGCGAAGACGGAATAGCCTCCGCAAGGACCTTTGCACAGCGCGTACAGGCCACGAAAACGAAAATGACTCCGGAAAGCAGGGATATGGCCAGTGCTTCCTGCCAGGAAAGCCCCATATTCACCACTACCGTATAGGTGAAAAATGCATTGACCCCCATACCAGGCGTGAGGATAATCGGTGCATCTGCCCATAACCCCATAAGGAAACAGCCCGCTACGGAAACAAATATCGT
>CAZTAP010000330.1:0-1690 GCA_964611665.1 uncultured Selenomonadaceae bacterium | reverse complement strand
CTATACAAATTCGATAACCCCAGGAAACAAAACTCCCCGCTAAACTGTAATTTATTTACTTTAATCCAGCATTTCCATATTTAAATCAATCTTGAATTCCTTCGCGAGATCCAGGAAATCCTGTTTCATGATGGTCTGGCGCTTGCCTCCCATTGCCCGTACTTTAACATAAATCGAAGCTGCCTTTTCTACTGTATCCATGAGTCCAAAGGCTTCATCGAAGTCATCCCCGCATACGAACATGCCATGATGTGCCCAGACCACAACGCGGTATTTCCTCATGAGCCTGCTCGTCGCATCGGCAATCGCTTTGCCGCCTGGCACCATCCAGGGAACTACGCCGATGCCCTCCGGGAAAATGACTGGATCTTCTGTGGCCATTTCCCAAAGCTCACGCGTAAAAGCCTTGTCCTCCAGCGGCAGCACAAAGGTCAGCGCGATCGTATTTGCCGGATGTGCATGATAGATAACCCGGTTCGTACCATGGCTGAGTTCCTTTTTGATGGCATGATTGGCCAGATGAGTCGGCAGCTCGCTTGTCGGACGGCCGCCATGCTCCAGGCCCCAGACAATGCCGTAGTTCTCACCTTTTTCATCGATTTTCACGACAGCGATATTATCCTCCGGGCAAAGCACGACATTGCGCATGTATTTGCCGCTGCCCGTGACCAGGAAATATTCTCCTGCCAGCGTCGGCACCGTCGTACCGATTGCTGTCCATTCCTGCACCGGGTGGAGTCCTTCCTGTACCGAAGCAATCTCCTCCGGGCAAATCCGATAGCTCAGATTTCCGCCATTGCGTTCATGCCAGCCTTTTTGAAAGGCATCATCCGTCAGACGAATGAAGCCTTCCATGAATTTTGCTTTTCTCATATCCATTTTCCCAGACCTCTTATCGTTTTGCCAAAACAGCGGCTTCATATTTTTTTACTTCCGTAAACCACCCCTTGCCCTGCGGTACATTCTGCTGTGCACAGTAAGCATCCCATACATCGCCGAACGGCAGGGTCTTGATTTCCTCCATCGTCGCCATAAGCTCTGTGAAATTGCCCTCTGCCTGCATTTTGCCCAGTGCTTCATGCGGCATGAGAAGTCCATAAAGGACAGCCTTTTCCATATTGCGCATACCGACAACCCAGGCAGAAATCCGGTTGATGCTCGCATCAAAGAAATCAAGGCCGATAAATACACGCTCCAGCGCATCACAGCGTACGAGCTCCTTGCCGATTTCCTTGAGCTCATCATCAAGCAGGATCACATGGTCGCTGTCCCAGCGTACCGGACGGCTTACATGCAGGGCAAGCCGTTCATTGAACAGCAGCATGGAGGAAATTTTATCAGAAACAACCTCAGTCGGATGGAAATGCCCCGTATCCAGCAGGCAGAGCAGATGATTCTGTGCAGCATAGTTCATATAGAATTCATGGGACCCTACGGTATAGGATTCGACGCCAATACCAAAAACCTTGGATTCCACACTGTCTGCCAGATATTTTTCATCAAATTTTTCAGCAAAAATCTCATCAAGAGATTCCTTCAGACGACGGCGCGGCGCAAGACGGTCACCTGGAACGTCCTTGCAGCCATCCGGCACCCAGACATTGTTCAGGCAGGTCATGCCAAGTTCCTTGCCGAAATATGCCGCAATACGGCGGGAAGCTTTGCCGTGCTCAATCCAGAATTTCCGGAT
>CAZTAP010000329.1:0-1690 GCA_964611665.1 uncultured Selenomonadaceae bacterium | reverse complement strand
GTTTCCTTAACTATGGATTTTTGGTGAAAGATAACAATGTTATAGAAGATCGTCCGCAGGATACCCGGCTTTTTCCGCGTTGCCCAGCAGGTAAAGGAACGCAAAGGCTGGGATACGCAGCATTTCTGTGCCGGATTTTGTCTGGTGCGTACCAAAGTCATCCGGAGTTTTTGTGACGATGATTGCACTGCTGGCTTCACCAGCTAATTCACTGATGGCATCATCATCGGGAATCACAGCATTTTCACGATACTTTACTTCGATAAGGATATTTTTTGCATGTGGGTAGTCGACAACGATGTCTATTTCCTTATTTTTTCGTCCGCCACGGAAATATCCCACGGATGTGACTCGCTGATAATAGAATGCAGCAACATGCTTGTAGACCGCAGTTTCTACAATTTTTCCCATCTGTACAGGATTAGTCAGGATGGAGTCGTCCATGAGGACGGCATTCTGGATGGCTGCATCGGCAATGTATATCTTTGGGCGGGCTTTTAATACTTTTTTGCCGGCCATATCCACAGGCCAGCTTTGATAGATCAGATTGGCACTTTCAAGATAGCGGATATAATTTTCGACTGTAGGCCGGGAAACGCCGCTCAGTTCTTTCGTGATAGCTTCAATGGATACGATTTCTGAGGAGACATTACAGAGATAAAGGAAAATCCGTTCCAGTTCAGTTGCATTGCGAATGTTATAAAGGGCCGGCAGATCGCGCTTCAAGACTTTATCAACGACATCATCCCGCATGATCTGCTGGGCCAGGATATCATTGTCGGCTAAGGCAAGCTCTGGGAAACCGCCGACCTGCAGATAGCGGATGAAGTGATTCTGCACCTTGGAAAGCTGCAGCATGATTTGTGTTCGTTCCTGCTGCGACAGACGCAGCAAGGGGGTAATCTTGAGATCTTCAGGAATTTGTGGGAGATCCAGATCAAGCAGGGCACAGTATTCATAGAAGGACATGGTAGGTACAGAGATCACCGACCAGCGTCCGGCACCGCTTTCCTGATTTCCCTTGATGAGTGCCGGACTGGCGGAGCCGGTAGCAATCACCTGGGTGTCAGGCTGCATATCGTAAATGACTTTTAACCATTTATCCCAATCCTGTGCATATTGGATTTCATCGAAAAAATAATAGACGTCCTGTTCGGCGTAGATGTTTTCGTGATAGCAATCGAGAATCATTTGAACGTCACTGAGTTTGAGCATTGGATGGTCCAGAGAGATAAAGACAATCTTTTGTGGTGGGATGCCATGTGTCAGCAGGTCCTCAATCATTTGATACTGAATCGTCGTTTTGCCGACCCGGCGTGTGCCGGTTAAAACAATGGTTCGGCGCAGCGAGGTTTGTGTGAGCCGTTTCATTGCTTCATAAAAAGCAAAACGTTTATAGGTCTTTAACAGTTTGGAATTGACCTGTCCGGTTTTCCACCAAGGATTGTATGCGGTTAGGACTTTTAAAATACCTTCTTTGCTGATGATTGACATGATAAGCCCTCCTTTTAGCATGAATATAGCACAAATCTGCATTATCTTCAACAATAACTTAAAGTATATTTAGAATAATTGTTGACAAAAATGCAGATTTGATTGATTTTTAGTGAAAGATCGCTGCGAATTGCAGCCAAAAAAGGAGATGCGAAATCGCATCTCCCTGAATTTCCTATGGAGCGGGCGAGGGGAA
>CAZTAP010000328.1:0-1712 GCA_964611665.1 uncultured Selenomonadaceae bacterium | reverse complement strand
CAGCCCCCCACCAGAACCAGCTGCCGTTATTCTCATGGAACGGACGGAAAAGCACTGGCACGTCTGCCTCCTGCAGTTTAGCTCCATATTCAGCTACCATATCCAGGTAGCCGTTGTAAACCTCATTGAGATCGCCGCCCGGCAATATGCGTTTGACGACATCCCCCGAAGTGACATTTGGCGAATAGCCGCTATAGTCATATTTGCCATCGACTTTCGGCTTTTTCGCAACCTCTGCAAAATTTGGCATATGACAGGACATCGTCAAAATCGAGCCATTGCGGCTCGCCGCAATGCTGATCTGCGCCAGCTTATCAGTCAGGGTAAGGCCGGCTGCCTTCTCAGCATCGGTGAGGCTCAGCTCATTGCCCGTAAGTGCCAGTCCATCAACTCCCACGATTGCCGCATAATCCTGTACCATATCATAGGTATCCGATGCCCCCGCAAGATGACCAACCTTTTTATGCATTTCATTCTGATGCCCATACAGCACCTGGCCAGACGCCGCACTGGCCTTCAAATAGGCATAAAGTTGTGCTGTCTTCGCCGTTGCCTGAGCATCCGTAAGGCTCACCTGGGCAGGCACCGGCAGAGATGCCAGTTCCTGCTTCTGCTTCCGAACCGGCGCTGCTGTTTTATCCGTATAGCCATCTGCTGCGGCCTCTCCTTTAAAGGCAAGCTGATTGACATAGAATTTTCCTTTGTAATCTGTATTACAGCCGACAATGCTCAGACAAAGATAGTTCACTTTAGCCGATACCGCACTGAACGGCACTTTTACGGTTACAACCCTCATGCCATTGCCGGCATCCCGGGCCTTTTTCAAATCGATATCCGGATTGACATTGATGACTTCCTCACCCGTCGTCGATTTTGCATAGAGTTTTGTCTTAAGGCTGCCCGTTTTCATCGCCGCAGGATTGTAATATAAATCAAATGAAAGGACGTTTTGCCCCTTGAGCTCTACAGGTGCTGCGCCTGCCGCTCCATCCTCAATCTTAATCTCTGACCAGCTGTCCTTCACATGTGCGGTAAAGTCCGCCTCAATGCGCAGGGAGCCGCCAAAAGCTGCATCATGCTCCATCACAGGCTGCCCGTCATAGGCCCAGGTCCCGCCATATTTCCAGCCCGCAAGATCCTGATTGAAGCTCCAGCTCTGTGCCTCAGCAGCCTGTACAACGGCCCGGACTCCGACTGGAAGCTCCATATCACCCATTGCGGGCACGCCCCAAAGAAAAGCCGCAGAAAGTACGATGGATAAAGATTTTTTCAATTCGCTGTTTCTCATTCTCTTAACCCCTTTAATATTTTTACTAAACAATAAAAACTATCTGAAATTTATTAAAATACCCCAACAACAGGGTAAAAAAATAGGAACTGCTCCCCCAGCAGCTCCTATCCAATTTTATCCGTTAACGGATGCTGACCGCCTTGAACGAGCTCTTATCCGCACGATGGTGCGAAACCGAATACTCAAACGGACGTCCGTCATCAAAGAATGCAACCTGCTCAACCTCGAGGATTGGCAGCACGTCATCGATCTTCAAATACTCACGTTCCGTATCCGAAGGCATGACTGCACGTACTGTACGATGTGCTGACTGGATCTTGAGCTTCAGCACGCCCTCAATATACGCATAAATCGACTTCAGCAAAATATCACGCTTGATGCCCGGTACCAGCTGAATCGGCATTTTCGTATACTCGATGAC
>CAZTAP010000327.1:0-1789 GCA_964611665.1 uncultured Selenomonadaceae bacterium | reverse complement strand
CCCATGCCGATGATGCCGCCGGAGCAGACGCAGAAGCCGGCTTTCTGCGCGATTTTGATGGTATGTATGCGGTCCTCGTAGGTGTGCGAGGTGCAGATCTCGGGGAAGAAACGGCGCGAGGTCTCGATGTTGTGATGATAGCTCGTGACACCGGCATCGTGCAGGGCCTGGAACTGTTCCTCATCAAGCAGGCCATGGGAGGCGCAGAGGTCGATGGTCAGGGTTTCCTTCATTTCACGATAAGCATCGAGCGCTTTTTCAAAATCCCTGCCTTTGAGTGCACGGCCTGAGGTCACGATAGCAAAGCGGTTTGCGCCGGCATCCTGATTTGCTTTGGCATTGGCGATGATCTCTTCCTTTGGCAGAAAGTCATATTCATCGATGCCGGTGGAATGACAGGCTGCCTGTGCACAGTATTTGCAGTTTTCACCGCAGCGTCCGCTGCGGCCGTTGAGAATCGTGCAGAAGTCGATATGTTTGCCGCAGAAATGTTCCTGCAGTTCATGGGCGCCCTGCTGCAGCTCTGCGAGCGGTGCCTTAAGAAAGAAAGAAAGGTCGTCACCGCGTTTGAAGCGGAAGCCGTCAATAATCTTTTGGGTAAGTTCCGGAATCGTTGTTGTCATGGGAATAGCCTCGTTTCGAATGATTTTTGAACACTTCCTTCATTATATTGCAACCATAAATAAACGTCAACCAAAATAGTAGGAAAAGTTAACAAAGCGGATTCTGTAAAAGGATTTGACATTTACGTGCCTTGCTGTAAAATTGAATATGGAGAAGAGGAGGAATTTTTGTTTGCAAAATGTTTTGGAAGAAAAAATAGTTTTTGCTGATCGTAAAGAAGCAAATGCGCTCCTGGGTGACCGGGATGAATATTTGCAGGTTTTGATAGATAGTTTTGACTGTCGTTTTGCAAGCCGCGGCGATGATCTCGAAATCGACGGTGAGGCGCCGGCTGTGTCTGCGGCAGCAAAGGTTATGCGGGAATTGCAGTATCTTTACCGGCAGGGAACGATGATCACGATGCATGAGGTTCGCTACAGTGTCGGTCTTGTGAAGGGCGGCAGGGGAGAAGCCCTGCATACGCTGTTCAGCGATACGATTCTCGTGACTTCGCGCGGCCGCCATGTGCGTCCGAAGACGCTCGGACAGCGTATTTACCTGGATACGATTCGTCGGAATTCCATCACCTTTGGCATTGGTCCGGCTGGTACGGGCAAGACTTATCTGGCGGTTGTCATGGCTGTGGCAGCATTGCGGAACCGTGAGGTGGATAAGATCATTCTTACGCGCCCGGCGGTGGAGGCCGGGGAGCGCCTCGGATTTTTGCCGGGAGATCTGCAGGACAAGGTGGATCCGTACCTCAGGCCGCTTTATGATGCGCTGCAGGATATCCTTGGGCTCGATACGTATCAGAAGCTTATGACCAAGGGCGTCATTGAGATTGCACCGCTTGCCTATATGCGTGGACGTACGCTTGAGGATGCTTTTGTCATTCTCGATGAGGCACAGAATACGACGGACAAGCAGATGAAAATGTTTCTTACGCGTCTGGGATTTGGCTCGCGTATGGTCGTGACCGGAGATCTTGGACAGGTTGACCTGCCGCGCGGTGTTTTGTCTGGTCTCAGGGAGGCCAGTGAAATCCTGCAGGGCGTGAAAGGTGTAGGTATTGTGCGCCTGGATCCGATGGATGTCATCCGTCATGAGGTCGTTTCGCGCATTGTCGAGGCTTATGATGCCTACGAGGCAAAGCGCAAAAAGGAACGTGAGGCGAGAATGGCAGAGA
>CAZTAP010000326.1:0-1799 GCA_964611665.1 uncultured Selenomonadaceae bacterium | reverse complement strand
TTGTCATTCCTACATAGTCGTTATATTCATTCATCACGCTGCCAACCTCCCATAATCCTATACATGCCTAAAGAGCGGTGATTGGCCGCTCTTTTTCAATCCCTACTGCTGCTTGTCTTTCATGATTTCCCTGCGAATCATCTTTTCCTGCTGCTCATCTGCCCTGGAGCTTACATAGCATAGGCCGAGGATGATAGCCCCGGCAGCCCCGCCCAGAATAAGAAGCATCGCTGCAATGACCATGCAATATACTGTGCTCATTTCCCTGCACTCACCACCTTGATGCCGGCCTTTTCCATTCTGGCGCCATATTCTTCGATGAAAAGCTTGGCACAATCGACACTGCAACCAAGGCTGCAGAAATGATTGACTGCACTCTGGCCGAGCTTGATTTTTTCCGCCCAATCGGTTTCAAGTATCGGACACATCATCACACCTCACAAACTAATCTCAACACTGCCGGCGCCATCAGCCAGCTTCCTCAATACCATCTTGGTGGTCTTCAGGTCTTCCAGATCCTGCGCAACATCATCGATTATATCGTCCAGGCTAATTTTACATGGTTTCTTTTCTGCACATTTGCCTGTCTCGCTTTCCTGCGCTTCGCTCACAGGCTTTTGGGCAGGTTCTTTGATATCCTGTTTGGGTTTGGTCATTTCTTCTCCGCCAGCGCGTTTCTGTTTGCCTGTCACTGCTGGAACGGTATCTTCTTGTTTCGGTTTCTCATTCATCCGCATGCTGACTTCCAGACCATACCGCTTTGCCTTTTGGATTATGCATCCCTTGCTGAGACCAGTCGCATTCGCAATCTCATCACAGCTTAGTCCTTCGTCTAAAAACATTTCCAGATCTTCTTTGATTAATGTATTCTGCATCATAGGTTTTCCCTCCACGCCAATTTTTCTTAATTCGTTATCAAGCTCTTCTTTCGACAGCTTTTTAGTCCTGCACGGCTTAACCTCTGTCTTATACATCTCCCGGTCCTTTCTCCGTACCGGAGAGCCATGAGCCGTTATTCTTCCATCTGTACCCATCATTGCTGGTCACTCCTTCATATCTCACTGAAAAGATCCATCTGGGCATCCGAGTGCATCGAGATATATTCCTCTGCGTATGCCATGAATTTATCCCGGTCATAGAACGGTATGCCTACGATTTTCGACGGTCTGCGCATCATGCACTGTCCCCAGCCGTTCAGCTCAACAATGCGATTTTTCATGGAGTATATGCACCCTCTGAAATGATTATAGAAATCGTCTGCGTATTTATGCAGAGACTCGATAAATTTTTTGCCGGCATCGGTATCCCGATCTATCCTGAATTCCTTATGCCATGAGATATCGTCTATCACCATCAGTTCATACATTCCGCTGCTTGTGCTGTTAATCCAGTATTTCTTTCTGCCGCTGTAGTATTCATAGGTGTGGGTATCATGGTTTAACGTGAATTGTATCGGCATAACGATCACCTCCTCAAATCCCCATATCCTTATCGCATAAAATCCTGCGCCAGCCCTTCTTGGCCGCGTATGCATCAAGCTCAATTTGCGCAATATCAGCACTCGCATACCAGATGAACACCCTGCATCCATGCCAGCCGCTTTTCCCTGGCTTTTGATAGAACGGCTTGAATGAGTCATCGCTGAGCCCTGCCCTTACTTTGTATTTCCAGCCACGGTTGTCTATGTATACTGATTTATCCATTGTCACGCCCCATCTCGCAAAATCTCTTGTACTGCTCAATCTCCTGTCGAAGAGCACTCTCCAGCCGCTCAGTGCAATCATCGTTCAAGAATTCTC
>CAZTAP010000325.1:0-1807 GCA_964611665.1 uncultured Selenomonadaceae bacterium | reverse complement strand
CATAACACATCCATAAAGCACTGTCAATGAAAAGCCGGAGCTCTGAGGAAATAATTAGCACACAGCTCCGGCAGCACATCAGATATTGTAATTGCCGAAAAGCTTTTTCATATAGTTCCAGCCCTTTTCGACGGTTTTGATGATTGGCTCCATGAGCTCCGGATTCCGAATGACCAGCTGCAGAATCTTACGCCGCTGCTGACGATAAGTGGAATCCACAGTACGCAGGAAATCCTCCATTTCCATTTCCACAGAGACCTTTGGAATGCTGGATGGCTGGATTTCGCTTTCCCGGCCGTTCAGTTTTGCTTCATCTCCCATGAATGGAATGTAGACTTCTTCATCAAAGCGTTTTTCGATTTGTTCCTTCAGCGCTTCTGCTGCAGGTGCTTCGCCGTGTACGACGAATACTCTTGCAGGCTTCGGGTCCTGGATATGCTCCATCCAGTCAAGAATCTGGCGTGAATCTGCATGAGCAGAAAAACCATCCAGCATCTGGATCTTTGCCTTGACGGCAATTTCTTCGCCCATGATCTTCACGCGCTTGATGCCATCGACAAGACGACGGCCCAGACTGCCTTCTGCCTGATAGCCGACGAAAAGGATCGTTGACTCCGGGCGCCAGAGGTTGTGTTTGAGATGATGCAGGATGCGGCCTGCATCTGCCATGCCGCTTGCTGAAATGATAATGGCAGAGCCTTCGGAACTATTCAAGGCACGGGATTCTTCGGCGGTCTCGCAGACACGAAGATTTGGGATCTGCGGCAGCCCGTGGCCATGCTTGGCAAGAAGTTCAAGAGCCTCTTCGTCAAATTCCTGCATGTTCTGCATAAAAATCCGTGTTGCCGAAATGGCCAGCGGACTGTCCAGGATAATCGGAACATCCTCCATGCGGCCATCCTTCCACATCTTATAGAAATAATACAGCAGGGTTTGGGTACGGCCTACGGCAAAGGATGGGATGATCAGATTGCCGCCGCGTTCCATGGTATCGTTGACGACATCGAGCAAGGCCTGTTCCTTATCATAAAGCTGATGCAGACGGTCACCATAGGTGGATTCAACAATGAGGTAGTCTGCACCATGAATGATGGAAGGATCCTTGATGATTGGCTGATCCGGCTGCCCGAGGTCACCGGAAAATACGAGTTTTGTCGTCTTTTCCTCTTCTGTTACAAACATTTCAACGATTGCTGAGCCCATGATATGTCCCGCATCGCGGAAAATGATTTCGATATTGTCAGCGATATGGAAGCGTTCATTATAAGGGACGGAAGAGAAATGCTGCAAGGCTTCTGAAGCATCGTCCATCGTATAGAGAGGTTTGACCGGAGTATCGCCGCTGCGCTGGCCCTTGCGGTTCATGAGCTCAGTATCCGATTCCTGGATATGGGCAGAATCCGGCAGCATGATACTTGCCAGGTCACAGGTAGCTTTTGTCGCATATACTGTACCCTTGAATCCATCGACGCAGAGCTTTGGAATCAGTCCGCAATGGTCTACATGGGCATGTGTGAGTACCAGGGAATCAATTTCTGCCGGGTTGAAGAGAAAGCCGTCGTAGTTCAATTCACGGATACGTTTTGCACCCTGGAACATACCACAATCAATGAGGAATTTTTTCCCTTTTGTCTCCAGAAGATAGCAGGAACCAGTTACCGTATGTGTTGCGCCTAAAAAATTCAGCTTCATAATGATCCGCTCCTTCGCTTTTCGATTTTCTATGACTTTAGTATATCATAATTTTCTGATATTTTCCATTTATTTCAGACTTTGGAACAAAAAAAGATGATGCAGTAAACAAATT
>CAZTAP010000324.1:0-1814 GCA_964611665.1 uncultured Selenomonadaceae bacterium | reverse complement strand
CTTACCGCGACACCGGAGCGCATGGATGGCAAGGATATCCTGCAATACTTCGGCGGTCATGCGACCGCGGAGCTGCGTTTGCCGGAGGCCATCGAGCGCAGCATGCTCTGCCCGTTCCATTATTTTGGCGTAAGTGATACCGTTGACCTCAGCCAGCTGCGCTGGGAAAATGGCGGTTATGCCAAAAGCGAGCTCACCAATGTCTACGCACTGCAGACGAAGACAGCACGCAATCGTGCGGGACTCATTGTGCAGAGTATAAACCGCTATGTGACAGACCTGACGCGCATGCATGGCGTGGGGTTCTGCGTATCCATCAAGCATGCAGAGTTCATGGCAGATTATTTCAATCAGCAGGGCATCCCTTCACGCTATCTGACCGGAGGCTCATCGGATAACGAGCGCAGCGAAGTACGGCGGGCTTTGGCAGAAGGCAGTATCCGCTTCATTTTCGTTGTAGATCTCTATAATGAAGGCGTGGATATTCCGGAAATCGATACGATTCTTTTCCTGCGCCCGACCGAGTCTCTGACGGTTTTCCTGCAGCAGCTTGGCCGCGGACTGCGGCTCGCTGAGGGGAAAGAATGCCTGACGGTACTGGACTTCATCGGGCAGGCGAATAAGAAATATCGTTTTGAAGAAAAGTTCAATGCACTGCTGAGCAATACGAGCCGCAGCGTGGAAGGCGAAATCCGTCATGGCTTCACTGCTGTGCCGCATGGCTGCTATATCCAACTGGAGAAAAAGGCGCGTGACTATATTCTTGATAATATTCGGGCCTCGCTGAATAACCGGCAGGGGATCATCCAAAAAATCCGTGATTTCCAGGCAGATGTTGGACAGGAAGTTACGCTGAGCAATTTCCTGCGCTATTATCATCTGGAGCTGCGGCAGCTTTATCGCAGGAATAACAAGGAATCCTTTGCCCGGCTGTGCGTTGCAGCAGGTGTGCGCGAGGAATTCCAGGAACCGGATGAGGTCATGCTGACACGTGCCTGCAAAAGCTTTGCCGCAATTGATTCAAGACGCTGGCTGAGCTTTTTGACGGACGTGCTTGCCCGGTTGGATGAGCTTGCGACACGGATATTTTCTCCGCTGGAGGAGCGTATGCTGCAGATGCTGCACTTCACTATCTGGCAGGATTCCACAGAGAAGCTTGGCTTTGCAAGCCCTGCGGAAAGCATCAGCACACTGAGCAGGAATCCGGTGCTTTTGCAGGAACTGCAGGAGATTCTTGCTTATCAGCAGGAACAGCTCGACTTCATCGACCAGCCTTGTGATCTTGGCTTTGCTTGTCCGCTCGATGCGCATTGTCATTATACGCGTGATCAGCTTTTTGCCGCGATGGATTATTATAAGCCCAATACCGTGCGGGCGGGTGTATATCATTTGGAGGAAAAGAAACTGGATATCTTCATGATTACGCTCAACAAGAGCGAAAAACACTACTCACCATCGACGATGTACAAGGATTATTCCATCAACCAGAACCTGTTTCATTGGCAAAGCCAGAGCACGACCTCGGATACTTCGCCTACCGGCCAGCGCTATATCCATCATCGTGAGCAAGGCGGACGCATCCTGCTTTTCGTGCGGGAAAATAAAGAAGATATCTGCGGCACAGCCCCATATCTATTCCTTGGTACCGCCAGCTATGTCCGCCATAACGGCAGCAAGCCAATCAACATCATCTGGCGGCTGGATTTGCCCATCCCGGCGAAATTCCTGACCATTACGAATAAATTGGTGGCGCAGTAATGTGAAGCAAAATGAAGAGACGGTTCCTTTGTGACGTGCATTTGCAGCACAAAAAA
>CAZTAP010000323.1:0-1869 GCA_964611665.1 uncultured Selenomonadaceae bacterium | reverse complement strand
TGTAATAAATCGAATGGTCTATCGTATAAGGTACAAAAGGATGAGAAAAAGGACGGAAACAAAACGAAAGAGAGGGAAATAAAATGGATGTTGAGATGAAATTAAGTGCGATGGACTTCAGCCGGTTCAGCAAAGTAAGGGGAAGCCTTAAAGCAAGATTGATGAGCCAGTATAGAACAGAGCTCAGCATGGAGGACCTGGATATGGTTGCGGCTGCAGGAA
This sequence comes from uncultured Selenomonadaceae bacterium, assembly GCA_964611665.1. Classification (GTDB taxonomy): domain Bacteria; phylum Bacillota; class Negativicutes; order Selenomonadales; family Selenomonadaceae; genus CAZTAP01. The sequence continues at coordinate 1,647 of CAZTAP010000323.1, read as the reverse complement.
GAAAGCCTTTGGGCAAGCTGCCGGAAGCCGATAAACATGAAATTTGATAAAGAAACGCGGCATACCTTCTTCAGCAAGGCATGCCGCTTCTTTTTGCTTATTTTTTTGTAAAAACGCTTTTTGGCTGTTTGCAGATTGGACAGGTAAAAGAATCTGGTTCCTGTGTCAGATCGCCTTCGTAGATATAGCCGCAGACACTGCAGACCCAGACATTTTGCTGTTCTTCCGGAGCCTGATAGGTCGGGGCGTTCTTCGGGGCCTTGCCCTTGACTACGTCGTGATAGTATTTATAGGTCATCGGTGCATAGTCGGTGCCGTTTTTGGCATCCTGGACACGTGCGAGGATAATCACATGCGTTTCCATTTCCTGCAGCGCGATGACTTCAGCCAGGATATAGCCGCAGGCATTTTCCTTTACAATCGGCAGTCCGTCGTAAGACTCCCATTCGAACACTTTGCCGGCATATTTGTCTGTATCGCGTCCGGAGGTAAAACCAAGTTTAGCGATGACATTTTGGGAAGTTTGCTCGGAAAGGATCGAAACGGTAAAGCGCCGTGTCTTTTCGATGGCGGACAGCGTGAAATTGTTTTTGTTCATGCTGATCGCAATGACCGGATTCTCGCTGGTGATCTGGATGGCAGTGTTCACAATGCAGCCGGCAGGCCGTTTGCCATCCAGTGTGCCGATTGCATACATGCCATAGGACAACTTCCATAATACGGATTTTTCCATAGAATCACTCCTTTTGGCTTTGGGCGTCAGGTATATTGATGACCGGACTCAATAGCTGCTGAGCGACTGCTCATCGGGAACGATGATGATATAAGCACCCTCATGAGTCAGGCGAAGCAGTTCGACCATACTATATTCCGGGACACTTACACAGCCGGCGGTATACCACCAATCCCTGGATTTACAATGCAGGAAGATTGCGCCGCCTTTGCCTGGGACCATAGGATTCAGATTGAAGCCGATGGCCATTGCATATTTGTACTGATAATAATCAATGAGATGCTCACCAGCCAATGGCGCAGTGCTTTCCACCCAGGTGTTGCTCGCGTCGGCCCAATAGGAATATGGGGTGACTGAGCGATAAGGCATTTGTGTGCCCGGGTTTTCCGCCGTACCAAAGGCGGTCAACAAAGGAAAGGAACCAATTGGTGTTGTTTTATCGCCTTCTTTGCGTTCTGCGGATAGCCCGTTTTTTCCATAGCCGGCATACGTGTAGTAATTCATTTGCCAGCTTCCGTCTGCTTGTTTAGACCAGTGAGACAGGCTATGATCGACGACCAGGATGATGTCATCCGTCAGGCGGGATGTATTTGTTGCCTGAATCTGTTTGGCAGGCGGCACTTCATTCCAGTGCTGCAGGGCAGCCGAGCGGAACTCCTGCCAGGCCTGATCATGTTCTGCGATTTTGGCAGCCTGTGCTTCGACCTGTCTGGCATGTGTAGTGTCCAGCTCGGCAGCGGATGCCAGCTGCCCAAGACAAAGGATTCCGGCACAAAGCAGTCCAATCAGGGATTTTTTGGGATAGTTCATACGATCACTCTCCTTAGTATGTAATAGAAAATTAAGAAAATTAAAACACTTATCGTTCATATTATAACGCCATTGTTCAGGATTTTGCAATGCGAAATCATTCG
>CAZTAP010000322.1:0-1920 GCA_964611665.1 uncultured Selenomonadaceae bacterium | reverse complement strand
CCCGACAAACTGTAATTTGCAGGCAAAAAATACTGTTCGCAAATTGCAGTTTACAGACAAACCTGCCGCTGAAAATTCATCACATTTTTGGCGGCATTATTATTTTTATAGAGATCAAATTGGAAAACGCAGCGCTCTGCCTTAGTGACAGACTGGGTGAATTCGAAAGGATAGCCGGAATCCAGATGGGAGATTCTTGTGATACGGTAGCCGGCAGCTTTTGCCCTGCATTCCAGCTGGGCGGCCTCGATCCTGCCAAGCACAATGGCTTCAATCGTCTCTGTAGCATGATAAAGGTTCAGCTCGTAACGCTGGGAAAGAATCTGGTACAGGGAATTCTCCTGGAAATCCACGTGTTCAATACCCTCACATAAATAATAGGGAATAAACGTATCCTCGAGCAGAATCGGCTCATTGTCTGCGCAGCGCAGGCGGCGCAGATGAAATACTCTGGACTGGCTTGCAGGCAGCTTTAGTCGTTCCTTTACCAGATCCTGTGCTTCTTCCACTGCGGCGGTAAGAATACGTGAGGTTGGTGTTACACCCAGCTCATGCATATTTTCCGTAAAATTATAAAGGTAATTGGCCTGACGATGCAGCTTGGGACTCGCGATGAAGGAACCGCGGCCGCGATAGCGTACGATGAGTCCTTCAGCAGTCAGTTGATCCATTGCCTGCCGCACGGTCGTGCGGCTGATCTGCAGACAGCGGCAGAGCTCTCCTTCCGTGATGACCTTGTCGCCCTGCTTCAGTTCACCGGATTGTATCATCATGCGAAAATAAGAGATCAGCTGCTCGTAGATGGGAATATTTGCGGTCGTGGACAGATGGAAGGTGTCTTTGAAAAACGCAGCATCCATGAAATCACTCCTTGTTTTGTTTATCTTTCTACCAGTATAGCAAAAGGGGAAAGAATTGTCACGAAATGTATGATACAAATAAAACAAATTTTTCTTGACAAAGCAGGATGGATAGTTTATATTAAATGTATCATACAAATGAAACAAATAAACAAGAGCTGAAAGGGGTAAATCATCATGAAAAAACTTATCAAAAAAGCAAATGAAATGAGTGTCAGGGAGCTGGCTGCCTACATTGACTATTCGGTGCTCAAGCCGGAATTCACGGAGGAAGATATCATCAACCTCACGAAGGATGGTGTAAAGCTTGGCTGTGCAACAATCTGTATCAACCCGGGCTATATGGAGCTTTGTGAACCATATGTCAAAGGTTCGGATACCATGCTCTGCCCGGTTACGGACTTCCCGTTCGGCACAAGTTCTACCGCATCCAGGGTAAAGCAGATTGAAGAGGCTGCAAAGTACGATACCGTCAAGGAAGTGGATGTCGTAGCGAATTTCGGTCTTATCCGCAGCGGCAAATACGATGCAGTGACGAAAGATCTCAAGGCATGTGCTGAAGCCGCGCATCGTTTCGGCAGAGAGCTCAAGGCAATCTTCGAGACGGATGCCCTCACGGAAGAAGAGATTCGCAAGACCTGCCATTGCTGCATTGAGGCTGGCGTAGATTTTGTAAAGTCCAGTACAGGCTTCCTGACAGGCCATGAACTCAAAGGCGCAAGCATCGATGTCATCAGGATCATGATGGAAGAAGTCGGTGATCGATGCAAAGTAAAGGGCAGCGGCTGTATCCGTGACCGCGAGCATTTCCTCAAGCTCATCGACATGGGCATTGACCGTATGGGCGTAGGCTATCGTTCTGTACCCGTTGTGCTCGGATTGAAGAAATAAGTTGTTATTCTTAAGCTATTCTGGTTTTCCTATATAAATCCCCAAAGAAACCCTGCTGCGCAGCAATGCAATAAAACTCTCTCAGCGGCAGGGTTTTTTCATTTGATTGAATATAAATTACAATTTGTTGGGGAGTTGCGTGCTAAGAAAATTTACGGCCGGGCAATTG
>CAZTAP010000321.1:0-1941 GCA_964611665.1 uncultured Selenomonadaceae bacterium | reverse complement strand
CTATTTCAGCCAGGTGCGCACTATTTCAGGACCTTCCCAGCCCAGTATCTTCCAATGACAATGAGCTGAAAAATCGCCTTCACTTGCAATCGGCTACATCACAGCACCACCGCGCATGGCGCTTAGTGCACGCGCGGCACAATTTTCTCCTTTTGCCGCACTGACGGGATATGAGGCCGCGGTCAAAGAAACAGCACGTCTTACGGATGAAAAGCTGGATTTAGATGATACGGAAAAGGCTGCATTGAACGAAAAACTACTGCTGATCAAGAAAAATCTTGCCCGCATGCCCAGAATTTCCATTACCTTTTTTGTGCCGGATTCAAAAAAGCCGGTGGTTCCTATCAGACAACCACCGGTTATGTGAAAAAGCTTCAGGAATACGAACGGCGTTTAATCCTGGCAGACGGAACCGTAATCTCCATAGATAATATCCTTGCCATCCATGGAGATTCCTTTGACTTTTGAGGAAATGTCAAGGAAAGCGTCAAGATTTCTCCACCGGTCATCAAGGGTCAGGAATGACCGATGAGCATACGATTTTCCGACACCAGACGGCATTGAGCAAGAGAAGCAATGCCGTGAAGAAAAATATATTCTGGATACCAAATTCCGCTGCAATATTTCCGCCAAGAAATGCACCGAGGAAATTGCCGATGAACTGAAAAGATTGATTGAATCCATAGATCCGGCCCAGACAGACAGGCGGCGTATGCTGACGGATCAGGTTATTTACGGAAGGAAGCAGCCCAGCGGTAGCTATACCAAGCAAAAAGCGCAAAAATCCCAGCTCTGCCGGATTGCGTACAAAGCCCTGCGGAATAAAACTGAAGCCAGCCAGCAGCAAAGATGCCAGCAATACCTTCTCTGAACCAATATGATCCGCCAGATGTCCAATGCGGGATGCAGTAAGCATACTGGCAAAGCCCGCGCAGGAGAATACCAGACCGGCAATGAGTGCAATATGGTCCTGCGAAGTGACAAGCTGTGTGATATACACGGTGATGATTGGCTGAATGGACATGAGTGCAAACTGCATGACCAGAGTCGTAATAAAAAGTCCCACGATAAGCTTCGGATTAGGCAGACGCTGGAAAGACTCCCGCAAACCGAGTGCCGCAGCTTGCGGCTGTACATGAAAATTTTCCCGCAATGCAAAAATAGAAAAGAATCCCATCAGACAGAAACTGCCGATGACAAAAAAGGTATAGCGATAGCCAACAGTTTCTGCAAGCCAGCCGCCGAAAACAGGACCGAGCAAAGCCCCGCTGACCTGACTGGTAAAGAACATCCCCAATGCCCAGCCTGAACGGTCAGAAGGAGCTTCCTGTGCTACCATTGGAATGATGGCAGCCTGAAACCCGCTCATCGTGCCCTGGATGAGCCTGAGACCGCAAAGCTGCCAGACATTTTGTGCCAGTCCCATACCGAACATGATCACAGCCAGAGCCAGACTCGCACGCAGTACCATCGGCTTTCTGCCATAACGATCGGAAAGTCTCCCCCAGATCGGTGAAAAAATTGCCAGACTGATAAAATTGCAGCTGAAGATAATACCGGACCAGCGGGCCACATCACCGGGATTCGTGACCCCGAGCTCAGCGACATAAAGCGGCAGCATCGGCGCCATCTGGCTCATACCAATGGAGACAATGAAGCTAGCGATACAGCAAATCCATAAATTTCTTTTCCAAATTTCCATAAGATTAAAACCTCTGAATTTCAACGAATATATTATCATTATAACGCCGTTGTTCAGGATTTCGCAAAGCAAAATCATTCCCATCAAGCATCTGTTATTTGCTTACCCGCAGATAAGCATCTTTTTCCAGGCAAAAAAAGACAAGCATCCAGTTCTAAATGCTTGTCTTCCTTATGAAACTTATTTGTCCAAAGCCTTCCTCATTGAAGATATTAATTCCATCGCTTCGCCCATCTTGT
>CAZTAP010000320.1:0-1963 GCA_964611665.1 uncultured Selenomonadaceae bacterium | reverse complement strand
AAGAGCAGAGTGCTGACTATAAGGAAAGCGTTCTGCCGAAGAAGGTCCGTGCCCGCGTTGCAGTCGAAGCAGCGATGGACTTTGGCTGGGGCAGATACGTCGGCCTGGATGGCGCGACGGTAACCATGGAAGGCTTCGGCGCATCGGCACCAGGCCCATTCCTCTTCAAGAAATTCGGCTTTACGAAGGAAAAGGTTGCTGCAGCGATGAAGGCTGTTGTAAAGGCAAACTAAGCATAAAATCAAAAAGCATTGTCCGCAAAAAGCGGGCAGTGCTTTTCTTTTTTTGCTCTTTTTCTTGACTTATTCGCCGCAGTGATGCTGGCACTTGTGCCGCCGTATTTGCAGATGTATGGTCTGTGTGCTCGCCATCTTCAATGCGATGCGCGCGATGCACGTGGAGCCAGAAGATTCCGGTACTCTTTTGGCGTCTGCTGAAAGAGCTCCTTGAAAGCACGGGAAAAAGCTGAATAGTCACGGAAACCGCAGTCGAAGCAGATCTTTGTTACCGGGCTGTCGCCGGAAAGCAGAGCACGGGCCTGCAGCAGGCGTTTGTTCGTGATGTACTGATGGATACTGTAGCCTGTCTCTGCTTTGAATTTGCGCATCATATGGAATTTGCTCATATAGAACTGCCCGGCAAGATGCTCAACGGAAAGCTCATCGGTGAGGTGAGCGTTGATGTATTGCAGGAGCGGCAGGATTTTTTTGTCGTAGACAGCTGCATGGCTTTCTTCGATTTCGTGGTCGAGCAGGGAACGGTTCAGCAGGATCATGAATTCGATGAAGAGGATCTCGGTATAAAGTCCGTTGGCAAAGCCTGTCTGTCTGGCGACAGCCTCCAGTTTTTCCATGTGATAGAGCAGGTCATGGCTTTTCCCCGGAGTTACGTGCATTACACTGGACTGCTGCCGTGCCAGGTCAAAACAGCGGCTCAGATCTTCCTGACCGCGTGCATAGTGTGCCAGAAAATCTGGAGCGACGTAGATGACGATGCGCTCATAGGGCAGCTCCGGTGCAGGCACAGGCCGATGGATTTCTCCGGCACTTACGAAGAGAATATCGCGCGGGGCCAGCGGATAGGTTTTCCCTTCAATGATATAGTCAGCCTTGCCGTTAAGAAAAAGGATGATTTTGTGAAAATCATGGTAGTGGAACGGAATGGGCTTCAACGTTGTATCGTTTAAACGAAAGACTTTGAATTCCTGCAGCAGGTAGCCTTTCTTTTCATAGGTGTCCATAGGTATCGCCTCAAATTGTATCTTATTATAAATCGAATATATCATGTGTATCCTATAAAATCAAGATATTGCGTCGAGATTAGGGGGATAGGATAAGCGTGTCAGCTGTTCGTGATGGTAGTTTCTGATATTCAAAAAATGAATTACAAAAAATAAAAAGCAACGATATCGTAAATATTATTTTATGATATCGTTGCTGCCAAGCTGAAGCACAGCATTTTTTGCAATATACAAAGCATTTCCTGCATTTTCTATTTGTTTATTGCTTGTTATACTAAAGCTAATGAATTTGGAGGCGATGCAGAATGATGATCGTGAAGAACTTTGTTGTGAACGATGTTGAATATATGATTTGTGATTCTACGAAAGGGTATGTACCGATGGCGTCCGGTATAGAGCTTTTGGCTAATCGGCGTCTGGGGGTTGGTGCAGACAGGGTCATCGTCTTTACGGGAACGCAGCAGGAGCCTTCTTTCCGTCTCTATGGTGCAGATGGTGAAGAGCAGGAACCGCAGCATGAGGATTATCTCGTTTTTGCCTGCTATCTGCGTGAAGAGGGCATTGCTGCGAATGCAGCAGAGATGGCAAAGGCTTTGGGAGAGCAGGCATTCATCGCCGCAGCGGAGCTGCATCCTGTGAGCTTTGAGGCACACGTGACCGGGGCGTTTTGTGAGAGGCTTCGGGCTTTGGATAAAAAAGAGGAAGTATTGGCTGGCTGAAAAA
>CAZTAP010000319.1:0-1986 GCA_964611665.1 uncultured Selenomonadaceae bacterium | reverse complement strand
CCTTACTTGTTAATAGGGGAGATTTTTGGTGGTCGAAAATGATTTTGGCAGCCGTTTGAAGGTATTGGGCGGACTCATTGTTCTGGTGATTGTCGTGCTCATTGCGCGGCTGGTGTATTTGCAGCTATATGATGGGGAGTATTATGCAGGCCTTGCAGATGGAAACCGTATCCGGCTGATTCCTTCCATGGCGCCGCGCGGTACATTCTATGACCGGAACGGGGAACTTCTGGTAACGAACCGGCCTGGCTTTACGGTGTCTCTTCTGCCGCTTACCGCACCGATTGCCGATGATGTCGTGGAGCGGCTTTCCAGTCTGCTGAATGTGCCTGTGGAAGATATCCAGAAAAAAATCAAGGCACATAGCGGTTTTGATCCCATACGCATCAAAAATGATGTGGGACCGGATATTGTCACCATCATCGAGGAGCAGAAGGGGAACTACCCCGGTGTCGTCATTGAGGTACAGCCAATCCGCAATTATATTTACAAAGAATCCGGTGCGCATATCTATGGCTATGTGAGTGAAATCAGTGATGATGAGCTGGAGAAAAAGAAGGTCGATGGCTACAAGACCGGAGACATCATTGGCAAGTTCGGGCTGGAAAAAATCTATGACCATGAGCTGCGCGGCGAAAATGGCGGTGAGCAGGTCGAGGTCGATGTAACGGGCAAGCCGGTACAGATCCTGGGCAAAAAGGAGCCGGTGCCGGGCTGTGATCTGGAGCTTACCATTGATGCAAAAATCCAGGCTGCGGCAGAGCGTGCGGTGGATGAACAGCTGGTCAAGATCGGCGCGCGGGCTGCAGCTGCTGTAGTTTTGAACCCGCAGACGGGTGAGGTCCTCGCGATGGTCAGCCGTCCTGGCTTTGATCCAAATCTCTTTGCGCATGGTATTTCCACAAAGGATTGGAATAAAATCAACAATAACCCGTATCATCCGATGGATAACAAGGCGATTACCGGAGAGTATCCGCCAGGCTCAACGTTCAAGATCGTAACGGGTACGGCAGCTCTTGCGGAAGGGAAGGTAACACCGGAAGAGACCATTTTCGATTCAGGTCATCACTGGATCATACCAAAGGGGAATTCCGGGGGTGAGGCTCTTGGCTCGATCAATTTCGATCAGGCGATGGCCCATTCGGATAATGTTTATTTCTATGAGATGGGAAATCGTCTGGGCATTGATGCGCTGGAGCGTTATGCGCGCATGTTCGGCCTTGGCGAGAAGACGGGAATCAATCTGCCGTATGAAGCCGAGGGACTGGTGGCGAACCGGCAGTATAAAGAAAAGGTCTTCCATGATGACTGGTATCTGTCAGAAACCTTTGATGCTGCAATCGGGCAGGGATTCAATCTGGTCACACCGCTGCAGGCAGCAATGGTCATGGGAGAGATTGCCGCAGATGGCAAGCGCTATCAGCCGCATCTCGTGCGGCGCATCGTAGCACCGGATGGCAGTACGGTGCAGGATTTCCAGCCAGTATTGCTTTCTGATCTGGTTGAGCAGGGCGTGAAGCCGGATATCATCAAATTGGTACAGCAGGGATTGCATGATGTAACGAAGTTTGGTACGGGTGCATCATCCTTCCGGGGCTTTCCGGTTGAAGTCGCTGGTAAGACGGGAACAGCGGAGAATCCGCATGGACGGGATCATGGCTGGTTTGTAGCCTATGGTCCGTTCGATAATCCAAATGTCGTCGTTGCGGTAGTTGTCGAACAGGGCGGGTTTGGTGCCCAGTCGGCAGTGCCAATCGGCCGCCGTATTCTGGAAGCGGCTTTTGATTTGCCGGATCCGGAAGCAGAGCAAAAGAAGGATGCTGCGAAAAATTAGGTTTTCCAGCACGAAGGTACAAAGATTACGGGGTTAATTTTGCAAGGATAAAGCGAGGCAGCCATGAGCATGAGTGAAGATATTGTGAAAATAAAAGGCAGCAGATCCGGTTTACAGCTTGTCTGGGATGCAAAAGCGGATTTTTCTGCGGT
>CAZTAP010000318.1:0-2042 GCA_964611665.1 uncultured Selenomonadaceae bacterium | reverse complement strand
TGTTCGTCGATATGGTACATTATAGAAAACCGAATATGAAACTCATCAAGAGCGGCGGAGGGACTGGCCCTGTGAAACCGCGGCAACCATTGATTCATTCAAAACGGTGCCAATTCCGGTAGGCGAAAGCCTAGAAGATGAGAGCGGATAAAACTCTCTTCTTTCATAAAGTAAGAGGGTTTTTTATTTGGCAAAAGGGAGGTATAACAATGAGTAAACGTGTATTATTTACTTCGGAATCTGTAACTGAAGGCCATCCGGATAAGATGGCAGATCAGATTTCCGACAGCATCCTGGATGCTATTCTTGCTCAGGATCCGAATGGCCGTGTGGCATGCGAAACTTTGGTAACAACAGGGCAGGTTCATGTCGTTGGCGAGATTTCGACATCCTGTTATGTGGACATCCCGCATATCATCCGTGATACGGTTCGCAAGATCGGCTATACAAGGGCAAAGTATGGCTTTGATGCGGCGACTTGCGGCATTCTGGTATCTTTGGACGAGCAGTCTGCAGATATTGCTTTGGGTGTCGATAAGGCCCTTGAAGCAAAGAAGGGGGAAATGGATGAGGCTGAGGCTATTGGTGCTGGCGATCAGGGCATGATGTTTGGCTATGCAACGAATGAAACACCGGAATATATGCCGCTCACGATTGCACTCGCACATCGTCTGGCACGCCGCCTCGCAGAGGTCCGCAAGTCCGGCGAGCTTGACTATCTGCGCCCGGATGGCAAGACACAGGTCACGGTTGCTTATGAAGATGGCAAACCGGCATATATCGATACGATTGTCATTTCCACGCAGCATGACGAAAATGTTGAGCTCAGCACAATCGAGAAGGATATGATCGAGAAGGTCATCAAGGCTGTTGTTCCGGCAGAACTTCTGAGTGACCAGACGAAGTATCTGATCAATCCGACCGGCAAGTTCGTGATTGGCGGACCGCAGGGTGATTCCGGACTTACCGGCCGCAAGATCATCGTTGATACGTATGGCGGCATGGCCCGTCATGGCGGCGGGGCTTTCTCGGGCAAAGATCCAACGAAGGTCGATCGTTCTGCAGCTTATGCGGCGCGTTATGTAGCGAAGAACGTCGTTGCAGCAGGTCTGGCTGACCGCTGCGAAATTCAGCTTGCCTACGCCATCGGCGTTGCGCATCCGGTATCCATCATGGTGGATACATTCGGTACCAATAAGGTCGCAGAAGAACTCATTGAAGAGCTCATCAAGAAAAACTTTGATCTGCGTCCGGCTGGAATCATCAAAACGCTGGATCTGCGCCGTCCGATTTATGCACAGACAGCAGCTTATGGACACTTTGGCCGTACCGATGTGGATCTTCCCTGGGAGCATACGGATAAAGCGGATACGCTGCGCAAACAGGCAGGGCTTTGAGCTAAACAAAACAGAAAAATCAGGAAGGCGGCCTTTTAAGGCTGCCTTCTTTAATTTTCTCGTTTTTGAAAAAAATAATTGACATTAACCTCTTTCTATAATAAGATTGATATATTATGTGAAAAGGGTAAAGCCTTGACGGCTTTTTTCTGGATTGATAAATTAGGAGGCAGTTATTTTAGAATGAGTACAAATGAAAATTTGAGAAACATCGCGATTATCGCCCATGTCGACCATGGCAAGACGACCCTGGTTGATGCAATGCTCAAGCAGAGCCATGTATTCCGTTCAAACGAACAGGTTGCAGAGCGTGTCATGGACTCCGGAGATTTGGAGCGTGAACGTGGTATCACGATTCTCTCGAAGAATACGGCAATCATGCACAATGGTGTAAAGATCAACATCGTAGATACCCCGGGCCATGCTGATTTCGGCGGCGAGGTAGAGCGTGTACTGAACATGGTTGATGGTGTAGTGCTGCTCGTTGATGCGTTTGAAGGCCCGATGCCGCAGACGAAATATGTTTTGCGCAAAGCACTGGAACAGAAGCTCAAGCCGATTGTCGTAATCAATAAGATCGACCGCCCGGATCAGCGCGTGGATGATGTATATGATGAAGTCCTCGAGCTTTTCATGGAACTTGAT
>CAZTAP010000317.1:0-2049 GCA_964611665.1 uncultured Selenomonadaceae bacterium | reverse complement strand
GCAAGCGGCAGTTCGACCTCGCGGTATGCATGAACTTCGCGGTGCGCGGTGCAGCCGTGGCCTGGCTCGCGGGAATCCCGCAGCGTCTGGGCTACGATGCCCAGCATGCGGGGCTGTTCCTGAACCATACAGCCTCTGCGCAGCGGGAGGGCATCAAGCATGAGACACTGAACCATCTGGAAGTGCTGAAGCCGCTGGAGCTTTTTACGCGCAACACCTCGCTGTGTTTCCGCTTCCCGGCAGAAGCGGAAGCATCGCTGGCGCAGAAGAAGCAGGAACTGGGCATACCGGAGCGCGGCTATCTCGTGCTTTGCCCGTTTGGCAGCTATGAACGCAAGAACCTGCCGGAGCACAAGGCAGTCGGGCTCATCCGCCGGCTCATGGAAGAAAGCAGTACAGCGGGCATCCTGGAGGAAGCCGGTGTACCGGCAGCCGATGCCTGGCTCGATATCTATCTGATCGGCGGTCCGCGGGAAGAAACGGGACTCCGGAAAATCGCGGATGGTGCAGGCCTCGAACGCAGCCATGTGCTGGCAGGGTCGTTGAGCCTGCCGGAGCTTGCCGTATTCCTGCGCGATGCGGCCTGTCTGGTGACCGTCGACACGGGGCCGCAGCATATTGCCCAGGCGGCAGGCTGCCCGACCATTGCATTGTTCGGCCCTACGGACCCGGTCATCTGGGGACCGAGAGGCGAGCATGATATCGTGCTCTACGATAAGCCTGACTGCTCTCCCTGCTGGGGCAAGGGCGAATGCCCGCAGCCCGGCGGCTGCATCGCCAAACTGGAGAATGAAGAAATCATCAAGGCAGTAAACTGGATCAGAGGTAAAGGAACGAATCAACATGTATAAAAATATTCTTGTCATCAATCTCATGCATATTGGGGATCTCATGCTCGTGACGCCGGTGCTGCGTACCTTGCGCGCGAACTATCCGCAGGCGCGCATCTCGCTGCTGGCAGACAAAAAGCTCGCGGACCTCGTGCAATACAACAAACATATCGACGAATGCCTGCTCATCGACAAAAAGGGCAAGGATGACCATTTCCTGGCCTTTGCCCGATTCATCCTGGGCATCCGGCACAAGCACTTTGATCTCGTCATCAACCTGCATCGCAATGAACGTGCCTCGGCCATTGCGGCCTTCAGCGGTGCGAAGCGCATCGTGGGCTACAGCAAACCGGGATTTTCGCTGCTTTTCGATAAGGTCATGCCGAACCTCAAAGCCGTGAAGCATCAGATCCACTCGCATTTTGATGTGCTGCAGGAGGCTGCCGGCGTGGAGAAGATCGATGACGGCGGACTGGAAATGTGGCTGCCGCCTGGAGCGCAGGAAAGTGCGGACAAAATCTGGAGCAAGAGCTATGCGGAAGGGCAGAAGGTCGTGGCCTTCAATATCGGCGCGAGCTGGAAGACGAAGCGCTGGTGCGATGACTATTTCGCAGAGTGTGCAGACCAGCTCATCGAGCGCGGCTATGGCATTGCGTTCTTCGGCGGCCCGATGGATACGAAGCTTGTCGAGGCCTGCATCCGGAAGATGCGCAGCAAAAACAGCAATGCACTGCAGATCTTCACGGGGCGCGTGAGCCTCGGCGAGCTTGCGGCACTGCTGAAGAAATGCGTGCTGTTCCTCACGACGGACTCCGGCCCGATGCATGTGGGCGTTGCGATGAACGTGCCGGTCGTCACGATGTTCGGTGCTTCGCCGGTGCCGGGCTTCTATCCCTATGATGCCAAAGACGTGCTGCTCAAGACGCCGGAGAAATGCCATCCCTGCGGCATCCATGAATGCCCGAAGCAGGGAGCAGACAATATGGCCTGCATGAAGCACATTCCCGTGGCCGCAGTCATGCACTATGTCGATGAACTGCTCGCAGCCTATGAAGATCAGGCAGGAAATATCCCACGCATTTATGGACAATATCAATGCAAGGTTGTAGAATTATAACTTGGAAGAAGTTAAACGCGCCGGGCGCTGCACGCAGCACCTGATTGTTTATATGATGGAGGTTTTTTATGGAAGCGAATGCACTCTATGAATTTGTGGCGA
>CAZTAP010000316.1:0-2069 GCA_964611665.1 uncultured Selenomonadaceae bacterium | reverse complement strand
CTTTTGCAAAAATATGAAGCCCACACGCCAACGGCATAAAAAGCCCCGGCAGCATGGCTTTCGCCAGGCTGTCGGGGCTTCAATCAGCACACTAGAAAAATTTCATACGAGTACGGCTTTCAGCAGGATTTCAGACAGTTGAAGACGAATATTCTGAGGGTATTGAAGTCCAGTTTGTATAGGGACTATTTTCAGAATAGTCCGATTATATTAAAGGAGGAACGAACATGAACTTCATGAACCATCTCAAGGTAGCCTACAAGCTTTTAATCCTGGTTGTCGTCGCCATACTATGCATGCTGACTCTCGGACACGGCGGCTATTTAGCCATTGACAAGGCTAACAAAGACATGACTGTCATGTACAGTGAAAATCTGCGCGGTATCCATCAGCTTGGCAAAACATTGTATGACATGCGCTCTTTGCAGCTGTATGCTGCACTTTCCTTAAGTGCTGAAACCCCGGAACGATTAGATGAGCTAAGCAAACAAGCCGCTAACTTTCGGCAGCTTTATGAAAATGACTGGGCAGAATATAAATCCATTGTACAGAATATCCAGGATCCCACATTGCATGAATTGATTACCAAAATCGACAAAGAAGGCACAGATTTCTCACGCAACATGCAGAAAATCATCGAGCTAAAAATTGCAAAACAAGACAGTGATGCCCTGCAGCTCTATAACAGTACGGGCAAATCCAGTGCCACCACACTGCGCAACGCTATCAACGAGCTGCAGGATCGCGGAGCTAAAAATGCTGATGAGATGAATACCCAGAATGATGTCGAGAGTGCCGAAGCTTCTCATGCCATGATTCTGAAGGTGATTATCGCTTTCATCGTCCTGGGTGCAGCCTCACTCTGGATTTCGAAGGAAATTACCAAACCACTCCATTTCATGATTGGCACCTGCGCAAAGCTTCGGGACGGTGATTATCGCGATGTTCCGCGTACGATATCCCGCGGCGACGAATTTGGCGAAATGGCCGATGTGCTGGTCAGTATGCGTACCAATCTTAACAAACTCATGCATCAAACCCATGAATCGTCTGAGCATATCGCCTCTGCTTCGGAAGAATTGACTGCAAGCTCCATGCAATCTGCCCAAGCCTCGGGACAGGTAGCCCAATCAGTAACCACCGCTGCCGAACTGATTGTCAGACAACAGCAAAGTGTACAAGAAAGCACAAAGTCCGTACACAAGACCGCTGAAGCTGTCAATCAGATACGTGCGGAAGCCGAAAAAGTATCGGCACACGCCACTGCTGCTTTTGATAAAGCAGCAGCCGGAGGACAAGCTATTCAAGCATCCGTCGCACAAATTCGCAGTGTAGAAAGCACCGTCAGTGAATCAGCAAAAATTGTAGATAAACTTGGTCACCGTTCGCAGGAAATTGGTCTTATCGTCGAGACCATCTCTGGTATCGCCAGCCAGACCAATCTGCTCGCACTCAATGCTGCGATTGAAGCGGCCAGAGCTGGTGAGCATGGCCGTGGGTTCTCTGTCGTGGCAGAAGAGGTCCGCAAACTAGCCGAGCAATCACAAGAAGCTGCGCAGAAGATTTCACAGCTGATTGCTGATATCCAGGCTGATACGAGCAGCGCAGTAAATTCCATGAAACAAGGCAGCAATGCCGTATCCGATGGCGCAGTTTCCGTTGCCAGCCTGAGCGAAACATTTGAGCAGATCCAGGTATTTGTCAATGAAGTTGCCAAAGAAGTCGCCTCGATGAGCAATGAAATCAAAAACGTGGCTGTCGACACGTCCCACATTGAAACCGAAGTGGCACAAATCGAAACAGACAGCGGCAAGGTCTCTATGGAAATGCAGAGTGTATCGGCTGCAACAGAAGAACAATCTGCCTCTTCAGAAGAGATTGCCTCCGCAAGCGATTCACTGGCCAAACTGGCTCAGAACCTTCAGAATTCCTTACGAAAATTCCAATTTTAAGTAAGCAGCCCCCGGCAGCATAGATTTTTCCATGCTGCCGGGGGCTTTTCTTTACTCACGCGAGCGCGATGTCTTCCGTGCTCTTGATCAGGGCTTCCTTGATGCCGATCGGGCAGA
>CAZTAP010000315.1:0-2070 GCA_964611665.1 uncultured Selenomonadaceae bacterium | reverse complement strand
AAGGCTGTATGGTTAAGGATGTACATGGCAGAGAATTTCTGGATGCTGTGGCAGGCGGGGTTTGGTGCGTAAATGCTGGCTATGGACAAGATTCTATTGCCGAGGCGATTTGTGCACAATTGAAAAAGCTTCCCTATTATAGCGGAAGTGCAGGTACGCCGCCAACGATCCGGCTGGCAAATAAACTGGCTGAGCTGCTGCCGCGTTTGCAGCATGCATATTTTTCCTGCAGCGGTTCAGAAGCAAATGAAAAGGCCTTTAAGTTGGCGCGGCAATACAATCGGCTGAAATATCCGGAAAAAAATAAGTATAAAATCTTGTTCAGAGAGCGGGATTATCATGGCACGACACTTGGAGCACTGAGTGCAACCGGTCAAAATGAACGGACGCAGGGATATGGACCTTTTGTACCGGGATTTTCAGCGATTCCGGCAGCGTATTGTTATCGTTGTCCATATGGGAAATGTTATCCGGACTGTGGAATCGCCTGCGCACATGCGCTGGAAAAAATCATTCAGCAGGAAGGAGCCGATACGGTTGGCGCGCTGATTTTAGAGCCAATAACAGCGGGCGGCGGAATCATTGTGCCGGTAAAAGAATATTTTTCGATCATCCAGGAAATCTGTCATAAATATGAAGTGCTGCTGATTATTGATGAGGTAGTGACCGGGTTTGGCAGAACAGGAAAAGCTTTTGGGCATCAGCATTGGGATGTCCGGCCGGATATGGTAACCGTGGCAAAGGGAATTACTAGTGCCTATGCACCGCTATCTGCAACGCTCACGACTCCGGCAGTTTTCGAAGCATTTTTGAATGCACCAGAAAGAGCACTGGACTATTTCCGGGACATTACAACTTTTGGCGGCAGTGCTGGCGCTTGTGCTGGTGCACTGGAAAATATCAGGATTTTTGAAGATGAGGAACTTTTCGCGAACAGTGCCCGGGTGGGCCGGTATCTGAAGGACAGGCTTGAGGAATTGATTGATCTGCCCATGGTAGGCGATGTACGCGGCAAGGGACTTTTTCTTGGGATTGAGCTCGTGAAGGATAAAAAGACAAAGGAACCAGCTGATGAAAGCTATATGGCTGCTGTTGTGAGCGAGGCGGCCAGGCAGGGGGTACTGATTGGACGCATGAACCGCAGTGTGTCAGGGCAGAACAATGTGCTGGAGATTGCTCCGGCATTGGTATTGAAAAAATCTGAAGCTGACAGGATTGCTGCGTCAGTCAGACGGGCACTGGAAACGGTCCGGCTATGAGAAGGTAAATTGTTGAGGGGAGTTGGTTTTATGGCAGAGCAGCTGGCAGAGGTCTTGCGGGGAATCAGAACGGGCGGCAGGATACCTTTGCTATCTTTGTTTGGGCGAAAGTCGCCCTTATCGGCAGAGCGCTTGATTACGGCGATGACGGTTGGTTTGATTTTTCTTGCATGGTATGTCGTTACGGCACAGCATATATTTTCTGATGTTATTGTACCGTCTCCGGCAAGGGTATGGGCAGCTTTTTTGACAATCTGCTCGGAAGGCTATAAAGGGACCTCACTGTTGGGGCATTTTGCGGTGAGTATGGAACGATTGCTGGCCGCATTTTTCCTGGTCGTTATTACGGCTATTCCCATTGGTCTGCTTTCTGGCTGCAGTACAAAAATACGAGCGGTATTTAATCCGATGATCTCATTTTATCGCCCGCTGCCGCCGCTGGCTTACTATACCATGCTTGTTATTTGGATGGGGATTGATAATAGCTCGAAAATTACGTTATTGTATCTGGCAGGTTTTGCACCGGTTTATTTGTCCTGCCTTTCTGGTGTTGCGAAGGTGCGCCGGGATTTTATCCGGGGAGCGCAGGTGCTGGGGGCATCGAAGCATCAAGTCTTTGTGCATGTCATGCTTCCGGCCTGCTTGCCGGATATCTTTACCGGTTTGCGTACAGCACTGGGATTTTCTTATACAACACTTGTTGCAGCAGAAATGGTGGCAGCAGAAAACGGCATTGGCTGGATGGTTTTGGATGCGAGTAAATTCCTTATGAGTGATGTGATTTTTGTTGGAATCATCCTGATGGGCGTTA
>CAZTAP010000314.1:0-2073 GCA_964611665.1 uncultured Selenomonadaceae bacterium | reverse complement strand
TCCAGGTTTGAACATAGGAAGAGAACGGCTGCTGCGGGAAAACTGCAGCAGCCGTTCTTCATTTCTTTTGTGTGGATTCAGCTTTGGTACGGCAGTCATGACAAAGACCGTAAACCTCAAGATTATGTCCCGTGATGGTGAAATCCTCGCGTACAAGCTGCGGAGGAAGTGATTCCAGCGGGCAGTTCTCCAGTGGAATCATTTTATGGCACTGAGTACATACAGCATAATGACGATGCGTATGAGGCGTGAGCTCGTAGAGCGCCATATCCTGGCTTGCCAGAACCGTTCGTGTGACCAGACCTTTTTCTACGAGGAAATCGAGTGTGCGATAAATCGTCGACATCCAGACATTTTGCTGTGTGCTGCCGGTCCTGGCAGCAATCTCAGCGGCGGTCAGCGGATGATCGCTGTGGAGCAGGACATTCCAGATGCTTACCCGCTGTTTTGTCCGCTTTATGCCCTCCGGCCAATATTCGGTGTTCAAGAGTCAGTCCTCCTTTTTGATGCCGTTCGTTGGTTTTATCATAGGCGGAGTTCCTTTGAAAGTCAAGGGGAAGCGCAGGCCGTTGGAAGGCAAGATGGACTTTCCGGCAGAGCAGCACAAGGAGCAGCAGGCCTACGGCTGTCAGGGAAATGAAGCCGCCGGGGGCGACCTTCAGATAACAGGAGCCGAAAAGACCGCATAACATGGATAAGAGACTGAAGAAAATGGAAAAGAGCAGTGTAGGGCGGAAGCCCTTCTGCAGCTGCAGGGCGGCAGCTACGGGCAGAGCAATCATAGCACTGAGTACCAGAACACCAACAATCTTGATGGAGACGGATACAGCGGCAGCGATGAGTATCGCGAAGATGTAATTGATCCGGTCGACATGGACGCCGGCGATGCGGGCAGCTTCTTCATCGTAGGCGATGTAAATGAGCGAGTGATACAGACCGATGAGGATTGCTGCCGAGAAAATTGTGAGCAGCAGGATACAGAGCATATCACTGTGGTCTACCGTCAGGATGCTGCCGAACAAAAAGGCATTGGCATTTGCATGCAGGCGGCCGGAGCTGATCAAGGTGATGGCGGTCCCTGTACTCAGTGCGAGGAGAATGGTCAGAATCAGATCCAGATGACGGGGAAAATATTTTCGCAGGAATTCAATCAAAGCGCCGCAAGCTGAGGTAAAGAGGAAAGCACCGAGAATTGGATTGCGCTGACAAAGCAGGCCCAGGGTGATGCCTGCGAGGGATGCGTGCGACATGGTATCGCCAATCATCGAACAGCGGCGCAGAACCATAAAGATACCGATACAAGGACAGAGCAGAGAGATGCAGATAGAAACAAACAGGGCATTTTGCATAAAATCATAGGTTAACATGGGAGACCTCCTGTGTTTGGGATGGAAATAATTCGGCAGCATATTGTTTTGGTGAGCATAGATGGCCCTGCCCGTGCGTCAAATGATAAATCCGGGTGGAATTGGCCAGGGCGGCATCCAGGTTGTGTTCAACAGATAATATGGTCAGATGCTGTTCACGGTTGAAGGTTTTGAGCAGTCGATAAATTTCCTGCTGACTTTGCCGGTCGATGCCGGTGGACGGTTCATCCAGCAGCATTACCTCAGGACTGCCGAGCATGGCACGCGCAATCGCTATTTTTTGCGCCTGCCCGCCGGACAGGGTGCCGATTAATTGCCCGGCAGCAGAGCCCATACCGACTTGTTCCAGGACTCTGGCTGCGGCATGTTTATCCTGGATATGCAGAAGCTTGCAATAAGAATCCAGTACCTCGCGGACGGTGATGGGGAAGCCGGCCTGAGAGAAATCTCCTTTTTGTGCAACATAACGGATGCTGCGCGTCTGCCAATGGATCGAGCCATGCACGGGATGCAAAAAGCCGAGCATCAGGCGCAGCAGGGTGCTTTTGCCGCATCCATTATCGCCGACAATGGAGATATAGTCACCGGCATGGACCTGCAGGCAGATATCCTGCAGAAGATAAGGCAGACGTTTCGGATAAGAAAAAAATACATGATCGATATTCAGCATAAGCTCGTTCCTTTCCTGATGGACACGTGGATCAGT
>CAZTAP010000313.1:0-2090 GCA_964611665.1 uncultured Selenomonadaceae bacterium | reverse complement strand
ATGAACACACGGACTTCCTGCAGATAGCCATAGCTCGGCAGGAAGATAACCCTGCACCCTTTATCCGCCAGGTCCTCTACACTGCGTTGACAATCTCCCGTATTTTCCGAAACATGCTCCCGCAGCAAAAGCTCCATATCGAGTTCACTGCAGGCATTCCGGATCCCGATGTACTGGCTGTGGTTCCAGCCGGCATCCTCACGGCTGCCGAGCAGGACAAAGCCGACTTTCATCCGGCTTTCCCGGGCCGGCACACCGAATTGTAAAATCGATAAAATGATTGCGAGCAGCAAAGCCGCTGCTGTACAAAAGAATAGAATTCTGAACCGCCGATCGATCTGTTCATCCTCCATGATGCTCCGCCTCCTCGTCCATCTCTTCCTGCCGCAATAGATTTGCTACAATGACAAAAGGAGCATAGATAAAAATATCCAGTACCAGCCAGATGATCTGCAAAACGCCGCCCATCAGGGAACCAGTGCCGATGGTGCCGCTGAAGAGCATCGGCGTAGCCCAGGGCACAGCGAATTTGAAGATCGGCACAATCCCCCAGGAAATGGCCAGCCAGCCAACCACCGTATTCGCCAGCGGTGCTGCTACATACGGAACAAGAAAAATAGGATTCAGCATGATGGGCAGGCCAAACACGACAGGTTCCTGAATATTGAACAGCATGGCCGGCAGGCTGAACTTTGCCACAGAACGCCAGCTGGCATTTTTAGAAAAAACCAGAATCGCAATGATCAGGCCAAGGATATGCATGAGGCCAGCTTCAAAAAAGCCATTGCTGAAGATATAGGATGCTTCACCTGCCTGATTCGCCAGCTGCGCCGGCATATAAACCATATTCTGTACGGCTGAGGTCACATTTTGCCCATGGATGCCAAACCACCAGAGAAACCAGATAACAAACTGGTAAAGCAGCGCAAAGCCAATACCTTGCGAAAAATCCATCAATGGCGCCTGGATTGCCGCATATAACAGATCATGCAGATCCGACTTGCCCAGGAACTGCATATGGACCAGCAAGGCTGCAAAAACCGCAAAAAAACTGAAGGTCAGAAGCACCGGAAACAGCATGCCAAAATATTTTGCGACTTCCTGCGGAACATGCGGCGGCATCTGGATACAAAGACATTTAATCCGCTTCAGGCGCTGGAAGATCCAGGCCGATGACCATGCAACAAGAAGAGCAGTAAGGACGCCCTTACTGCCAAAATAGTCCAACCCAAAGCCGGGCTGTCCACCAATCTGCTGCGGCGTAACAATGATGAACGCGCCCATCGCGACAAAAGCTGTGCCCACCGCATCACTTTTCCAGATTTTTGACAAGCGATAAGCAAACGCCGCTGTGAGCAGGAACGACAGCATACCAAATCCCACGGTGACTACCGTCGCACAAATCCCCTGCCACGTCTTCACCAGTTGTACCAGAGGGGCAAGTTTATACTCTTCGCCGCGCAGTCCGCCCGTAAGGACACTCCCCAGATCCAGTCCGTTCTCCCCCAGAATCGGTCCCCAGGGATCAAAGAGCACCCATTCAAAGATACCAAAAAAAGATGCCGTCAGAATAAACGGCATCAAAATAAAAAAGGCGTCACGTATCGCCAGTAAATAGCAATTATTGGAAATCCTCTTTACCAAGGGAACCATTGCTCTTCCGATAAATACAAATATCCGATCCATGATTATTCCTCCCTGCAAAGCAGAAATCCTGCAGCGTCCAGTATCCCATAAAGTCATAACGTTCTGTAAACCGAAAATATTATGTGAATTGTCAGGATACAATCCAAAAACTGTATCGTCTCCGCAAATCTGCCCTATTAAACCTATTCTAGCAACAAAATATTTTTCCTGCCAATCAATAATTTTTGCGCGTTGGGCGCAGAGCGATGACAATCTGCAAACTACCCGATAGTTGTAATATTTCAACGCTCCACTCACAACACGTCATACGTTGGTCTGCTGCACATCAAACTGGCTTTGATAAAGTTTTGCATAAGCTCCGCCTTTTGCAAGCAGCTCATCATGCGAACCGCTCTCCACAATATTGCCATCCTGCAGCACGAAAATAATATCCGCATTGCGGA
>CAZTAP010000312.1:0-2125 GCA_964611665.1 uncultured Selenomonadaceae bacterium | reverse complement strand
ATTCCTCCGCCTTGCAGCTGAAAATTCATCCTGCGTACTTCTGTCCAGTTATTTCATGTACGCTGTACTAGTCCGGCCGTTTCCTTGCTTCCTTCAGATTCCATACAACAGGAATGTCGACCATACCGACGGGTCAGACAGATCGTTCCGACTGCTCTTCATGAACTCGCGTTTCATCGCATTCAATGCCTTAAGCGGCCCCATACCTGCCTTGATCTTCTGGAAAAAGCCTGCAGAAAATCTGGCCGAAGCTGCATCGTTGATTTTCCAGAGACTCATGACCGTATCCTGATTACCCGCGATGCAAAGCGCATACGGCAGCCCAATGATGCCCTCGCCCGCTTCGTCTTTCCCCAACCCGCTCTCGCAAGCTGATAAGTAAACGAGATCACTATGCAGATCATAGCCCATCCATTTGCTCACGGTGACATAGCCATTGGTCCGGGCTGCATTCGAGCGGCCCAATACAATCGAGCTAAGCTCGGCTGCCTGCGGGAAAAAGATACCATGTGTCGCAAAAAGCAGATACTTATAGTCTTTGAGTGCTCCCGTACGGTTCAGATTCCTTAGCTGCGGCTCGGTCGCTGCTTCACGTACATAGAGATCACGCTGCCCCTCTGGGAAAATCTCCGCTGCCTGTTGAATTTCCCTCGCGCTGCCAGGAAGATTTTCCCAGTGAAGGCTGTTCAGATCCATGACGGAGGCAGCTTCTACCTTGACGCTGCGCGCAGCATCAGCGGCCTGCGCAATGACCTGCCGACTCTTTTTTGCCTCCTCATCACTGTAGTCGCCGTAAATCGCATCACCCATAGCGAAGAGTTCCTTCCGTCCATTCAGCCCTGCGTTCTGCTGTTGACGTTTTTGCAAGAGCCTCAGCACCGACAAAGACTGGATGTAACTGATATCTGCTGTTTCTATGGCAGGCTTGCCCTGATAGATCAATGTCTCGAAAGGAATGGCATCCAGATCGCCGTCCGGAGAAATCAGCCAGTTTGCACCTGATGGCAAATACGCCGTAAGGGGATCCAGCAGAGCTTCGCCAAGATTTTCAGCAAGTGTCCTTCTAATCCGCTGATATTCTTGGAAATCGGTTACTTCTCCGGCATGATTTGCAGGTTGCTCACCGCCCTGCGTAACCGCGTAAGTGCCATCGGCCATACGCCAAAGATGTTTATCATCCCGGCTGTTCATCTCACCTGGTCCCTTATAGCTGATCAAGTTATGATAAACACTACATCCTGATGCCAAATCTTTAGGCATCGTCAAATCAAAAGCCTGCAGTCCTTTTTCCCTGCTCAGGACAAAGGCTTCGATAAAATCTCCATGCTGCAAAAAATCAAGAAAAACGGTATTTTCCGGCAAAATCTCCTGTCCCTGCTGCCAGTCGACAATCTCTGGTTCAGAAAGCTCCTTATATTTCGGATAGTTTTCCTGCAGTTTGCGCCGATATTCCTGATATTCACTGCCCAGTTTGTCCCGTTCTGCCGTAAGATTCTGCTGCGCGGTTGTATTTCCCTTGAGCATCGCCTCTGCAATCTGCGTGTTATACGCCGCAAGCTGCCGGCGATATCCATTGAGCTGCTGCAGTTCCTCATCATCCAATATCTCGCTGTTATCCGCCAGCCTCTCCGCATATTGCTCCATCAGGCTCCTGGCTTTGCAAAGCTCCGCCGTATGGAAAGCCTCCTCAGCCTGCCCCTGCCGGATAAAACATCGCAGTGCATTTTTATAATATGGCACAACCGTACTGAACCATACCTGCCGGGTTTCCTTGGTAAGGCTTCCGTAGTCTGAACGCTGCATTTCATAGCCCTGGATCATCTCACGATAAAGCGGCAATGATTTTTCTGGTGTGCCGGCCTTCTGATAATCTGTGGCCAAATTATTTATACTCCCCAGAGTATCCGGATGCTTTTCTCCCAGTACCTCTTTTCTCAGCGCCAGCGTCTGTTCACCCAGTTCCAGCGCTTTCTGATAACGGCCTGCGGCACTATACTCTGCTGCCAAGTTAGCCATACTCTTCAGTGTATTCGGATGCTTTTCTCCCAATATTTCTTTTCGCAAAGCCATTGTCTGTTCATTTAGAGCGATTGCGTCTTGATAACGGCCTAAAAGGCTATAGTCA
>CAZTAP010000311.1:0-2137 GCA_964611665.1 uncultured Selenomonadaceae bacterium | reverse complement strand
ATCCAAAAAAGCCCGCAACCATGAAGATTGCGGGCTTTCGTATTTCCATTTTTCCAGAAACGGATTAACGCTTCGAGAACTGGGATGCCTTACGGGCTTTCTTGAGACCGTACTTACGGCGTTCTTTCTCACGCGGGTCACGCGTAACAAAGCCAGCCTTTTTAAGCGCCGGACGCAGTTCAGCATCAAGCTCCATGAGTGCACGCGTAATGCCATGACGGATTGCGCCAGCCTGACCTGATGCACCGCCACCCTGTACGTTTGCGATTACATCATATTTATCAACAGTTTCCGTCAAGTTTAACGGCTGTCTAACGATGAGTTCGAGAGTCTTGAGACCAAAGTAATCCTGCATATCGCGACCATTGATCGTGACTTTGCCTTCACCTGGAACCAGACGAACTCTGGCAACCGAAGTTTTTCTGCGGCCTGTGCCGTAGTAGCTAACTAATGCCATGAATAATGTTCCTCCTTCCAGTCTTATCGAATATCAAATTTGAGCTCTTCCGGCTGCTGTGCAGCATGCGGATGCTCAGCACCAGCATAAACGCTCAATTTTCTGTACATCTGAGCACCGAGACGGTTATGCGGGAGCATGCCCTTAACAGCCTTCTCAATAACTCTTTCCGGGAACTTTTCCATCATCTGGCCTGCCGGTGTGAATGTCGTTCCACCCGTATAACCTGAATGACGGAAATAAATCTTGTCCGTTAATTTTTTACCTGTGAATACAGCCTTATCTGCATTGATGACAATGACATAATCACCCGTGTCAACATGCGGAGTAAAGGTTGGTTTATTTTTACCGCGAAGTACTTTAGCGACTTCAGCAGCTAATCTACCTACAGTCTGACCTTCAGCGTCTACAACGTACCACTTGCGTTCGATGTTGGATGCGTTTGCCATAAACGTTGTCTTCATGCGATATCCCCCCTAAAATTTTATTGGTTTCTTCCATTTCGTTTCAAATCAAAACTTATGCGAGCTTCACTCGGGCCTCCGGGGCTAATGGAAACACTCAGTTGCAGTCTCACATAGAACTATTTTAATAAAAAAAGAAACTGAAGTCAAGCTTTTTTTGTGTCACCAGCAAAATCTGTGGATAACACAACAGAAAACATTATATCAGTAAATGCCGGCTTTGTATAGAGCTAATTTTATTTTTTATACTCAGCTGCCAGCTTTTTAAATACCGGAAGTGACTTTTCGATGGTTTCCGTCCGGATGCAATAAGAAGCACGGAAATATCCGGGACAGCCAAAATCCGTTCCCGGTACCAGGAGCAGATCATACTTTTTCGCGCGTTCACAGAATGCATAATCATCTGCTTCCAGAGCTTTCGGGAACAGATAAAAGGCGCCCTGCGGTTTTACACAGGTAAATCCGGCATCGATAAGTCCCTGATACAACAGCTGCCCATTCTTCTCATACGCAGCAATATCGGATGGACGTCCGGCACAGCGTGCCACAGCCAGCTGCCAGAGCGACGGTGCATTCACATGGGTAAGGACACGCCCTGCTCCGGCAATTGCGCCATAGACTCGTTCGAAATCAGCGATTTCATCCGGTACAACGATATAGCCAATACGCTCACCAGGCAGCGAGAATGACTTGCTGTAGGAATAGCAGACCAGTGTATCGTCATAATATTTGGATACATATGGCACTTCATAGCCTTCATAGGCAATCTCACGATACGGTTCATCCGAGATAATAAAGATCGCATGGCCGTATTCTTTTTCCTTTTCCCTCAGGATTTCTGCCAGTTTCCGGATCGTAGCCTCCGAATAGACCGCCCCGCTCGGATTGTTCGGTGAATTCATGATCACAGCCTTCGTATGCGGCGTCAGAAGCTCTTCAAAGGCGGCAAAGTCGATCTGGAAGTCCTCCGTCTGCGCGGGAACAACCACAAGCTTTGCGCCCGTGGACTCAACGAAGCAGCGATACTCCGGAAAGAACGGTGCAAACGTGATGAATTCGTCCTGCGGCTCAGAAAGCGCCTTGAAGCAAATCGTGATTGCAGCGGCTGCACCAGCCGTCATGAACAGATTCTTGCCCGCAAAGTGCGTGCCGAAACGTTCATTGATGCTTTTGGCCAATGTCTCACGCACCTGAGGATTGCCCGGAGCAATCGTAT
>CAZTAP010000310.1:0-2157 GCA_964611665.1 uncultured Selenomonadaceae bacterium | reverse complement strand
AGCGCGATGTCTTCCGTGCTCTTGATCAGGGCTTCCTTGATGCCGATCGGGCAGAGGCCTTTTACGACGAAGGCCTTTTTCTCAATGAGCGTATTCATTACACCCTCGACTTCGGCTTTCACTCTTATACCTGCAGTATCTGCGGCCATTTACAACAGCAAAAGGAAAAAGAGTTTCTGATATTTACATAAATTGCGTTTTCTTCCGCACTTGCTAATCCATATGTAAAGTTGTATACTATTTATCACAAGTATTGTCAACGGGGAGAATACTTTTTTCTCCTCGCAGCATATTTGTAAGAATAATAGAGGAGACGTGGTATTATGATGAATTTTTTTGAGAAAGCCAGCACATTTGTATCGAAATATATGGCGGCTTTCGTTATTATCGTGGCAGCTATTGCACTTTTTGTACCGGCATCATTCAAATGGGCTGCACCTCAGATTACCTACTTGCTCGGTATCGTCATGTTCGGCATGGGCATGACGCTTCGACTGGAAGATTTCCGACTGGTATTCCAGCGGCCAAAGGATGTATTTATTGGCGCCCTGGCTCAGTTCACGATTATGCCGGGCCTGGCCTGGATACTCGCAAAGGCATTTGCTTTGCCGCCAGAACTTGCGGTCGGCGTCATTCTGGTAGGCACTTGTCCGGGAGGCACATCTTCGAACGTCATGACTTATCTTGCCAAGGGCGATGTACCGCTTTCGGTTTCCATGACGATGACAACGACGATTCTTGCACCAGTCGTTACTCCGCTTCTGACCTGGTGGCTTGCAGGTGCATGGATTGAGATTTCGCTGCAGGCTATGATGCTTTCGATTTTCGAGGTTGTTGTTGTCCCGATTGTCCTGGGTATTGTAATCAAAGCATTTTTTGACAAATTCGTACAGAAATGCGTCAAACTCCTGCCGCTTGTTTCCGTTATTGCCATTGTGTTGATTGTCGGTGGTGTTGTTTCGGTAAGCTCACAAAAGATCATGGAAACCGGGCTTTTGATTATGGTGGTAGTTATGTGCCACAATGTTTTCGGTTATTTGCTTGGCTATCTCATCGCCAAGGCTACGCATATGAATTTTGCCAAATCCAAGGCAATCGCCATTGAGGTCGGCATGCAGAATTCAGGCCTTGCCTCTTCGCTTGCCATGATGCATTTTGGTGCCGCAGCAGCTATTCCGGGTGCCATCTTCAGTGTATGGCATAATATTTCCGGCTCACTCGCTGCGAACTATCTCGCAAACAAAATGGAAAAAGAAAAGCAGGCTGCCAAAGAACCTGCACAGGCATAAAAAAACTCCCCCTGGTCCGGCATGTGCTGGATCAGGGGGAGTTTCTTCTTCACAACAAATAGGGGCTGAGCTTTTCTCACGCGAGCGCGATAACCAGTAGAAAAACTTTTTTCACTGAAAAAGAGCAAGGTCATTCTGATGGATATGGTATAATAAAAGCAGAAGAAAATCAGAAAGCAGGTGTCAGTATGAAGGCAAAAAGGAATTACCGGGACTCACTGTTTCGCAGTATTTTCAACAAAAAGAAAAATCTGCTGTCACTGTACAATGCGCTGGAAGGAACAGCGTATACGAATCCCATGGAACTGCGGATTACCACATTGAAGGGCACATTCTTCAATGATTTGAAAAATGATATCTCTTTCCAGATAAGAGACCAGTATATCGTACTGCTGGAACATCAAAGTGCGGTGAATGAGAACATGCCCCTGCGGTGTTTATTCTACATCAGTAAACTGTACCAAAAGATCGTAGACGATCGGCTGGTATATCGTGAACGGGTCGTGAAAATACCGGCACCAAAATTTTATGTATTTTACAATGGCAGTAAAGATGAGCCGGAGGAAAACGAACTGCATTTATCTGATGCATTTGCAGCCAATAGCGAAGCATTGGAACTGTGCGTCAAGGTGTATAATATCAACTACGAAGAAAATAAGAGACTTCTCCGGCATTGTCGTGCCCTGAGAGACTATAGCATTTTTGTAAGTCGTGTAAAGATGAACCTTCAGCAAAAGCAGCCTTTGACCGCATCGATTGCTGAAGCAATCGACTATTGTATGGCGAATGATGTCCTGAAGGATTTCCTGCAGGAAAAGCAGAAGGAGGTTTACGACATGGTAAGCGTTGAATGGAATATGGATAAAGC
>CAZTAP010000309.1:0-2160 GCA_964611665.1 uncultured Selenomonadaceae bacterium | reverse complement strand
GTTTTTTTTAGGACGTTTGACAGGTTAATTGAAAAATAGGGATGGGTGATTATGAAACGTACGTATCGCATGTCTTTGAGTCCAATGCTGAAAAGGATTAAGTTTTACTTCGATATGCTGAAGAAGACAACGGATGGATATTTGTTTGTAGCGGATTTGCAGAGCGGTGCTGTAATGCTTTCACCGAATCTTGTTGCGGATTTCAATTTGCCGGGGGAACTTATCACAGATATGGATAAGTATTGGGCACCGTTGATTCACCCGGAGGAGCGGCAGGGTTATCTTGATAATATGCGTGCATTGATTGTGGAGCGCTCTGTTGACGAGCATGATATGGAGTATCGGGTGAAGGAACGCAAGGGGGATTATTGCTGGATTCGTTGTCGTGGCAGGATTTCCTTTGACTATGAGGGCAAGCCGGCGGTCTTTGCGGGAATGATGATGCGCATGGGACAGCGCAATCAGGCGGACAGTGTTACTGGTTTGCTGAACAAGTATCAGTTTGAACACGCTGTGAAAATGGCGTTGGCCAATTATCGCGCGACCGGAGAAGGTGGAGCTTTGATGGTCATCGGTCTGGATAATTTCAAAATCATCAATGAGACCTATAATCGCTTTTTTGGCGATCAGGTGCTCAAGCAGGTCGCTCAGCAGATTGAAAAGATTTTATCCTCGCAGTTCACTTTATACAAGCTGGACGGCGATGAGTTCGGCCTTATTTATCCGAATGCTGCGGAAGAGGATGTTGAAAAACTTTTTTCCAGCATACAGACTTGTCTTATGCGTCCGCAGAAGCTTGAGGATAAAATGTATTTTTGCACCATATCTGCAGGCACTGTCTTTTATCCGCAGGCTGGCAAGGATTATCTTGTGCTTCATAAGCATGCTGAAGCTGCTATGGATATGGCAAAGCGTGATGGCAAGAATAAGAACTGTATGTTTACCAAGGACCAGTATAACCGCTGGGTACGCTCAATCAGCATGCGCGATAATATCAAGCTCAGTGTAGAGCAGGGATGTGAAGGATTCAGCTTGTTCTATCAGCCGCAGGTAAGTGCGAACGGTCAGCAGCTGATCGGTGCAGAGGCGCTGCTTCGCTGGAAGAACCCAAAGGGACGCATGGTTGCTCCAATGGAATTCATCCCTATCCTCGAAGAGACAAAGATGATTATTCCAGTCGGCAAATGGATCGTCAATGAAGCGGTGAAGACCTGCAGAAAATGGCAGGCACTTCTGCCTGATTTTCGGATCAGCATCAATGTTTCCTATGAGCAGATCAAGGATCCTACCTTCAAGGATTTTGTGCGTGAGTGTGTAGACCGTCATGGTGTGAGGCCGGAGACAGTTGTGCTGGAGCTTACGGAGAGCAGTATCGTTTCGGATTGGAACTTCATCAATCAGCAGTTTGAATTTTTCCATGAAAGAGGCTTGCAGATTGCTATGGATGATTTTGGCACAGGTTATTCATCCCTTGCATCCTTAAAAAATCTTTCCTGCGATATCATCAAAATTGACCGGGAATTCGTCAAAAAGATTTTATCGAACAATTTTGACCGCAGCCTGGTGAAGTATACGGTCATCCTGTGCCATAGTGCTGGCATGCGTGTCTGCATCGAGGGGGTAGAGGAGCAGGAAGAGTATGATCTTTTGACTACGGACTGCAAAGTAGATGCTATTCAGGGCTATTTGTTCGGACATCCGGAATCAGAGGAGAACTTTGAGGAAAAGTTCCTGAAACAGGCTGCCGCTGATTTGCAAAAAGATTAATCTGGAATAGAGGTATGGTATGAGCAGAAATAAAGACGAAATGCAGGATGTGACCCTGCTGGGCCAGAAAAATGTGAAGTATGATTATGCGTATTCACCAGATGTTTTGGAGACCTTTGAAAATAAACATCCGGATAATGATTACTGGGTGAAGTTCAATTGTCCGGAATTCACAAGCCTCTGTCCGATTACCGGACAGCCGGACTTTGCAACGATTTATATTTCGTATGTGCCGGATATTAAAATGGTGGAAAGCAAGTCGCTGAAGCTGTATCTTTTCAGTTTTCGGAACCACGGGGACTTCCATGAGGATGTGGTGAACATCATCATGAAGGATCTGATCCGTCTGATGGAGCCGCGTTATATCGAGGTATGGGGGAAATTCCTGCCGCG
>CAZTAP010000308.1:0-2161 GCA_964611665.1 uncultured Selenomonadaceae bacterium | reverse complement strand
AAACTGTAATTGGCTTTATAATAAAAAATATCAGATATAACTTATAAAATAATAATTTCAGCAAGTTTATCAGTTATATCTGATAAACTTGCTGATTTTTATTAGATAATCAGTTATAACTGTGATAAGATAGAGGGGAAGAGGTGAAGAGAGATGATACTACGTGAACTCTATATGAAACGTATTCGTCCTTTTATGGGCAGTAATCTGGTTAAGGTATTGACTGGAATACGGCGCAGTGGGAAATCGGTCATGCTGCAGCTTATCCAGGCAGAGCTGGCTGCTGCTGGTAAGGATACCAAACGATTCATCGGCTATAATTTTGAGAATATGCAATATGCCAGACTGTGCACGGCTGAGGCTTTGCACGAAGAAATCCTGCGGCGACTGAACCCGGCAGATGGAAAGATCTATTTATTTTTTGATGAGATACAGGAAGTCAGTCATTGGGAAAAATGCATCAATTCTCTGCGTGTAGAGTTTGATGCGGATATTTATATTACAGGTTCTAATGCGAAACTGCTTTCCGGGGAGTTGGCGACCTATCTTGCGGGCCGTTATGTGGAGTTTGTCATTTATCCGTTTTCCTTTGCAGAATTTCGGAGCATGTATCGGAATATTTGGCCGAATGCAGCAGACGCAGAATGTTTTCGGAGATATCTGATTTCAGGAGGAATGCCATATTTGGGCAGCCTTCGTTATGATGAAGAGGCAAGCCGTCAATACCTGCAAGATGTATACAATTCAGTGGAGCTCAAGGATATTGTAAAGCGCAGCAATATCCGTGACGTAGATTTGCTGGAACGGATTCTTGCGTATGTTACAGCAAATGTTGGTATGTCCTTCTCTGCTACGGCGATTTCTAAATATCTAAAAAATGAAGGCCGCAATACAGCTCCAGAAACCATTTTGAACTATATTCGTGCCTGTACCGATGCATTTTTATTTTATCGGGTAAAACGTGAGGATCTGCAGGGAAAACGCATTTTGGCGGTTCAGGAAAAGTACTATATAGCAGATCACGGAATACGGGAAGCGGTTTTTGGCGGCAATATGCGGGACATTCAGTTGGTTCTGGAGAATATAATCTGTTTGGAAATGCTGCGTCGTGGATATCTGGTCACGGTGGGCAGAGTATCTGAAAAAGAGATTGACTTTGTTGGTACACGCCAAAAGGAAAAAATCTATGTTCAGGTTACGTATCTTTTGGCTGCAAAGGAAACTATTGAACGTGAATTTGGCGTGTATCGTGAGATTCCAGATAATTTTCCGAAATATGTTGTTTCATTGGATGAATTCGATTTAAGCCGCGAAGGAATCAGGCATAAGAATATTCGTGATTTTTTATTGCTGGAAGAGTGGTAAATAAAAAACCCCGCTTGTCATTGACAGGCGGGATTTTTTGGCAGTGCAGTTCAAAAATACATGTCGAGCAGTGTACCGACGTTGGTGTAGCTGCTCATTGCGGTAAGCGTTTTGCTGTTGTAGAGCGAAGCTGTTTTGAGTTCGCTCCCGAGCATGCTGCTTACGGATGGGAAGAGTTTGCTGGATTGTGCCTCGGCGCGCTGTACCTTGTCCTCGGCTTTCCCGGCCAGGCCGTTCGAGCCAAGAAGATTCTCTACGCGGTCCGGGGTTTCCTGCAGGGCTTTGGTAAGCTTCGTCTCATCAATGGACAGCTTGCCAGTGGACGAATCGACATTGATGCCGATCTTTGCATAGGTATTGGCGTTGTAGGTCGTATCGGAGAACGATGTGGCAAAGCTTTTGACGCGTGCGGATACACTGGAATTATCCGAGAAGAACGAAACAGCCGTGTTGTAGTTGTCTACGAGGCTTTTGATGTTCTTCAGAGCATCGGTCAGCTTTGTGTTTGTCGTACTCGCGGCGGATGTGCTGGTGCCGGATGTTGTCGACGATGTCGCTGCAGAAGCACTGCCAACATTGAAGTCCATTTTTGCGACCTTGGCTGCCGAACTCTTCAGATCAGAAAGCGTTGAGCCAAGCTCGGCTTTGAAGGTCTTGGAAGTTGTTGCATAAGAGGCGAGCAGATCAGACATACCGGATTTTACCGTACTGAGTGTCGTGAGATCTGAGCTTATTGTACCGGCTGTACTCGAAGAACTTGATGAGCCTGACGAACTTGTCCCGGATGAATAATTTT
>CAZTAP010000307.1:0-2162 GCA_964611665.1 uncultured Selenomonadaceae bacterium | reverse complement strand
AGTAAATTCCTTATGAGTGATGTGATTTTTGTTGGAATCATCCTGATGGGCGTTACCGGTATTTTGATGGATTGGGCATTGCTTGATTTGGAGAGAAGAATTGTTCCCTGGAAGGGAAAGGAATAAAAGGAGGCAGTCATGATGAAGATAAAAAGCATTATTGCTGTATTTAGTTTGATTTTTGCGGGAGCGATAGTTTTGACCGGATGTGGTGGAACGCAGGCGACAAAAGAAGCGGCAAAGCCAGATCAAATTGTCATTGGTGTGCAGACAATTCCAAGTGGTGAACCGGTTGTCAAGGCGCAGTATGAAAAAGAATTTGGCACGAAAGTGATAGTTAAGCAATTTGACTCGGGACGTGATGTGAATACAGCTATGGCAGCAGGCAGTATTGATATTGCTATTCTTGGTTCCGCTCCGGCATCGATTGGTATTGCGAAGGGGATACCTTACGAGGTGTTCTGGATTCATGATATTGAGGGTGATAATGAAGCACTGGCAGTAAAAAATGAGGCGAATGTGCAAACGATACAAGAGCTCAAAGGCAGGAAAATTGCAGCTCCTGCTGGTTCAACCGCACATTATAGCTTGCTGAATGCATTGAAGAATGCTGGCGTGTCCGCTTCAGAGGTCACTATTCTTGATATGCAGCCGCCGGAAATATTGGCAGCATGGCAGCGCGGCGATATTGATGCGGCTTATGTCTGGCAGCCGACTCTGGCGAAGCTTGTTTCGGATGGCAGGATACTGGTTACCAGCCGTGAACTGGCAGCTAAGGGAATTGTGACGGCTGATGTAGGTATTGTGCGGACGGATTTTGCCAGGAAATATCCTGACATTTTGAAAAAATATGTTGCCTTGCAGGGAAAAGCCTATCAGCAGTTTAAAGACAAGCCGGAAGAGGCAGCCGGCATTGTTGCCAAGGATTTTGCTATTGATGCGGCAGAGGCATTGAAGGAAATGAAGGAATTGATTTGGCTTGCACCGGAGGAACAGCAGGATGTGAAGTATCTTGGCACTACAGAGAATAAAGGACAATTTGGACAAACCTTAAAAGATACAGCCGATTTCCTTGTAGAGCAAAAAGCCATTGATCATGCGCCGGACCTGGAGACGTTCAACAAGGCGGTCAATCCATCTTTCCTGGGTAGGGAGTGAGCAGAATGATTGCAGAGCGCAGCTTTGCCGGAGAAACTCCGGTGGTTGATCTGGAGAACGTATCTTTGACATATGAAGGCAGTGATAAGCCGTCCTTAGTCAATATAAATCTTAAAATTTATGAGGGAGAGTTTATTTGTGTACTTGGTCCGTCGGGCTGTGGTAAATCTACACTGCTTTCCATCCTGGCCGGTTTTTATCAACCATTGGAAGGAAACGCGAGGTTTGATGGTACGCCAATCCATGGCGCGGATAATCAGCGCGGGGTTGTATTTCAGCAGCCTCCGCTTTATCCATGGCTGACCGTCGCACAGAATGTTGCCTTTGGGCTAAAGATGCGCGGCGTTTCATCCGGAGAGAGGAAGCGCATGTCAGATAAAGCGCTGGAAGAGGTAGGGCTGTCTGATTTTGCGGACAGCAGGCCGTATGAGCTTTCTGGCGGAATGAAGCAGCGGGCAGCGATTGCACGTGCTTTGGTGAATAAGCCGCGCATGCTGCTTATGGATGAACCTTTTGGTGCACTGGATGCACTGACACGGGCACAGATGCAGAATTTGCTGCGCAATCTCTGGGCGGACACGGGCAGCACAATATTTTTTATTACACATGATGTTGATGAGGCTTTGCTGCTGGGTACGCGTGTGCTTGTATTATCAAGCTGCCCGGGACATATCCTCAAGGAGCTTCCGGTAACCTTTACGTATCAGATTACGGGTGAGAACTCTGATCGTACACGTTTTACGGATGATTTTGCAGCTTTACGGGGAGAGATCCTGGACTTGATTGAAGGGAAAAAAGAGACCTATAGTATCTGATTGCAATGATTCGTCAGAGGGGAGGCAGTTCGATGGGGGTGGTTTTCAATATCCAGCGCTTTTCTGTACATGACGGAAGGGGAATCCGCACGGTAGTTTTTTTGAAGGGCTGTCCTCTGCACTGCCGCTGGTGCGCAAATCCGGAGTCGCAGGCGGCAAAACCGGAGCTGGCTTTTTCGCAGGAGAAAT
>CAZTAP010000306.1:0-2192 GCA_964611665.1 uncultured Selenomonadaceae bacterium | reverse complement strand
AGGGGGAATGGCCATGCGGGCTGTTGTGACAAGAGTAAAAGAGGCTTCGGTGCGAATCGGGGCTGAGGTAACGGGCGAGATCGGGCAGGGCTGTCTTGTGCTGCTCGGCGTCGGTCCTGAGGATACGGAAAAGGAAGCACAGTATCTGGCAGAGAAAATCTGCAATCTTCGTGTGTTCGAGGATGAAGCGGGCAAGATGAATCTGAATCTTGCCGCTGTTGGGGGAAGTTTGCTGGTTGTTTCGCAGTTTACGCTCTATGCGGATCTCAAGAGCCGCAGGCCCGGCTTTTCCCATGCGGCAAAGCCGGAGCTTGCGGTACCGCTTTATGAGAAATTCATGACGGAATGCCGTGCACATGGTTTTGTGGTAGAGCATGGCGAATTCGGTGCGGATATGCAGGTCGCTTCCGTCAATGATGGGCCAGTGACGTTGTATTATGATACAGACAGATTGTGAGGGGATACTATGGAGAAACTTTTGGATCAATATGCGAGGCTGGTCGTACGCACCGGCATCAATCTGCAGCAGGATCAGCAGCTTGTGATCAATTCGCCGATTGAATGTGCGGATTTTGCGCGCCGTATTGCAAGGGAAGCTTATGCGGCAGGAGCACATGATGTGACGATTTCCTGGAACGATGAGAAGTTCAGTCATTTGCGCTATCAAATGGGCAAGCCGGAAATCTTTATGGAATTTCCGGAGTGGCGCAGGCTGCTTTATGTGGATTATGCGGAGCAGGGTGCAGCCTTTGTCTCAATTCATGCCGAGGATCCGGAAATCTTCAAGGATATCGAGCCGGAACGCCTGACTACAGCACAGCAGGCTGCTGGCGCTGCACTGTTGGAGTATCGCCAGCGCATGATGAGCAATAAGAATGCCTGGTGCGTGGTGTCTATTCCGACGAAGAACTGGGCGAAGCGCGTATTTCCGGGAGAGCCGGAGGAGAAGGCCGTGGAGAAGCTCTGGCAGCAGATCTTCCGGACGGTGCGTATTGCACCGGATACCGATGCGGTTGAGCTTTGGCAGCAGCATACGGCGTTTCTGCAGCGTGCGGCTGATTTCATGAACGGGCACGCTTTCCGGTTCCTGCATTACAAGAACTCGCTGGGGACGGATCTGACCATTGAGCTGCCGGAAGGCCATATCTGGGCCGGCGGTGCAGAGTACACGGAGGGCAGGGTACGTTTCGTTGCGAATATGCCGACGGAAGAGGTCTACACCCTGCCGAAGCGTGACGGAGTCAATGGCACGGTGGCAGCTACGAAGCCGCTGAACTATAATGGAAACCTGATCGATGGCTTCCGGATCACCTTCAAGGATGGCAAGGCTGTGGATTGCTCGGCGGAGAAGGGTGAGGCACTGCTTCGGGAAATGCTTGCGACGGATGAGGGAGCAGCATATCTTGGTGAGGTCGCGCTTGTTCCTTATGATTCGCCCATCTCACAGAGCGGTATACTTTTCTACAATACCTTGTTTGATGAAAATGCAGCCTGCCATCTGGCTTTCGGCAAAGCATACCCGACATGTCTGAAGGGCGGCGAGGATATGCAGTCGGTTGAGCTTGTGCAGCATGGGGCAAATGATTCTCTGATCCATGAAGATTTCATGGTGGGTTCGCGTGATTTGTCCATTGTGGGCACGACGCATGAGGACAGGAAGATTCCGGTCTTTCAGAATGGAAATTTTGTTTTTTGAAGTGCAAATAAGCAGCCTGCAACAAAATAGGCTGCTTTTTTGCGTATATTGTGCATATTTTTCTAAATACACTGCTTATTTAACAAAAATCAGAAAATTAGCTATTGACATAAATTTGAAAAAGTATTATGTTTATATTGTAGATGTAAAACAACTAGTACATATTCTGAATATTGCATTGTGATGAAAGGAGCGGAGGAGAAGTGAAGATGCAATAGGAAGAAAGAAATGGGAGTGAAAGGTATGGTTACATTTTTAATCGCACTATTTGCACTTATTGGCGGCTACTTTGTTTATGGTAAAATCGTCGATAATATTTTTCAGCCAACAGACAAGGCGACTCCTGCATTGATTCATAACGACGGAGTGGATTACATCCCTCTGCCGACCTGGAAGGTTTTCATGATCCAGCTTTTGAATATTGCCGGACTCGGTCCAATCTTTGGTGCGCTGGGCGGTGCTCTTTGGGGGCCAAGCGTGTATCTCTGGATTGTCC
>CAZTAP010000305.1:0-2193 GCA_964611665.1 uncultured Selenomonadaceae bacterium | reverse complement strand
CCATCGGAAATGCTCACGCCCGTGACCTTGCCTTCATGCGTTGTCTTTGTCGTCGTTGTATTGCCCGACGAATCCGTAATCGCATTGCCATCCTTGTCCGTATTTGTTGTCGTCGTTGTCCACTGTACATTCTGATCAATCATGCTGCTGAGCTGTCCGACCAGCGATGTCGTATTGATATTATCGACCGTTGTCGAAAGATTGCTCATCGCCGTCGCTACATTCGTCATCTGCTCAAGCGAGGAGAACTGTGCGAGCTGGGCAAGATACTGGGAATTATCCTGTGGATCGAGCGGATCCTGATATTGCATCTGCGTTACTAAAAGCTGCAGAAACGCATCTTTCCCGAGCACACCAGAGCTCGTCGACGTACTCGTCGAGGTCGATGTCGATGTTGATACGGAATCGGCCGCATAGGTTACGCCGTCCTTTGTAATGGTATTCAATGTATTTGACATAATTTTCTCTCCTTTCAGTCTCAGATCCGGTAGTCTATACCATCATCTGTCGTTGTTGTTCCCGCCGCAGCTGCGGCGGCTTCGGTTTCCTCTTCAAAGGAAGCAAGGTCTGCACGCTGGCTGCGTACATTTGAGCTCTGCTGCTGATAGCCGGCCTGTCCCTGCTGGCTGTTCGGCAAGGAGCCGTCACCAAGTCCTGCATAGACGCCAACATTATCCACCTTCAGTCCCTGTGCCTGAAGCTCCTGCTTCAGCTGAACCATCGAACTCTCAATGATGCCGCGCACCTGTGCGTTATCCGTATGGAAGGATGCATTGACCGCACCGCTCGACGATACCGAAACCTTAAGTGTAAGCTCTCCTAAATGCTCCGGCTTCAGCTTGATGACCATCTGTGTATCCTCGGTCGATTTGATCAATTTTGCCTGATCGACAATCTGCCGCGGAATATCATAGTTTGTCTGCGGCTGAGCAGCCTGTGCATTCGGGCTGCCAAGCGAAGCCACATCCTGCAGATTCTGCTGGAAGCTCCCCGCCGCAGCATTGAGCTGCGCTGTGCCCGTCGTCGATGTGGTATTCTCTGTTTTGCCCACAGGAGCTTTATCCTGTGCAGCTTCCTCAGGCAGCTGCACAGTCTGCTGCAGCGTGCGCTGTGTCTGTGCACCATCTTGCAGTGCCGCTGCCGGCACAGCCTGTCCCTGCTGTGCAGCCTGCTGATTCTGCTGCTGCGCATCCTGTTGAAATCCTGCACCTGTATCAGACGGCTGCTCTACCGTAACGACAGTTCCCTGCAGCGCTTCATTGACCGCTGTTTTTGCTGCATTCGCATCATCCGTTGCTGCTGTACGGCTATCCATATTGAGCGCTGTCGTATTGAGCACAGTGGCTGCCAGATTCGCAGCTGCTGTTTTGTCCGCTGCTGTCTCAGCGGATGCAGCCTGCGGCATCGTTTCTGAGATCTGCACCGCATTCTGCAAGCCTGTCCGGGCCGTTTTCATGCCGACACCAGTGCCGGAAAGCATCGCCAGCAGCTGCTGGCTCTTTGCCGCTTCTGCTGTATCCGTCGGAGTCAGCAGAGCCTCGATCGATCCTGCCTGTGCTGCTGTCTGTCCGGACTGGCTCGTACCATCAGTCTGTACCATCGTCTGGATTGCATTTTGCAGTTCCCTGCCATCATCAGCAGCCATGATGATCTGCGGCTGAACAGCCTCCGTAAGGACTGTCACTGCTGCAATATCCTCGACTGCCGCCTGCCCGTTCTGCACTTCCTGCGCATTCTGCTGAGCTGCCTGCTGAGATGCTGCAAGCGCTGCACTCAGTGGATCCTGAGCCGGATTTTGCTGTGCAGACACATCTTCCTGCACTTCATCTTTCCCTTGATCCGCTGCCGGAGCTGCTGCATCATTCTGCACTTCATCCTTGCTCCCCGAGTCCCTGGCTTCATGCAGCACCTTATGGAAGGACGTATTCCCGGAAGACTTGTCCGCTGCTGCATTATTCTGTTCAACAGGACGCACTGCACTGGACATATCCGCCGTTTTTGCAGAGCTCTGCACTTTTACGGACACCTGCGAAAAATTCATCACCTTTGTCATATCCATTTTTCTCACCTCCTTTCAAGAAGTCTGCCATCCATCATCCCGTCAGGGATTGGCCTGCGTTTGTCCATTCTGTCCATTCTGTCCATTCGCATCACCCTGTCCATTCTGCACATCTGCATCAGCTGGCGACTGCA
>CAZTAP010000304.1:0-2207 GCA_964611665.1 uncultured Selenomonadaceae bacterium | reverse complement strand
AGAGCAAAGGGCAGCAGCATGCGGTCAAAAATGACATATTGCTCAAAATCTGTGCAGGTCACGAGCAATAGAAAAAAGGCGGGTAAAATCAGCTGGATGGCTGCTGCTAGAGAAGTCTGGTTCTGGCAAGAAAAGATACAGAGCCCGAAGCTGATTGTCAGGGCTGGCAGACGAAATCGGGCGCGTTTTGCAATGATATCTGGATAGCTCAGAATATCGGGATTGTGCTGATAACAGCAATCAATCCAGCGGGAAGCGCAGTGCATGATGAGGCAGGCTGCAAGCAGGGAAAGAAACAGTAGAAAAATCGGATAAAGTGCCATAAAATACACCTCGTACAGATTATTTTTATAGATTCTTTAATTATACTATGTTTTTTTATTAAAAAGCAGGTTTTTTTCTTCTAGTGTAGAATATTCCCAAAAAGGGAGATTATTAGAATATTTCTTCATACTAGCATAACAAGGAAAGTAGTGTTATAATGAGTACAAAGTCATATCTTAACAATTAATCCTACAAAAGACCTTATCCGTATATAAGAGGCTTTCTGTTCTGAGATCTGCGTATATTGCGGGTTGTAAACAAAGGAGGGGGTATTTTGAAATTTCCAAAACTGAAAGGGAATTTCGTCAGTTTGGGTAAAAAGACTAATCTGACAGATTTTTTTGAAAAACGGACACCCAGGCAGTTGATCATGGCTGCAGCTGCAATTAGTCTGATCTTTGCTGTACTTATTTATTTTGCGTTATCTTTGTCGGAAAAGCCGCAGAAACAGGCAGTATCGAGTTCTACGGTTATGGTCGTTGTAGCAAAGGAAGATATTCCGCAGCGGACTACGATCCAGGAATCCATGCTGAAGGTTGTAGCTGTGCCGAGTGAGTTGATGCCGGCCGGTGCGCTTACGGACATGGGCAGTGCAGTCGGACGTCCTGCCAGTGTGCCGATTCAGCAGGGAGATGTACTTACGGATAAAAAAGTCTATTCGGATTCCCGCATGACAGGATTTGCGGGCAGCATTCCGGAGGATTGCCGTGCAATCTCCATTGGCATAACGGATGTGACCGGTGTAGCGGGCTTTGCAAAGCCGGGAGACTATGTTGATGTCATGCTGATTTCTGAAAAGAAAGATGAGGGCAGGGTCTCCGGTGAAATTATCCTGCAGAATGTATTGCTGCTGGCCATCAATAAGACACCAAACAGTGCAGCAGCTTCGCCTTCCAATGCGAATCCGCCGGCTAAGGCGGCAGATAAGGCCAAGGATGACAAAAAGGACGGTACTACAGAGAATGCAAACGCAGCATTGAAGGATGCCCTTGCAACAGCAACTCTGGCGCTTCGTCCGGAGGAGGCGCTTCGTCTGGCAGTAGCTGCCAAGGCTGGTGAATTGTATCTGATTCTTCGCCCGTTCAAGCCGAACAATATGTTTGTCCTTGATACAGATTACTTCCTGCTCAAGAGTGCTGACAGCAGCA
The DNA here is from genome assembly GCA_964611665.1 of uncultured Selenomonadaceae bacterium. Lineage (GTDB taxonomy): Bacteria > Bacillota > Negativicutes > Selenomonadales > Selenomonadaceae > CAZTAP01. The sequence goes on along the minus strand of CAZTAP010000304.1, from coordinate 735 downwards.
ACGCTGCATCACAGGCAGCCAAGAATCCGCCAGCAGCACCGGCACAATCTGCTTACTCCTATCCGGCAGCGTCTGCTCCGGTTCAGCCGGCAGCATCGCCAACTTCTGCTCCAGCCTATTCATCTGGCAATTCCGGCGGCAGTGGTACACCAAGCTGGCAGAGTGTAGAGATATTCCGTGGAACGTCATCAAGCAGGGCAGGAGGAAAATGACGATGAAGATGAAAAGATTGAAGAAAGAAATTGCAGCTTTATTTGCAGGAACCTTGCTTTGCTTTTCCAGTGTGGCCTTTGCAGCGGCTTCACTGCCCATTGAGGTAAACGAGTCCTATTGTCTGAATGCCGGTGATACGATCGAGCGTCTGGCCATTGGCAATCCGGATATTGCAGATGTTACGATGGCGTCTTCGACAGAGGTTCTTGTGGTAGGCAAGGCATCGGGTGCCACTACATTGATTGTCTGGACCAGTGGCGGAGGACGTCAGGAATATCAGGTGCGTGTGGGGACGAGAGATTCGAATCTGGAGTATATCCTGGGAACTGAAATGAAGCTGTCTGGTGTGCATGTACAGCGGGTTGATAAGAACATTATGCTCAGCGGCTCAGTGTCGAATCAATATGAGCATAATCTGGCGCTGAAGCTTGCAGGTCTTTATGCAGGTAAGGACAATGTCGTGGATATGATCCAGATGACGAATCCATCGCAGATCAATATTGAGGCACAGGTCATCGAGGT
>CAZTAP010000303.1:0-2249 GCA_964611665.1 uncultured Selenomonadaceae bacterium | reverse complement strand
TTATTGACCGGAACAATTATCAACTGTTTCAGCCTCTTTTGTATCAGGTTTCGACTGCTGTACTGTCTGAAGAAGAAATTGCTTATCCAGTCCGCGCGTTTTTCCGCAAGCATAAAAATGTAAATTTTTATCTGGGAAATGTCGTTGACTTTGATACAGAACATAAGAAAGTCATCACTAACCACGGAGAGATTGCCTATGACTATCTTGTTGTAGCTGCAGGCTCTACAACAAATTATTTTGGCATGAAATCGGTAGAGGAACATGCCTTTTCCATGAAAACACTGGGGGAATCTGTAAAGATCCGCAATCATATCCTTGAAGCCTTCGAGCGTGCCGTACAGGAAACGAATGAAGAGAAGCGCCGGGCTATGCTGACCTTTGTTTGTGTTGGCGGGGGACCTACCGGAGTAGAAGAAGCTGGCGCCATTTCCGAGCTCGTGTATAAAGTTATGCAGAAGGAATATCATACCCTGGATTTTTCTGAGGTGAATATCAAGCTGGTTGAAGCAACTGACCGTGTGCTGCCAATGATGCCGGAAAGCCTGCGGGAAGAAACAGTAAACGTACTGCGCAAGAAGAACGTTGATGTCCGGCTTTCTACACAAGTCATGGATTATGACGGAGAAAAGCTTACCTTGAAGAGCGGCGAGATCGTACCGACGAATACCGTAATCTGGGCTGCAGGTGTAAAGGCTGTTCCGGTTATTGCAAAGCTTGGTGCAGAAACAGATCGTGCCGGCCGCGTGATTGTCCGCAAAAATCTTCAGGTTCCCGGCTGTGAGGACGTTTTTGCCATTGGCGATAGCGCCCATTTTCTGCAAGGCGAGCGTCCTTTGGCTACGATCGCTCCGGTTGCTACACACGAAGCTGAAGTATGTGCAAAGAATATTCTCCATGCAATCAAGGGAGAATCGATGGAAGCTTTCACGTATCATGATGTTGGCAGTATGGCAACGATTGGCTGCGGTGATGCCGTTATGGCAAAGGGCATCCTGAAGGGCAAAGGGTTTGTCGCCTGGTCTGCATGGCTCTGGGTACATTTGATCCGTCTGGCTGGGACGCATGCAAATACAACGGTCACGTTGAAATGGATCTGGAACTATCTTGGCGGGACTCGTTTAGGACGTATCATCACACAATAAGAAGAAAGACCGGGATGGATGCTGAAGGATAAGCATCCATCCCGGTCTTTTTTCTTATTGCTCAGCATTTCATGCCGGAATTTTTTCGGGCATAGAAATACCAGGTAAGCAGGATTGTGAGGAAAGTATAGAGAAATAAGATATAAAATGCTGGGGATACATTTCCGAAGCTTGCATAGGACCAGCCAAAGATCTTTGGCACAAAGAACGCACCATAGGCGCCAATTGCTGCGGTGAATCCTGTAACGAGCGATGAATGGAAAGGATTCTTGAAAATATAGGGAATCATGCGGAATGATGCGCCGTTCACAAAACCTGTCATGAGAAAGAGCAGCATGAACGTACTGAAGAACAGGATGAAATTATGTGTCTGGATGCCAAGCAGAACAAGGATAGACGCGAGAAAAAGAACGATGAGCGACCAAAAAGTAATTTTCGCACCATTGTTGATTTTATCTGCAAGCCAGCCGCCAAAAGGACGGATTCCTGCACCGATGAACGGCCCGAGAAATGCAGCATAGGTGAAGGATATTTCTGGGAATTCTTTGTTTACCAGCACAGCAAGGGCTGCTGAATACCCAATAAAGGAACCAAAACCGCAAGTGTAAATCCAGGTCATTACCCAGGTATGTTTTTGATTGAAGATTGAGAGCATACTTTTCGGACTTTGTTTAGGCAGAGGAAGGTTATCCATATATAACCAAATCAAGGCAAGGGTAAGGATGATTGGAACAACCCAGAGATAGCAGGCATTTTGCAAATAAATTGTTTTACCTGCTGCTGTAATCTGCGGGCCGCCGAACAGATTGCCAAAAATTGCTGTACCAATGGCAAAAGGTGCAACAAGATAAATAATGGATACGCCAAGATTTCCTACACCGGCATTGATTCCAAGTGCTGTGCCTTTTTGAGACTTTGGAAAAAAGTTTCCAATGTTCGCCATGGATGAAGAGAAGTTTGCACCAGCAATCCCGATGAATGAAACAAGCAGACAAAGCGTATCATACGAGGTCGTTATATCCTGCAGGGCATTGCCAAGACCGATAACTGGAAGCAGCATGAGTGCAGTAGAGATGAACGTCCAGTTCTTGCCGCCAAGGATAC
>CAZTAP010000302.1:0-2264 GCA_964611665.1 uncultured Selenomonadaceae bacterium | reverse complement strand
ACGGGAATCGTCTTTTTGCTGCTCTTTTTTGTTTTGGGTGCCATGCGCTTTTCTGCGGCAGTGCAGCCAGCGGATCATGAGGTGTCCGGCTGGATCGGCAGTACGGTAAGGCTTTCCGGCACGCTTTGCGAGGCGCCGCGAAGCCGCGAAGATGCAGAAGGAAGGATGATACTTCGCTATGTTGTAGAGGCGGAGGAGATGAGCAGGGACGGCAGGGGGCCGGAACCAGTCCGGGGCAGGGTCTGTGTTTATGAGCAAAGGAAAAAGGGTCAGGAGGCTGCGCTGCGGATTGGTGACTGCATCCAGGCAGAGGGAACGTTGAAAGGACTGCACAGCTATGGCAATCCTGGCAGTGTGGATATGGTACGTGCGGCCAGGGCACAGGGCATCACGGCAAGGCTCACCGCTGGAAAACAGGGCATCCGGGTGCAGGCACAGGAGAAAAAGCTGTTGCTGCGCTATTGTGAAAAGCTGCGTGAAGCTTATCGGCAGTCTATGAGGTCTGTTATGCCGGAAGCTGATGCAGCGGCTATTTTTGCGATGCTGTTTGGCGGCTATGATGGAATCCGGCCGGAGCTTCTGGAAGCTTTTACAGTTACGGGCATTGTACACATTCTTTCGGTATCCGGCTCGCACATCACACTGCTGTCCGGGGTTGTGGCCTGGCTGGGCGGCTTGCTGCGGCTGCGCAGGGGAATCACTACACTGTTCGTGGTGCTGGCTGTCCTTGGTTATAGCGCATTGTCGGGCTTTGTGCCGCCTGTGCTCCGCTCGGCTGCGATGGGGATTCTTACTTTTGCGGCTATGGTCCTGGAGCGCGAGCGGGAAGCAAGGCGCATCCTGGCCATTACGGCCCTGCTCATGGTGTTGTATTCGCCCTGGCTGCTCTGGGACGTGAGCTTTCAGCTTTCCTTTGCAGCTACGGCGGGGCTTTTGTACATGGGACCTGTTTTGCAGCAAAGAATGAACTGGCTGCCGCGCTGGGCAGCAGGCGGGCTTGCGATTACGCTGAGTGCCCAGCTTGCAACGCTGCCTTTTCTTGCCTGGTATTTCCATCAGATTTCGCTAAGCTCGCTGCTGGCCAATCTGACGGCTGTGCCGCTTGTTGAGCTCATGATTGTCCTCGGACTGGCTGCCGGCCTGCTGGCATTTATCCTGCCGTTTTTGGGGAAACTGGTTTTTCTTTTGGACAGCCTGCTTTTAGGCATGGTCTATGAAATGACCCGGGGCATGGAGCATCTGCCGGCCAGTCAGGTCTATCTGCCGACACTGGGCTTTTGGACGGGCGGCGTTTATTATGTGCTGCTGGGGATTTGCCTGCAGCAGCCAGAGCGCAGGACAGTCCTTTGGCAGTGGTGCAGCGAAAGGAAGAAGCCTCTGGCAGCCTGTCTGCTGCTGGTTTTGTGTATGGGCGTCCTTTATGCAGCGCTGCGTCCTCAGGAAATGGCCGTTCATTTTATCGATGTGGGCCAGGGGGATGCGGCATTGATTGTGACACCGCATGGTCACGCCTTTATGGTGGATACGGGCGGTACGCGTGACGGAGCCTTTGATATCGGCGGACGTGTGGATGTGCCCTATCTCTGGCATTATGGCGTGCGCAGCCTGGATTATATTTTCCTCACGCATGCCCATGAGGACCATGCGGCGGGAACTGGCGGTGTGCTGCGCAAAATACCGACAGGCCAGGTGCTTACTGGTCATGAACCGCTGAAGGAATATGCAAAGTCCCTGCAGATTTCCTATGCGGCATCGGAGCTCAAATCCTTTGCAGCGGCAGAGACAGGTGAGCATATCGAACTGGACGGCGTGTGCATTGATGTGCTCTATGCCCCGCCTGCACCGCAGGGAGCGGCGACGGGCAACGAGGTGTCCAATGTCATCCGCGTAAGCTATGGACGCGCATCCTTCCTGTTCACGGGAGATCTCGTGAAGGAACAGGAGAAAAAGCTCATGGCAGAGCAGAAGCTCAGGCCGGTCACTGTACTCAAAGTCGGACATCATGGCTCAAAGACTTCGACATCGCGGGAATTCCTGCAGGCACTGCAGCCGAAATATGCAATGATCTGCGTAGGTGCGGACAATTCCTTCGGCCACCCGAATCGGGAAACGCTTGAGCAGCTGGCTCTGCATGGTGCTCAGATTTTCCGTACAGACAAAAATGGTGCCGTCGTATTCCATACCGACGGCACGCATCTGCATATCGAAACCTTCCGCTGAAAAGATGATAAAAATAGTGGCAGCAATAGTTTTTATAGTATAAT
>CAZTAP010000301.1:0-2272 GCA_964611665.1 uncultured Selenomonadaceae bacterium | reverse complement strand
TTTGGTGCGCTGGGCGGTGCTCTTTGGGGGCCAAGCGTGTATCTCTGGATTGTCCTCGGTACGATTTTTGCTGGTGGTGTACATGACTATATGTCCGGTATGATTTCCCTGCGTGAGGATGGCAAGAGCATCTCGGAAGTTGTCGGTACACAGATGGGCTCGGTGATGCTTACCATCATGCGTATTTTTTCTGTCATCCTGCTGGTACTGGTTGGTACTGTATTCATGACGGGGCCGGCTATGCTGCTTGCTAAGCTTACAGGCTGGGCAGTTGCTCCATGGCTCATTATTGTGCTGATTTATTATTTCCTGGCAACATTGCTGCCAATCGATACGATCATCGCACGCTTCTATCCAATCTTCGGTGTGTGCCTGATTGTCATGGCGCTTGGCATCATGGGCGGCATGCTCTTCGGTGTAGGCGGTCATACCATGCCGGAAATGTCTCTTTCGAACTGGTATCCGGGACCGATAGACAAACAGCTGCCAATCTGGCCGCTCATGTTCATCACGGTTGCCTGCGGTGCTATTTCGGGTTTCCATTCTACGCAGTCGCCAATCATGGCACGCTGCCTCAAAGATGAGCGCCTTGCTCGTCCGGTATTCTATGGTGCGATGGTAGCAGAAGGCATCATCGCCCTGATCTGGGCAGCTGCCGGTGTTACGTTCTATGATGGTACTTCCGGCCTTGCTGCAGCAATGAAAGCCGGCGGCCCGGGCGGTGCGGTCTATGATATCTGTGTTGGCTTCATGGGGGCTGGCGCTGGTGCATCGCTTGCTATGCTCGGTGTTATTGCCTGCCCGATTACCTCAGGGGATACGGCGTTCCGTTCTGCCCGTCTTACGCTGGCTGACTGGTTCAAAGTGGAGCAGGTCAAATCTTCGAAGCGCCTGATGTTTGCAGTTCCTTTGCTGGGTATTGGCGGCATTCTTTCCCAGATCAATTTTGATATTATTTGGCGTTATTTCTCCTGGACGAATCAGACGCTTGCCATGATCGTACTCTGGACCGGCGCGGTCTATCTCTATCGCAAGTGCCCTGGTACGCTTAACTATCTTATTGCAGCGATTCCGGCAACGTTTATGTCGGTCGTTACTTCTACGTATATCCTGCAGGCAAAGGAAGGCTTCCAGCTGCCTACCAGCATTACGTATCCTGTCGGTATCGTGTTCGGCATTGTCTGTCTGGCACTCTTCCTCCGGGTAACGGTGATGCGCAAGCATTGAGCGTGCAGTTCCTTAGAAAAATTTAATCAGAGGCATCGCAGCTGCGATGCCTCTTTTTCATGTGTTTTCAGGTGATTTATGCTATACTAATATATTATGAAACAGAGAAAACAAACGGAGAGGATGAGGGAATGAGCAAGATTTGTGTTTTGGCAGAAAAGCCATCTGTGGGACGGGATATTGCCCGGGTGCTGAATTGTACGAAAAAGGGCAACGGCTTCCTGGAGGGAGATAAATATATTGTGACCTGGGCTTTGGGCCATCTGGTTACACTGGCTGATCCGGAGAAATATGGCGGGGAATATCAGGAATGGCGGCTCGATGAACTGCCAATCCTGCCGGAGAAGCTGGAACTTGTGGTCATTCGCCAGACAACGAAGCAGTTCCATGCGGTGAAAGCGCAGCTCAGACGTCCGGATGTGACAGAAATCGTCATTGCAACGGATGCCGGGCGGGAGGGCGAGCTTGTTGCACGCTGGATCCTGGAAATCGTCAGGCCGCATAAAACGCTGAAGCGGCTGTGGATTTCCTCAGTCACGGATAAAGCCATCCGCGAGGGCTTTGCAAAGCTCAGAGACGGACGCGCATATGAAAATCTCTACCATTCAGCGACGGCCAGAGCTGCTTCTGACTGGTATGTAGGCATCAATGCCACGCGTGCGCTGACGTGTAAATTCAATGCGCAGCTTTCCTGCGGCCGGGTGCAGACGCCTACGCTTGCGATGATTGCGGCGCGTGAAAAGGAAATTTCGGACTTTGTGCCGGAAGAATATTATGGACTGGCGGTCCATACCGGAAGTGTTGTGTTCACCTGGCAGGACAAAGCCAAGGGAAGCTGCCGGAGCTTTCAGAAGGAAAAACTGGCGGGGCTGGAGAAAAAGCTCGGCGGTCAGGAGCTGAAGCTTCAGCATATTGAGCGCAAACTCAAACGGACAGAGGCACCTTTGCTTTATGATCTGACTTCGCTGCAGACGGATGCAAATCGTCTTTTTGGCTATTCGGCCAAGGAAACATTGTCCATCATGCAGAAGCTTTATGAAACGCA
>CAZTAP010000300.1:0-2279 GCA_964611665.1 uncultured Selenomonadaceae bacterium | reverse complement strand
TTTATATGATGGAGGTTTTTTATGGAAGCGAATGCACTCTATGAATTTGTGGCGAACAAAACGGGAAAATGCAAGATCCTTGTTGTCGGGGATGTTATGCTGGATAAATATTATTATGGTGAAGTCACGCGGATTTCACCAGAGGCTCCGGTGCCGATTACGCGGGTGATGGACCAGAAGGAAACGCTGGGCGGTGCGGCAAACGTTGCACACAACCTTGCGCTGCTCGGCTGCCAGACCTCCATTGCAGGCTTTGTGGGTGAGGACTATCATTGTCAGAGCCTCGTGGACAAATTCACATCGCGCGGCATTGACTACAAGGGACTCATCACGACACAGAATCCGACGACCACGAAGCTTCGTGTCATCGGCGGGCATCAGCAGATGCTGCGGCTGGATTTCGAGGAAACTGCACCCATAAGGGATCCTTATGCAGCACGGCTTTTGAACTATATCGAGCAGAAGCTCAACGAAAGCATTGACTGCCTCATCATCTCGGACTACGGCAAAGGCGCCTGCACCGAGGCAATCTGCCAGCAGGTCGTGAAGGCTGCGCATACGCATGGCGTTCCGGTCATCGTAGATCCGAAGGGCAATAACTGGATCAAATATGCCGAGGCGGACTATATCACGCCGAATCTCAAAGAAATCAACGAGATCCTGATGGATCCGATCAAAAATAAAGACGAGGCTGTGGAAAAGGCAGCCCAGTATATCATGCGCAAATTCAAAATCAAGAATGTCATCGCTACACGTTCTGAGGCAGGTCTCAGCCTTGTGCGTCCGGGAGAGGTTTCGCATATCCCGACCAAGGCACAGGAGGTATTCGATGTATCCGGTGCAGGCGATACGGTCATCGCAGTGTTTGCGCTGGCTCTGGCCGGCGGACTCAAGCCGACGGACGGTGCTTACCTTGCGAACCTTGCAGCCAGCGTCGTTGTCGCGAAGCTCGGCACCTACGCAGTCAGCAAGGAAGAACTGCTGGATGCGCTGAGCAGTCTGATGAAGGATTAAGGGGAGGAAATATCATGATTATTGTAACAGGTGGTGCCGGATTCATCGGCAGCAACATCGTAAAGGAACTGAATCGCCGCGGACGTACGGACATCCTGATCGTGGATGATCTGAAGGACGGGCAGAACTATAAAAATCTCAGAGGCCTGGAATTCATTGACTATCAGCATAAGGATGATTTCCTTCAGAGCATCGAGGATGATGATTTCGATGGCTCGGATATCGATGCCGTATTCCATGAGGGAGCCTGCTCGGATACGATGGAGTATGATGTGAACTACATGATGAAGGTCAACTATGAATACTCGAAGTCGGTGCTTCATTTCTGTCTGCAGCATCGCATTCCGTTCCTATATGCTTCCTCGGCCTCGACCTATGGCAGCGGCAAGCATGGCTTCCGCGAGGGAGATGAATGTGAGGATGCGCTGAATCCGTATGCATTCTCCAAGCTGGCTTTTGACCGTTATGTGCGTCAGGTCCTGCCGGAAGCACACAGCCAGATTGTCGGGCTGAAGTATTTCAATGTCTATGGACCGCAGGAGCATCACAAGGGCAAGATGGCTTCTATCTTCTATCAGCTCTACAACCAGATCAAAGAAACGGGCAAGGTTCGTCTTTTCAAGGGCATCGACGGCTATGGCGACGGCGAACAGCGCCGTGACTTCGTCTATGTCAAAGACGTCGTCAAGGTCAACCTCTGGTTCTGGGAAAACCATGGTCCGAGCGGCATCTATAACTGCGGTACCGGCCATGCACATACCTACAATGAAGTCGGACAGGCTGTCATCGATGCACTGGGCGAAGGCCATATCGAGTATCGCGAATTCCCGGAGATCCTGCGCGGCAAATATCAGAACTTCACCGAAGCAGACAAAACGAACCTGATGGATGCAGGCTACAACGAAGGCTTCCATGAAATGAAGGAAGCCGTCAAAGAATACTGCGATTTCCTCGATGAAGGTGGGTATTTTACCTATGGCAAGGAATAAAGCAGCCTTTTTCGATCGTGATGGTACATTGAATGTTGATGTACACTACCTTTATAAGAAAGAAGATTTCGTCTGGATGGCTGGTGCCATCCAGACGATTCAATATTGCAGCGAGCACGGATACAAGGTCATTGTCATCACCAACCAGAGCGGTGTGGCACGCGGCTATTATACGGAGGCGGACATCCGGGCACTTCATGCATGGATGAACGAAGACCTCAAAAAACATGGCGCCCATATCGACGCCTTTTACTATTGCCCGCATCATCCCAAAGG
>CAZTAP010000299.1:0-2297 GCA_964611665.1 uncultured Selenomonadaceae bacterium | reverse complement strand
ATATGTGCAGAAGCCTTTTCTTTGGAAGTGTAGAAACCAGTGCATTCGAGGACAACATCTACGTCATGCTTGCCCCAAGGAATGTCCTTAGCGTCTTTTTCTGCATAGATTTTGATCGTTTTGCCGTTAACTGTGATGGAATCTTCGCCAGCTTCTACAGCATCGCAATACTTGTATTTTCCCTGGGAGGAATCATACTTGAGAAGATGAGCAAGCATCTTCGGGCTAGTGAGATCGTTGATTGCAACAACTTCATAACCTTCTGCATCAAACATCTGTCTGAATGCGAGACGACCGATACGTCCAAAACCGTTAATAGCTACTTTTACTGCCATTTGAAAAATACCCCCTAAATTTTTTAAAAATTTTCTGAGCAAGCTCAGATCTTATTTTAGGTGTTGCCTAGGCCCACAGCTTTCGGCAATCGCCAAAACCGTCACAGGAAATCCTCGCAACATGCTTTTTACTTACTTATAGTACAATAATTTTCCCCCTATTGTCAATGTTTTCTCCATAAATTTAGGTAATTATAATATAGTTAAAAAACTTTATTATCAAAATTTTCTCTACAAATACACAATAAGACAAAGTCCTGCGTTTTTCCAGGTGCTGCAAGGGTTTTTACAAGGTAATCAATTCAAAATGCGAAAAATCTGACGGACGATTTTTGGTAATTTTTGTTAGGTCAAAATCCCCATACCAATAACTGCAGGTTATATAAAAAGGCACCACTTTTCAGCAAAGCGGTGCCCCTTAGTTTATGCCTTATTCTCTTTTTCCAAAGCAAGCACAGCCTGCACCAGGATCGCACATTCCAGACGCTTTTTCTGGATTTCGCAGCCCACTTCATACGGTTTGCGGATATCGCCATGGAAAAGATCCGCATTCGCATGGCAGCCGCCGCTGCAGAAGAAACGCGACCAGCAGTCGCGGCATTTCGGCTTATTGAGTACATGTGACTCACGGAAGTACTGCGGCAGTTCCTGATTCGTAACGCCATCGCAGATATTGCCAAGCTTGTACTTATCACGGCCTACGAACTGATGGCACGGATAAAGATCGCCATTTTCCGCTACGGCAAAATATTCATGTCCTGCACCGCAGCCGGAAAGGCGCTTGGCCACGCACGGACCATTGGACAGATCCATATTGAAATGGAAGAAATAGAACCCCCTGCCCGCACGATGACGCTCAAGATATGCCTCCGTCAGGCGGTCGTACTCCGCAAAAATGCGCGGCAGGTCCGCCTCGGTAAAGCCCAGCGGGCTGTCCTTCATGACCACCGGCTCCATGGACAGGATATCGAAGCCCTCATCGTTCATGGCCAGCACATCCCTGGTAAAGTCCATATTGTTATGCGTATAGGTCCCGCGGATATACGTATAGACGCCGCGGTAATCATAGTCACCGCCCTTGCGGCTGTCGATGCATTTATGGAAATTCCTGACCACACGGTCATAGGTACCATGCCCGCCGACATCCGGACGCGTCGCATCATGGACCTCCTTGCGGCCATCCAGGGACAAGACCAGCGCAAAATTATTTTCGTTGAGCCACTGAATATTCTCATCGTTCAGCAGCATGCCATTCGTCGTAAGCGTGAGCTTGAATTTCTTGCCGGTTTCCTGCTCTCTCTTATGCACATACTCGGTCACAGCCCTGACCGTTTTCATATTCATGAGCGGCTCGCCGCCAAAAAAGTCCATCTCACAGTGTTTGCGCGGGCCGCTGGCCTCAATGAGGAAATCCACCGCACGTTTGCCGACCTCCGGTGTCATGACCGCACGTTCCTGCCCGTAGCTGCCGCCGTCACCGAAGCAGTACTTGCAGCGCAGGTTGCAGTCCTGCGCAATCATGAGGCACAGGGACTTTACGAGCCCCTTCTGTTTGAAGGTTGGCGGCACGTCGATATCCGGCGCGAAAAGCTGCTGTGCGTCCATAAGCGCATGCAGCTCGCCAAGTGCCTCTTTGAGCTCAGCTTCCGGGTATCTGCCAGCCAGTGCTGCAAGCACAGCTGCATCATTCGTACCGTCAAAGGTATCCATCATCGCATAGATCATCGGATCGACAACATGTACGGCACCGCTGTTGATATCGAGCAGAATGTACATGCCATTCTGGTGAAACTTATGTATCTTCGCTTTCATTCGTCTACTGCTCCTTAACATGAAAAAAGCCTTCCCCATTGGAAGGCTTTTCAAAAATCATTTCTCGCAAACCTGATTGCCTACAGTGCAGGATGTCTTGCAAGCCGACTGGCAGGATGCCTGGCATTCGCCGCAGCCGCCCGTATGGAC
>CAZTAP010000298.1:0-2323 GCA_964611665.1 uncultured Selenomonadaceae bacterium | reverse complement strand
TAATAAGTTTCGAAAGACCGAGCGTACCTGCGAGCGAGAATGCCTCGGAGGAAATTCCCTCCATCATGCAGCCATCGCCGCCCAGAGCGAACGTATAATGATCAACGACCGGGAAATCCGGCTTGTTGAACGCTGCTGCAAGATGAGCTTCTGCCATAGCCATGCCTACTGCCATACCCATGCCGGCACCAAGCGGACCAGTCGTTGCTTCAACGCCTGTCGTATGGCCATATTCCGGATGTCCCGGCGTAAGCGAACCATCCTGACGGAACTGCTTCATATCCTCTAGCGTAAGGCCGTAGCCATAAAAATGAAGCAAGGAATATAACAGCGTCGAACCATGACCGCCTGAAAGAACGAAACGGTCACGATTTGCCCATTTCGGATTTTTGGCATTATGGTTCATATGGTTGGCCCAAAGCTCATAGGCCATGGCAGCACTGCCAAGCGGAAGCCCCGGATGACCGGAATTTGCTTTCTGGATGGCATCAGCAGCCAATACACGAATCGCATTTACGCAGGTAGTATCAATGTTACTCATGAATCTTATCTCCCCTTAACCTTATTTTGCAAAATTGCACCCAGACATTATCATACATGATTCGAACGAAAAAGTACAGAGCGCGTTTGAAAATTTATCCGGATAAAAGAAAAGGGCAACCAGCGCTGCGCCCTTTTTCTTCCGTTATTCGGTAAGCTCATAGCGGGCAATCTCATTGATTTCCCGATTTGTCGCAATCAGGACATCCTTGCCCTCATACGTATAATGAAGAACATTTGCCGCACCACAGCCCTGATCGAGCATCTGTGCACCATAGCTGCCGTTTTCATACGTAAAGGCCAGCAGATACCGCTCTCCTTTGCGATGTCCCAGAATCCAGACCGGCTTGCCCAGGACCTCACCGCCAAAGATAGCATGCAGGAATTCCAGCTTTTCCGGATAAGTATACGCAAGCTCGAATCCGCCGGATTTTTTCTCATAGATCTTCACCGTATCGCCATGGAACGGCGCAATCGTACAAAGCTCTTCTCTGCCATCGCCGTTGAGATCGAGCAGCAATGCATCACTGGCCGCATCAGCCGTAAGCTGCTCAATTTTCCATATTCCGCCAGCCTGCTCCGGCGGAATGAACTGATAGACACCGGAATCGCAGGAAATAATGCTGCTCGTACGATCCGCCGCATCCTGATGACGATAATAGCCATGATTCTTGAGCATATCCTCTTTGAGGACAGTAAGCTCCAGCTGATGATCATCATTGAAACCGCTCAGATCATCCGGCAAAACAGCAGCGAATACTTTGCCCGGGAAACGCCAGTCTTCCTTGTATTCGTGATCGGACTTCAATGCACAGGCAATAAGATAATTCACACCGCCTGACGTAACGATGTCGAAACGATGAACGAAAGGCAGGTCTGTGAGCGTACGGACCTCCCAGTCATTCTTTCCCTTTGGCGTGACAACGACGATTGAGGCTTCCTTGGAATCATTCGGCGAGTAAAACTTGCGCGTAGCAAGAAATTGTCCGTCCGTTCCCGGTACCTGTACCATCGTCATGACACCGCCCGGTTCCTCCCAGACCGTTTCTTCCTGGCTGCCAGCCAGGTCATAAAGATAGCATTTATTGACCTTCTCGGCTGCCACAAGGAAATGGTCCTTGTTCTGATAATGAAGCATGGCCAGGGAGTAACATTTTTCCAATTCACCAATGACTTTCTTATTTGCTTTCATTTATATCTACCTCTCTCATTCTCCGATTCCTGCGAACTTTTCTCTCATAAAATCATTTGCCTTCTGCAGTTCCTGCTGCCAGTCACTGCCTTCCTTGTACCAGAACTCTGCCACATAGCGTCTTACACCGAGTTCCCAGCTTTTCCGCACAATCTTGTCAAAATCTACATGGCCGGTGCCAAACGGGATTTCACGATACTTGCCGGGCAAAGCTTCCTTCAGGTGCACAGCAGCAAGATGGCCGCGGCCTGTCTCCATATCCGCAAGAACATCTTCATGATACAAAAGCGCCGCATTTGTAATATTGCCGGCATCCGGATACACGCCAAGATAAGGAGAATCCACGGCCTGCACATAGTGCATGGCCTTCTTCACATTATCCATAAAAGCCGTCTCCATCGTCTCAAAGCCAAGAAGGATCCCCTCTTCAGCTGCCATCTCCGCACATTTTCTGAGATTTCGCACAAAGTCCTGACGCGTCTGCTCCGTCCCCTCTTCATAATAGACATCGTAGCCGGCAAGCTGGATGGTCCTCACACCAAGTGCTGCAGCAAGTGCAATGGCCTTTTCCATGATCTCCAGACTGCGCTT
>CAZTAP010000297.1:0-2327 GCA_964611665.1 uncultured Selenomonadaceae bacterium | reverse complement strand
GCAGATACGGCGATTTCTCCCTGCCGTCAAACTGCTTTCTGCGGAGCAGCGAATACGAACTGCAACGAAGCTGCAGTGGTCTGTCCGGAATCCACCCAATAAATGCAAACGACTTTCTTTCGCCGCTGGGCACAATAGATGTCACTCATGTTATCTAATTTTTCGTTGAATAGAAAAAACCTTGAGTCCTTTGGATGGGAATCAAGATTTTTGTAATACTTTGCATATGTTTATTCTTGACGACCTCAGTCTTTTCTGCGTATCATTCCAAGAGCTTCAGGGGCCTCTAAGACTAGTAGAAACCGAAAGGCATTACTCAAAAAGCAAGAAAAGCAAAAAACGCCAGATCCCTTATATTTCAAGGGTTCTAGGCGTTTTTTAGTCATGTAAGTGTCAAACTCAGGAGTTTACCATAAAAATTAAAAGCATGTCAATAAATTCCCCTTCTCAGCTTCATACCGTCAGGCATCTACCATGAAGCATCGCCGCTGCAGCACAAAGAATCCGCTGCGCTTCTTCCTTGGTATACTTTTTCGTTTCAAGGTTCTATGATATTGAACGCCCCGGTTCCGACCTCACGATAATCCAGCAGCTGTGCAAAGGCTGCCAGTGTATTGCCATGGTCCGCCGGAATCCCATCGATACTCCCACTAAGAATAGCATCGACAAATTGTCTGCAGGTGCACGAGACCTGACCATCAACGGCAATGAACGGATTGTCTCCCTTGAAATAAACCACCGTTCCATTTTCTCGTTTCACGACCCACTCCTCGGCGGTTTTCCCTGTATCATCAAGGATGGTCAGCCGCAATGTCACATTATGTCCAACAGCCTTGCTGGCATCGGTAATGATTCCCAGATAGTCGAGCGCCATTTCCGTCGTCATTTGCCCGCTGGCGCTCATATTCCCTTTGCCGCCTGCATTGGACGCCGCAGCCAGCTTCGCCTTTGCCGCCGCTTCCTCCGGTGTCTGGCGCAGCTCGAGTGCGCCCATCAGATAGGCATTCCGCCAGGTTCCCGATTCCGCCTGATAGCCAAGCTGTTCCAGCGCATCGGCGCAAAGCCGCCGCGCTTCCATATTTTGTGGATCCGCATAGACAATCTCTTTCGTAATCTGAGCTACCCACTGATAATTTCCTTTAGCAAAATCCTTACGGGCCTTTGCCAGTACCGCATTGGTATCGCCTAAGTACTCTACCAGCTTTTTCGCACTATCCTGCGGAGGCAGCAAATTAAGATTTACAGGATTTGCATCGTACCAGCCCATATATTTTTGATATACGGCCTTCGCATTATGGGAAACAGTCCCATAATAAGGCCGGTTATACCAAAGACGATCCAATTCACCAGGAAGCTGCAGCATATGTGAAATTTCCGTACTGGTATACCCAAGATTGATATAATGCAGCGTCTGATCATGGATATATTTATAGGTTTCGGCAGTATTTTTCATATAGTCCCAAATCGCTTGATTTCCCCAATGCGGCCAATTATGTGACTGAAAGACGACCTGCGCTTCCGGCCCGAAATCAGACATTGCTTCACAAATATATTTAGCCCAGCCGTTTGCATCACGCACTTTGGCACCGCGTAAGGTATAAATATTATGCATCGTCCCCGTACAGTTTTCAGCCAGCCACAGTGCACGCCACTGCGGGAACCAGACATTCACCTCACAAGGCGCCTCCGTATCCGGCGTCAGCTGGAACTGCACGGATACGCCATCGATATCCGCGGTTTCTTTATCCTGCGCTATATTATAGGTTGGTGCAATCAGCGAAACCTCACCAGTCGACTGCCCCAGGCCAATACCGATGGACAGACCGCCGCGCGCTCCCTTTGGCAAAAAGACACCATACTGATATTGCGCCCGGCGTCCCATCGCTTTGCCGGCATAAACATTCTCGCTCTCTGCTTCCCGCAGGAAGCCATCCGGCGCCATGATTACTGTTTTTTTCTGCTGCAGGGCATTTTCCATTTGCACAGCCAGGCTTTCCGATGCATTGTCCGGCCGATAAACATCCTCTGCAGAAATCAAGCCACAGATTCCGCCAAAATGGTCGACATGCGGATGACTATACAATACAGCAACGATCCGATTTTCCTTTGCCGCAAACTTCGGAAAAACTTCTTTTTGCATCAGCTGAAGCGCCGCTCGCATATTTTCGGTACACATCAGCGTGTCAAAAACCATCCATCCATGCTCGCTGCGAATGAAGGTTGCATTCGCCATATCATATCCACGTACCTGATAAATGCGATCTGCTAAAACCTCAAATACACCCGCCTCAGCATTCAGCTGTGTATTATGCCAGAGACTCGGATTG
>CAZTAP010000296.1:0-2339 GCA_964611665.1 uncultured Selenomonadaceae bacterium | reverse complement strand
CGGATATCATTGGCATCATTATTCTTGGCGGTGTTTTTGTTCTGCAGCGTCGTAAGAAAAAGGCCGAACAGAGGTGAGCTGAAAAATATAAAAAGAGTTTATTCTGCAGCGTCGTGGAATAAACTCTTTTTTTGTTTTAGGACTCTGGAATCATTTTCATAAAAATAGGGTAGTATGAACCTACTGCTGATACGTAATGGGCTTATAGACCTATAAAATTAAATTAATCAGAATAGTTATTGAGAACATATATCAATTAGACCTTGCAAAAGCCCAAGAATATGATAAAATTTAAAACATAAGCTAGTCCAAAGAAATTTATAGAACGAATATAAAGTAATAAATTATATTTATGAAAATCAGATGTAGTACTTTTGGGCAATATTGAGGAGGAAAAGGGAAGAAGATGAATGTACTTAATAATGTAAAGGTTGCCTACAAGATTTTGGTTTTGGTTGTTGTTGCGGTGATTGCGATGCTCGCGATTGGCTGGACAGGATATTCCCATTTGAAGAATGCGGATGATATGCTGGATAATATGTATTCGCGTAAGCTCACGGCCATTGTAAATCTGAGTAAGGCCAGAGTCGTAAGCCGTCGTATGGAGGCGGACACACTTCGGGCGATTGCAGAAAATAAGCCGGAGGGAATTCAAAAAGCCAGAGCAGCCATCAATGAAGACATTAAAGATTATGAAGAGGCATGGAATGCTTATAAGGAAGCAGCAAAGTTTGCTCCGGAAGCAGCAGCAAAATTTCCTGGCCTGGACCAGCAATGGGAATCTTATAAAAAGGTAACCATCGAGATTGCTGAGCTTGGTGCGGCAAATAAGAATGCGGAAGCGCTGAATTTATTCCAGAATCAGGGAGAACGCGAACTGGCTGGTATGAAACAGAAGTCAGATGAATTGCAGAAAATTGCCACGGACAATGCAGAGAAACTTCATGTCCAGAGTGCTGAGGATATGAAATCTGCCATTGAATCCATGATGCTCAAGACACTGATCGCACTGCTGCTCTTGGCAGCTTTCAGCTGGCTTGTCATCAAGGCGGTTACCAGGCCGCTTTACCGTATGATGCAGGTTTGCGGCAAGCTCAAGAATGGCGATTTCCGTCAGGACAGAGCGGATATTGAGCGCAGTGATGAATTCGGCCAGATGGAGCGTGAGCTGGCGGATCTGGAAACTGAGCTTGGCAAACTCATGAAGAGTGTCCATGATTCAGCCGATCAGCTCGCAGCGTCTTCTGAAGAGCTTACAGCAAGTGCTACGCAGACAGCAAAGGCTTCTACGCAGGTAGCTGAATCGATTGCGGGTGCAGCGGATGTTGTTGTTCAGCAGCAGGGAGCTGTGATGAAGAGCACGGAGTCGATTGAAAAGGTCACAGCATCGGTGGAACAGATCCGTACCGAAGCGGAGAAGGTTGCAGAGAATTCTTCTGAAGCGGCCAAGAAGGCTCTTACCGGCAGCAGTTCGATCGACAGTTCGGTGCAGCAGATGAAGCAGGTTGAGGGTACAGTGGACTCTACGGCAAAGCTGGTGGATAAGCTTGGAGAACGTTCCAAGGAAATCGGACAGATCATCGACACGATTTCCGGCATTGCCGATCAGACGAATCTGCTCGCGCTGAATGCAGCCATTGAGGCAGCAAGAGCGGGTGAGCATGGACGTGGGTTTACCGTGGTAGCGGATGAGGTCAGACAGCTTGCGGAGCAGTCCTCTGATGCAGCCAAGCAGATATCGGAGCTCATCAAATCCATCCAGCAGGATACAGACAAGGCTGTGGCAGCGATGAATCAGGGACGCAAGGAAGTGCTTGATGGTACCCATTCGGTAGAGGATCTGCGTGGGATGTTTGATGAAATCCGCGGTATTGTCCAGGAGGTTTCCGGTCAGATGCAGAGTGTTTCCGAGTCAGTGCATGCGGTTTATGAAGATACGGAGAAAATCACACAGGAAGTGCAGAGCATCGATGAACATGGCAACGAGGTGTCAAGCCAGATGCAGACGGTCTCTGCAGCTACTGAGGAACAGTCGGCTTCTGCAGAGGAAATTGCTTCGGCAAGTGATTCACTCGCTGGTCTGGCACAGAAACTCAATGGCTCCATTGCACATTTTCAATTTTAATTCGCTGAAAAAGATTCCGGGCAGAGTTCCCGGAATCTTTTTTTTACGGGACTTTTTAACTGAAAATATTGAAAGAAAATTTAAAAATATTATACCAAGCTGCGGAAAACTATTGAATTTATCTGTTTTTTTGTATATGATAAAGATAACGTGTTAATAGTTTTTTTTAGGACGTTTGACAGGTTAATTGAAAAATAGGGATGGGTGATTATGA
>CAZTAP010000295.1:0-2360 GCA_964611665.1 uncultured Selenomonadaceae bacterium | reverse complement strand
TTTTTAAAGTGCGAAGTTTGAGTTCTATACAAATTCGATAACCCCAGGAAACAAACTTCCCGCTAAACTGTAATTTAGCCAGCTGCAAAAGAAAAAACGGAAATATCTTTTATCCGATATTTCCGTCTTCTGCTTATTCATGATGTGTCCAACCGCTCACATCATCACATAAAATCTTTTCTATTACTGCAATGCTTCCTTCAATACATCTGCATTTTTCCGCATCGCATTGATATATGCATCCATTGCGCTCTCATTTGCCTCTCCGGTTACCACCGGATCCAAAGAATAAATCTTCGCTCCGGTCTCCCGGGCAATCGTCTCGGCCGCACCTGGTGAATACTGCGGCTCGGTAAAGAGCACCTTGACCGGCAGCTTTCTGACCTGTGCCACGGTATCTTCAAGCTCTTTCGGCGAAGGCTCAGAGCCCGGCTCACGTTCTACTACACTGATGATGTTGAGCTTGAACTCCTCGGCAAAATACGGAAACGCCTCATGGAACGTTACGATATCCTTATGCGGCAGATCATCAAGCTCCGCATGCATATCCTTTTTGAGTGCCTCCAGTTTTTCTACATACGCGAGCGCATTCGCCCGATAGGCATCCGCATGCTCCGGATCTGCAGCTGCGAGCTCACCTGCAATGTTCTTGACCTGGGCAATCGCATTGCTGACGCTCACCCAGACATGCGGGTTCATTTCATTGCCATCGGCAATGAGTCCAATATCCCTGGATGCATCGATGATTTTCAGGTTTTTCTGCTGTGAGACGACCTTATCCAGGAAATTTTCCATCCCGCCGCCATTCACCACAAAGACATCTGCCTTTTCCAGCTTCTTCATATCTTCCGTGGAAAGCTGATAATCATGCAGGCAGCCCGTCTGCGGCTTTGTCATATTCACGACTTCAACGCCGTCTACTCCCTTTGTTATATTGATGGTTGCTACATACATCGGATAGAACGATGTTACGATATGCAGTTTTCCATCCTTCTTCGCTGCAGACTGCTGTCCGGGCGCGGAACTCCCACAACCTGCCAGCGCTAAACAACATACCAGCAATACAGCCAGTATACCAAATTTCAATTTCAAAAGAATCCCTCCAAAAGATTTGGGTAAATTAACGTAAATAGGAAAATTACTATTTAGTATAATAACATATTAGATGGTTTTCTGCAAGCAAAGACAAAAAAAGAGGAGCCTGTGCCCCTCTTTCTGATTCATCAACACTGGATATCCTTTGCCCGCGCCAGTGTATCTCTTGCTTCCTTCATGATGCTCCCGATGATATCCTGTACCGGCTCAATCTTCCTGAGCGGCAGCAGGCTCTGTCCGGCCTGCATCATGCCATTTTCCACATCGCCCTCGACAGCTGCAAGCTTATTCGTACCCGTGGCAAGCTTCATGAGCTCTTCCTTATCCGCTTTGCCCGAATGCTCAAGCTCCACAAACCCCAGTGAGAACTTGTTCTTGAGGCCCCGTACAGCACCACCGATGGTCTCGCCTGTCACGATTGTATCCGTATCGACTGCCTCGATGAGCTTCTGCTTCATATTCGCATGCACCGGGCATTCCTCTGCCACGAGGAAGCGTGTCCCCATCTGTACCCCGGCTGCTCCCATGAGAAGTGCCGCAGCAAGTCCTCTGCCATCGGCAAAGCCGCCAGCCATGACAACGGGCAGATCCACTTCCGGAATGACCTGCGTCATAAGTGCCATCGTCGTGAGCACGCCGATATGGCCGCCAGCCTCCATGCCCTCAACAATCGCTGCATCAGCACCTGCAGCCTCCACGCGTTTGGCAAGCTTGACATTCGGTACAACCGGCAGGATTTTCACTCCGGCCGCCTGGAAATATTTGAAGAACGGCACCGGATTGCCTGCGCCAAGTGTTACAAAAGCCGGTTTTTCCTCACAGATGACCTCAACGATCTCATCCTTGTTCGGAGCCATCAGCATCACATTCACGCCGAACGGTTTGTCCGTAAGCTTTTTCGCACGCTGGATTTCCTTGCGTACATACTCCGTCGTACGTCCACCCGTCGAGATAATGCCCGCACCGCCAGCATTCGATACCGCAGCGGCAAGCCCCGCATCAGAGATCCAGGCCATGCCGCCCTGGATAATCGGATATTTTATGCCCAAAACCTCAGTAATACTTTTTGCCATGTTGCATCCTCCATTCAATTCATCCTCTGTACCTTTCTATTTTATCATGAACCTCAGGCTTTTTCAGCAAATTTTTTCCAAAAAAAAGAGACGCCCCCACAGGAGGCGACTCTTTGTATTGTTTAGGATCAGCCAAGGATGACGAGGGACTCGCCAACTTTGACGCTCTGGCCTGCAGCTACATTGAAAGCC
>CAZTAP010000294.1:0-2368 GCA_964611665.1 uncultured Selenomonadaceae bacterium | reverse complement strand
TCATTTTCAGACATATTTGACAAATCCAACTGCCTTTTGGTATGATGAGAAGAAGATGTTTATCTTAAATGGACACGATTTCTTCCCTATATTTTATACTTTTTGCGGAACATGACGACTTATATCCTGCAAACAGAAAGAAGGCCTACCTATGCATGATAATATGATTTGTTCTGCTGATTTTTTAGCTGTGGATCAGCCCTTGAACATTCACTCCCAAAACCTGCCTGCTGCTTTGAACGGAAAGATTTCAGACATCGAGCCCGGATTCTTATCTCTTCTGATCCAGCTGCCAGCAAACGGCTGCCTTCCCCGTGTAAAAGCCGGCGATGAACTGCAGGTCAGTATTCCGGATAAACACTGTGTTTATCGTTTTGATTCCATCTATCAGCATAAGAATGTCGTGGATGACCTTATCTGGTATATCTCAAAACCTGAGCAGCTGGAAAAACAGCAGCAGCGCCGTTTTATCCGCGTACCTGTACCCCTGCCCATCCAAATCAAGGCTCCGAATGTCTATGGCGGCTTCCGCAACGCCAGGAGCTCAGTAACCATCGATATCAGTGGCGGCGGCCTGTGCTTTGTATCCATGGAGCCAATCGCACCGGACAGCAGGATCGATCTTGCTGTCGCCGGACTGCCTATCCTCAATGAGCTGTCTGTGCTGGCCCGGGTCGTACGCTGTACCCCGGTGATTGTATCTGCCGGCTGTATCTATCATATCGGCGTTTCGCTGGAGGAAAGCCTCAGCGAAGTACTGCAGAATAAGCTCATCCACAGCGTGTTCTGTCTGCAGCGCCGCTATCTCAGCAACGGGATTGCCTGAACGGAACGGTCCGACAGGTAAAATGCCGCTGGTCTTTGCGACCAGCGGCATTTTTTATCATGACAACACTTCTTTTTTCATCATAGCTTCTGCGGCGGGACGTATCCCGCCGCCTGGCAGATAATGCCGCATCAGCTGCTTCATGAGCTTCATATAGTGCGGAACAAGTTCAGCACCGCACACGGCTGTTTTCCCCATTTCCTTCAACTGATCGGATGGATAACGATAATAAGCATGCTCCAGGAAAACACCGCTATGCTTCATGACCAGAGAATCCCCGCAGATCTCGGCCAGCCGCTGTACAGCTTCATCCCGCCCGGTCCAGCTGCCCAGAGCGCCTTCAATATTCATCACATAGATCCAGCCAATATCACGCTCGGCCCAGCAGGTGAAGAGCTTCTGCAAAAACGTCCGGTATTCCTCATCCTGGATGCACCAGTCCTTAAGCTCTTCCTTTTCGATGGAATCCCGTGACAGGCCAGCCTGCCTCAGGATTCTCTGATCTACGCGCACATCCCTCAGCAAAGGAATAAAGCGCATATATTTCACGCCTGCATTCTTGAAAAAGCGATAAAGCTTCAACGGCTGCTGCACCGAAGCACGCGTCACACGACAAACCACATTATAGGGAACCTGATACTGATTCAGACGATGAAGTGCTGCCATGACTGCCTGCCAGTTCTGCCTGCCCATGGCAGCCTGCAGATAGCCATCATGAAAGCTCTGCGGCCCATCCAGATAAAGGCCGACCGCAAAATCATTCTGCCGGAAGAACCGGCACCATTCTTCATCCAGCAGAGTCCCGTCCGTCTGAATAAGATTGTAGATCTGCCTGCCCGCACCAAATTTACGCTGCAGCCAGACGGCCTGTGCGAAAAAAACCAGCCCGGCCTTCAGCGGCTCTCCGCCGCGCCAGTAAAAATTCACGGTATCTCCGGGTTCTTTTTCTATTTTCTCCTGGACATAAGTCTCAAGTGTTCGATCTTTGGGAAAGCTTCCATCTGCATTCCTCAGCAGGATCTCTGCCTCGCTGTTCCATAGCTTCCTTGTCTGTATCTTCCTTCTCATCCTCAAGCCTCCCATCAGGGGCACCAGCCCCTTCCAAACCGCAAACAATAATAATCTACCTTTAAGATACACCTTCCCCATAGGTTTATGTCAAATTAGAATTCGATTAGATGTTCTATTCAGATAAATTAATTTTCTGTTAAATTCATGGGTAAACAGGAAATTGTCCGCTGGGACTATTGTATTTCCGCCCAAAACGTGATAGATTAGAGATGAACCTTATTGTTGTTATCGAAACCAATAAGGATGCAACTACCCTTTTTCAAGGATGTTTGCTTTTCATTTCTCTTACGGAAGGCGCTGTATGGATTCCCCCAAAATCCATGCAGCGCCTTCTGCCTTTTCTGGCATGAATAAAAATCGCGCAGCCAGGCGACCAGCTGCGCGATTTGAGAGAGTTACTCCAAACGGAGGGGTTGTTTATTTAATGGTGATTTCTTTCGGCCTTGCGGATTCTGCCAGTTTCGGCATCTC
>CAZTAP010000293.1:0-2376 GCA_964611665.1 uncultured Selenomonadaceae bacterium | reverse complement strand
TGCTTCGATCTGCATCCCACCCTGCTACATAAAACACATCCAGGAAATCTATGGCAGCACCATCAATATCTGCACCGTCATCGGCTTCCCGCTCGGCTATGAAACGACCGTGTCAAAGGTTGCCGCTGCCCGGCAGGCAGTCAAAGACGGCGCATCTGAAATCGATATGGTCATCAATATCCCGGATGCCAAAAACGGAGATTATGAACAAATCACCGCAGAAATCGCTGCAATGAAAAAAGCTGTGGGCAAAAAAATCCTGAAGGTCATTGTCGAAGCCTGCTATCTTACGGATGAAGAAAAAATAGCCATGTGCCGGGCGGTCACAGAAGCCGGCGCCGATTTCATCAAGACATCTACAGGCTTTGGCACAGGTGGAGCAACGCATGCAGATGTACAGCTCTTCCGCGCCCATATCGGACCAAAGGTAAAGATCAAGGCCGCCGGCGGTATCCGTACCATCGAAGATATGAAACAATATATCGCAGAAGGCTGCTCCCGCCTTGGTGCAAGCGCTGCGGTGAAACTCCTGAAAGATAAACTGGACTTGGAGGTCTGACTGCTCACATGACGAAAAAGCTTTCTTATTTCGGCATATTCCTGATATTGCTCGGCATCTTTGGTTATAGCTATACCTATTCCATCGATCACCGCAGCGCTCCAAGTCTATCCTCTTACTGCACAATTGATTTTCAGAGTTCCTTTGACAGCAAAGGCCGGCTTGAAGGAGCTACGCTTACCCTTGTCGACTACCGCTATTCGGATACCAGACTAAAGCCAAGGGTTACCATAACCGCCGACAACGATGCCTGGGAAATCGATGCTGTGACAAAACAGACACCGCCGGACTATTCATTGGCAAACCTCCAGTCAAATACCGCCTTAAAGAATACCAATAAGCTTTTCCTCGATCTGCCGCCCCAGCTGCTGCCGGAGATTCGTCAGGCAGCTGAAGTGCGCGTACGCTTCAGCTACGATAACGGCACCGTCATAGATCTGCCGCTGAACGAACCGGATCTCGCTTATTGGAAAGCTCAGCTCAAATAAAAAAGCCGCTGCACAGGATTGTTTCTCCTGCAGCGGCTTTGCTGTCTTCCCATGTTCTCTTATGCTTCACTGCTGTTCTTGTAGATTCTCGGTATGCGCGGCGCCATCAGGCATACCACCTCATAGTTGATTGTACCGAGCCACTTTGCAAGCTCATCTGCCGTGAGTGTATCCGAGCCGAAAATGACCGCCTCAGAGCCCTCCTGAGCTTCCGGGATATCCGTGATATCCACCATGAACTGATCCATGCAGATACGGCCGACGACCGGCGCGCGCTTCCCGGCGATTTCCACGGATGCCTTGCCCGCAAACGCGCGCAGATAGCCATCGGCATAGCCGAGCGGCATTGTGGCAATGCGGCGCTCTCCCGGCATTTTATAGGTGCGCCCATAGCTGATGGTCTCGCCGGCATGCATGGTCTTTACAAAAACGAGTTTCGCACAGACCTTCATGGCCGGACGCAGGCTGGCGGCATGCTCCACTTCATCCGACGGCCAGAGGCCGTATTCGATGACACCGGCACGCACCATATCGAAATGCGCCTCAGGCAGTTCCAGAATAGCTGCCGATTCTGCGATATGCTTGATTGGGATATCAATACCTTTTTCCTCCACCTTCTGGATTGCCAGGCGGAACTGTGCCAGCTGCTCATGGGCATAGGACTTATCCTTCACATCTGCCAGCGCAAAATGCGAGAACATCCCTTCCAGCTCCAGGCCCGGCAGCATCGTGATCTGCTTTGCCATTTCACCTGCTGCCTCCGGACGGATACCGATACGGCCCATACCCGTATCGATTTTCAGATGGATTTTTGCTTTTTTTCCCTGCCTCTGTGCCTCGGCCGAAATTGCCTCAGCCAGTTCCAGCGTGCAGACCGTCTGCGTGATTCCACGGTCGACGAGGATGCGCGCATCCTCAGCCGGAACAGCCCCAAGGATCAGGATAGGTGTCGTAAACCCCGCGTCCCTGAGCTCCAGCGCCTCCGACAGAACGGCCACAGCCAGATAATCAGCCCCTGCCTCAACGGCCGTTTTGGCTACAGCCACAGCCCCATGTCCATAGGCATTCGCCTTGACCACAGCGCAAAGTTTCGCTCCGCCCTGAATACATTTTTTTATTTCCTTAAAATTATGTTCGATTGCACCTAAATCAATCTCTGCCCAAACAGCACGACTCGGCATCCTTCAACACTCCCTATGATTCGGCATTCACCGCTGATTTTTTCTGTCATTGCAATGCAATAACTCTAAAAACTCATTTTACACCCCTTGGGAAAAAATGAAAAGCATACAAAGTGGGAATTTGCTTAGATATACAGAAAAATTGTAT
>CAZTAP010000292.1:0-2399 GCA_964611665.1 uncultured Selenomonadaceae bacterium | reverse complement strand
GAATGTATAAAATGATTGCCCTCGATCTTGATGGCACACTCAATAACGATGATAAAGTCATTACCCCGAAAACGCGCGAAGCATTGATTGCTGTACAGCAGCAGGGTGTGCGCGTCGTGCTTGCTTCCGGACGCCAGGCACCGGGCTTGATGCGCGAGGCGACAGCGCTTGATCTCAAGAGCTATCATGGCCTGCTTTTATCCTACAATGGCGGCCGCATCGAGGATGCCTCGACGAACGAGGTGCTCTACAAAAAAGGCATTCCGAACGAACTTGCCGTACGCTTCCTGCGTCATTTGGAAAAGTTTCCGGTCTCACCGATTGTTGACGATGGCATTGCCATTTATACGACGCGGGCAGACTGCTTCAAAGTGCAGGATGAAAGCCGCAACAACAATATGCAGGTGAAGCTCGTGGAGAACATTGCGGATGCAGTAAAAGCCTGTCATTTCTCTCCCGTCAAGATCCTTACGGCAGCACCGAACGAAGTGCTTGTGCCGCTGCTGGATGAAATCAGCGCACCGTTTGCAGATAGGATGGACTTTGTGCAGTCAGCACCATTCTTCTATGAGGGAACGATGCAGGGCGTGAGCAAAGCACGTTCCCTGGGCCAGCTCTGTGATATCCTGGACATCGAGCCTCAGGAAGTCATGGCCTTCGGCGATGCACAGAACGATATGTCGATGATTGAGTTTGCCGGCAAGGGCGTTGCCATGGGCAATGCCTGTGATGAACTCAAGGAGATTGCCGACGAGGTCACTTTGTCCAACAATGAAGATGGCATTGCACATATGCTTGCGAAGCATTACGATATTTGAGGTCAGAAGGGCAGCTGCTGCCGCATGGACAACAGCTGTCTTTTTCTTTTTGTAATATTGTATACAGTATTTTTGACCAGCAAAAATATACATTTTTTCACAGCTATAGTATACTAAAGACAGAGATGGATAAGACAAATCTCTTTTTTACAAAAGAATAGTTAGAAAAAATACAAAGGGGAGACAATTATGACGGAAATGCAGCAGTATGTGGAGGATATCTTAGCCCTGGCAGCTAAGAAGGATCCAGATCAGAAGGAATTCCAGAATACGGTCAAAGAAGTCCTTACGACGATTGTGCCGGTCCTGGAGCAGAACCCGCAGTATAAGGCGAATAAGATCCTGGAGCGTCTGATCGAGCCGGAGCGCGTGATCATGTTCCGTGTGCCATGGCAGGATGACAAAGGTGAAATCCAGGTCAACCGTGGCTATCGTGTGCAGGCGAACAGCGCAATCGGACCTTATAAGGGCGGCCTTCGCTTCCATCCGAGTGTCAACCTCAGCATATTGAAATTCCTCGCGTTCGAGCAGATTTTCAAGAATGCGCTCACGGGCCTGCCAATCGGCGGCGGCAAGGGCGGTTCTGATTTTGATCCGAAAGGCAAGTCGGATAACGAGGTCATGCATTTCTGCCAGAGCTTCATGACAGAGCTTTGCCGTCATATCGGACCGAATGTGGATGTTCCGGCAGGTGATATCGGCGTCGGTGGACGTGAGATCGGCTATCTTTATGGTCAGTACAAACGCGTACGCGATGCCTATGATGCAGGGGTGCTTACCGGCAAGGGACTTGGCTACTGGGGAAGTCTTGCACGTACAGAGGCGACTGGCTATGGACTGCTGTACTTTGTCAAGAATATGCTGGATGACAAGGGCATTGCGCTCAAGGGCAAGACACTGGTCGTTTCCGGTTCGGGCAATGTTGCAACCTATGCCATTGAGAAGGCACAGGAATTTGGTGCGAAGGTCGTGACCTGCTCCGATTCGAACGGCTATGTCTATGATCCGGAGGGCATCGATCTCGATGTCGTGAAGGAAATCAAGCAGGTACGCCGCGGCCGCATCAAGGAATATGTCAAGGACCGTCCACAGGCAGAGTACCATGAAGGCTGCAGGGGCGTATGGACCGTGAAGTGCGATGTGGCACTGCCATGCGCAACGCAGAGCGAGCTTGATCTGGAGGGAGCAAAGGCACTCGTTGCCAATGGCGTCCAGGCAGTAGGAGAAGGCGCGAACATGCCGTCTACGCTTGATGCTATCCAGTATTTCCAGGACAACAAGATCCTGTTTGCACCGGCTAAGGCAGCAAATGCCGGCGGTGTAGCTGTATCGGCACTCGAGATGTCCCAGAATTCCGAGCGCATTCGCTGGAGCTTTGAGGAAGTCGACAACAAGCTCAAAGATATCATGACCGATATCTTCCAGCAGGCCAAGAAGAATGCTGAGAAATACGGCATGAAGGATAACCTTGTAGCAGGTGCGAACATGACGGCTTTCGTAAAGGTAGCCGATGTTATGATCGCTCATGGGTTGGTATAAATAAGGAATGAAAAAAGCCGTCCTTCGGGGCGGCTTTTGTGT
>CAZTAP010000291.1:0-2467 GCA_964611665.1 uncultured Selenomonadaceae bacterium | reverse complement strand
CAGGTCTTGCGCAGGATGGGTTTCCCTTCTTTGTCGATGAGCGGCATGCTCTGCAGTTCTTCTTCCTCCCGCAGGATACGCTGCGGCACGAGTGCATAGCCCAGCCCGTGACGGACCATCTGCAGGCAGTTCTCGAGCTTCGCAACCTGCATGCTGATTTCCGGCGGCCCGGAAAAGTTTTCCCGCCACCATTTATCCATCTGGGAGCGCAGCAGATAATCGCTCTTATAGTCGATACGCGGCAGACTCGGCAGATCCTTCATCGTAAAGGGCTGCCGGTACGCCGCACAGACAGGCTCCTCATAAAGCAGGACCTTGTTCTTGCTGCCGCCGTAATCGATGCTCGCAAAACCAACCTGCAGTTTCTGGTTATAGATGAGGCCGAAAATATTCTTGCTCCAGTCCGTCGTGACCCGGAACCTCACGGCCGGATATTTCGCCTGGAACTGCTCCAGAAGCGCCGGCAGCGTATACTGCGTAAAATAGTTGGACGCACCGACCTCCAGCGTTCCACTGTTCTCGCTGAATCGTCCATGCACCTCATTCTTGATTTTCCGCAGCCGCTCGATCATTTCTGATGCCTGCTCGACGAGATACTCTCCTTCCGGCGTAAACTGGATGCCCTTCGTACTGCGATGCACAATGCGCACCTCAAACTCGCGCTCGATATGCTGCAGGCGCGAGGTAAGTGCAGGCTGCGACATATAAAGCGACTGCGCTGCCTTCGTGATATTCTGTTCCCGATGCAATGCCTTGATGATATGCCAGTCCCGATCTTCCATTCGTCTAATCTTCCTCTTTCCGCAATCTTCTCTTTTATTCATTTCTAGGAAAACCATCGTTTCCCTCTTTTTTCAAAAAGAAAATGCCTCCGCCGGGGAAAGCGGAGGCATTCAGGAGAGAGTTTACGAGTTTAAATGGTCACGATGCCCAGGCAGATCGCCATGAACAAGGAACAGATGGACAACGCCCAAAGCCACGGGGTACAGAACTTGATGAGCTCTTTGATCTCGACTCCGGCAAGACCGCAGCACAGGAAAGTCGTAGCTGCATGCGGCGTAACAAGTACAGCAAAGTTCTTGCCTACGAGCATGGCATGGGACATATTTTCCGGCGTGATGCCGTACTGCTGGCCGACGCCAATGGCAAGCGGCAGGAGGCCGAAGAAATACGGGCTCGTACCGAGCATCATGCCGATTGGCACTGCGAAGATGCCCATGACGATATGGAAATATGGTCCAAGGAAGGACGGAATGAGCATGACGAGCGTCTCTGCCATAGCATCCATCATTTTGGTACCCGTGAGCACACCGAGAAATACACCGGAAGCCAGCAGGATCATCGGCACGCCGAGCGCTTCACCGGCATGCGCCTTGATGCGCTGTGACTGCATCTTCGGATTCGGGAAGTTCACAACGAGCGCGAGAGAAAGACCGATCATGAATGCTGCATAGAGCTCGATTTTCGTGAAGCAAAGCATAGCGATGACACCGAGTGTGAGCAGCAGGTTGAACCAGAAAAGCTTCGGACGTTTGAGTGCAGCTGCTTCCTCATCGGAAACCTGCTGTGCCGAGGACGCATCCTCATCAAGCTCAGCTGCCTTGCCCGTCGGATGCAGGCCAGCGCCGCGGCGCTTTTCCAATACTCCCATGAGCACGGCAAATGCGAGCACCAGACCGACACCGACAATCTGCAGTGGAATGAGCGTATGCCAGAGTGCGTTGACATCCGTATTCAGGATGACGCCCACACGTGCAACCGGGCCGCCCCATGGCAAAAGGTTCATGATACTCATGGCTGCGCCGATGATTACGCAGAGCACGACCGGACGGATATGCAGCCGTTTATAGATTGGCAGCATGGCCGGAATCGTTACGAGCAAAGTAGCTGCCAGCGCACCATCCAGATGGGCGATCGTCGCAATGCAGGCCGAGGCCACCGTAACCAGGATGACATTCGAGCCAGCCTTCTTGACCAGGAAATTCACGAGCGGATCAAACAGTCCGACCTCCGACATGATGGAAAAGTAAACAATCGAGAAAATGAACAAGACCGCTACCGGCATCGTCGTCGCCACGCCCTTTTTCATAAACGCGCAAATCTGTGTAAAGTCAAATCCACAGACAATCGCACAGACGATTGGCACAATGACAAAGATGGCCGTAGGATTCGCCTTTGTTTGCAGCAGTGAGTAGATGATCAGGAAAATCATCACAAAACCAGTGATTGCTAATAACATGATATCCGTCCTCCTCATAATAATTTATAAAGTAGATAAATTCTGAAAACATACGCATCAAGGTTGTTTTCACATCCTGCTTAAAGTATAAACGCGCTCCTCAACATTGTAAAATCGTAAAAAACAATCATGGTTCATAAAAAAAACGAATGATTGCATAGATATCCTACCTCTCCATCTCATAAAGAAAATGCGTGACCGCCACAAGATCGGCGGAGCCGCCGGGGC
>CAZTAP010000290.1:0-2493 GCA_964611665.1 uncultured Selenomonadaceae bacterium | reverse complement strand
CGGCAGCATATCCAAATGGCGATACTTCGGACAGCTTTCCCCAAAATAAATCAGCCAATAGCTTTCAGCAGCATCATGACCGATTGTCGCATCCCAGTGACGCTCCGTAACCAAAGGAACCAATCGTTTTGCCGGTCCTTCCTCAATGATTTCCCTCAGGAAAGCAATCCTTGCCGGACTCTCGCCCACCAATCTTCCCCCATGCGCCCACCAGATGATCTCATCCTCATTCATGAAGGTTTCACCATGCGTTGCATAACCACCGCTTACAACAGCCTGCCAGAACAGTTCTGTCATCCTTTCTCCGCATAGATTGCCCCAGCCTAAATCCATATTTCCTTCGTACCGGCATTCATCAATGACGACAGGCTTATCGTAGGTTTCCAGCCACTCCGGAATAAAATGCATATCATGGTGCTGGATGCTCGCATGGGTAACCCATTCCTTGCAATGATCGTACCAATGTGCATTGCTGCGGTAATGATAGGGCGGGCAATGCCAGTTATGAATCGAGCATAAATGATGGTAAGTATCCTCCTGTTCGATTTTTTGGAAAACCTTATCCCAGAAAACATTGCTTTTCGTCTTCAGCAAATCGTATTCATTGGCCAGTGACCACCAAATATTGCGAAAAGCCGACAGTCTGGCAATCACATAGGATACATAGCGTAAATCCGTTTCTTCCGGCATGGTCGAGAATCCCCAGCGGTCGTATGGATGGAATAAGATCAGATCGACCTCGATATCTAACGCCTGCAATGCCAGAATCTGCTTCTCCAAGCGATGGAAAAACTCCGGGTTAAAGCAGCTGAAATCAAATCCATCTTTTATATTGCCAGGAAACGGTGTCATCTCCGGCTCTCTGAGGTTGTAGTCATAATGCTTTGGAAACACACACATGCGAAGTTTATTGAATGGTGCTTTTGACAATGTCTGCAGCGTCTCTTCCTGAATTGCTTCCGACTGATAATGCCAGACATAAGCCGTCGTGCCGAAGGGATAATAGGGTGTCCCGTCTGCAAAGGCAAAGTGGCGCTTCTCTGCCACCCGCACAGGGCCATGTATATCCGGACGCGCACCTATACATTCTATGCTGCCATTTTTCTTATTGAGCACATCCAGATTGCTGTACGTAACATAGCTCCAGACTCCTTTTCTTGTCGGCATGAACCTCAATAAAAAGCGCCCCTGCCCATCATAAAATCCATAAACCTTCTGCTTTATTTCCTCACAGCGAAAAATCGCGTAAAATTCTGTTTCACAAAAATGACTGTCCTTCGCTTCTGCGAAGAAGCTGAACTCTGCATAATCCCACTGATTGATTTTTTCCATGATGCACTCTCCCATCAATTTTCTACAGTTGCTGCCCGAACCATCTGCTGTTCTTTTCCATGACGCTGTTCCAGTGTAGTTTTGATTTCCTCCATTTTCTTATCGTCCAGCGTATAGAACCGCAGGAACATATAGCCCAGGAAATGGAATACTGCCGGCAGCACGGAAATCAGCAGCAGGATTGCCCAGACCATATCACCGCCTGGCTGCGCATTTGCCTGGTAGCCGCTTGCAGCCAGGACCCAGCCAACAAGTGCGCCAGCGATGCTCATGCCCAGCTTAAGTGCAAACAATGCTCCCGCTCCAAGGATTCCCGACATCTTTTTGTCATATTCCACTTCACAATAATCTGCGCAGTCTGCCGGCAAAGCCCAGGCAATGATCGAGCTAAGCTCAGCAAATAAGACCGAACCAAACAAGGTGCCTACGCACAGATAAAGACTGCTTTGCGGCATGACCAAAAGCAAAAGGGCCATGACACCACCAGCAACATGTGAGAACTTCACCATGCCAAGGCGCGTAAACACACCATGTTTAATGAGCTGTACCGAAACAATCGGCGCAACAATGCCCGCAATTGCAGTCGCAGATAAAACTCCGGATAAAAATGCATCATCCTGATTCAGATAATATTTCACAAAATAAATCGTTGCACTGCCTTTCAAAGTAAATGCAATCGAAGTGATCATATGAAAAAGATAATAATAAACAGCCGGCTTTGTATGAAATACCAGTTTTACTTGCTGCCACAAAGGTTCCTTCTTCTGTTCAGCAGCATCCTCGGATACAAGCACGGTATTGCGTTCCTTTGTACCAAAAAAGCAGCAAAGCAGGAATGCAGATGCAAGCACACCGATAATAGCCATGGCGGCCTGATATCCTTGTGCTTCATTTCCCTTGCCATACATGGCGACAAACATTGGAATCAGGGACGAGCAAAGCAAAAACGACATTTTAGCCAGCGGAAAACGATAGGAATTGATGGATAAGCGTTCTGCCGGATCACTGCTGATTGCCGTAAGAAGGCCCACATAAGGCACTACCGTCGATGCATACATCAAAATCAGGAATAAATAGCTTGCACAGGCAAATATCAATTTTCCTGTCGGTGAAAAATCAGGGGTCAGGAAAACGAAATAGCAGGAAAGACCATAAGCTATC
>CAZTAP010000289.1:0-2498 GCA_964611665.1 uncultured Selenomonadaceae bacterium | reverse complement strand
AAACGCCCCGACAAACTGTAATTTATCACAACAGAAAGGACACTATTTTCATGCAAAAAAAATATCTGTATTTCATGGCGGCTGCACATCTTTGCTGTGACATCAGCAGCGGTGCGCTGCCGGCTATTTTGCCGTTTTTTGTGACGTATTATGGTCTGGACTATACGGCAGTCGCAGGGCTGATGTTTGCCTCATCGTTTTTATCTTCATTCATTCAGCCGCTTTTCGGCTATCTTGCGGATCGCTACAGCTGTCACTGGTTCATGGGCTTCGGCGTGCTGCTTACCGGTCTGAGCCTTGCAGCGACTGGCTTTATGACGGATTACTGGGCGATCTTTGCAGCGGTTACGTTGATGGGGATTGGCGGCTCGATTTTTCATCCGGAAGCTGCCCGCCTTGTGAACCGGATTTCGGGGCACCGGCGCGGCGAAGGCATGAGCATCTTCTCGGTGGGCGGCAATGGCGGTTTCGGGCTTGGGCCATTGCTGGCGGTTGCATTGCTGACCAGTCTCGGCGTACAGGGAACGGCATTCTTCGGCATTGTTGGTGTGTGCATGGGAGCTGCGCTTTTCTATCTGGTGCCGAAAATCGCCCGGCAGGCTGAGCGTCATCTGGAGGATGCAGCGGCTGGAACGGGTGAGCCTGCTGTGCATGCGGATCGGCAGGCGCAGAATGACTGGCCTGCCTTTTTGCGGCTTACGCTTGTCATCATTACGCGTTCGGTGATTTTCTGCGGCATCAGCAGCTTTTTGCCGCTTTACTGCATCCATGAGCTGCATGCCTCGACGGCACTCGGCAGTTCGACGCTTTCGGTACTTTCGCTGGCCGGTATTGCTGCGACACTGATCGGCGGACGTCTTGCAGATCGCTGGGGCTATGTGAAGGTTTTGAAGTATGGCTGTGTATTCCTTGTGCCGCTGCTGATCCTGGTGGTGAATGCACCGAATGTCTGGTTCATCTATGCCTTGCTGCTGCCGATGAGCCTTGCGATGCAGGGGCCTTATGCAGCTTTTGTCGTTCTTGGACAAAGCTATCTTGCCAGGAGCGTTGGCTTTGCTTCGGGTGTTACGCTGGGACTTTCTTTCAGCGTGGGCGGCATCGTCGTGCCTTCTTTAGGCCTCTATGCCGATGCACATGGGATTGCTGCGGTGATGACATTGATTGCTGTTGTTGCAGTAGTTTGTGCAGCGGGTACGTTCTTCTTGTCTGAGCCGAAAAAAGATAAATAATGGAAAGGTAGGAGACAGATTGATGCGTTGTTATCAACATAAGGAAAGAGAAGCTGCAGCATTTTGTAAGGATTGTGGGCGTGCCTTGTGCCCGGAATGTGCGCGGCAATATACGAGCCTGGTCTGTAACCCTTGTAATTATGCGAATGCTGCGCGGGCCAAGAAAGGGATATTGCTGCATTGGGGCCGGCTGCTCCTGGGGTTTGCTTTTGGCTGCTGGTTTTTCGGTATGGACGCGGCGATTGAACTGCATGCGGTTATCGGCTATATGTTTATGGCGCTTGTGGAAACGCTTTATGTCTGGAATGAGCGGGACTTGATGCTCGGAGCGTTGGTGTCGTCGTATGCCATCGTGAATATGATTTTTTTCCCACTGCGGTTTGCCTGGAACTTTTTGCTGCTGCCTTATCGTTTGCTGCGCGATGTGCGGAGCTTTTGTTTCAATACGAATGTGCAGAAGCTGGTACGCCGTAATGAGAGGCGCGGCTGAAGCTTGTCCTGGTCTGCCGTCTTTCTGGAAAACTGGTGAAAATGAAGAAATCCTCGCCTTTAGGCGAGGATTTCTTTCAGGTGCTGCATAATGCGTACGTGAGGATAGGATTGAAAGGCATCCGCTGTTGTTGTACCTGTAGTCACGGCGGCAAAGTCGATACCGGCATTTTTGGCTGCGGCTGCATCAATGAAACTGTCGCCCGTATAGAGAACGTCGGCTTTTTGCATACTGAAACGCTGGATGGCCAGCAGGATGCCTTCCGGGTCAGGCTTTGGCGTCCGGACATCCTCGCGTCCAATGATGAAATCAATCGCATCCGTGACGCCATCCTGTTCAAATTTCTCGGCGATGCGGCCGCGTGTCTTGGTGGAGATGATGGCGATCTGTGCACCCTGTTGTTTCAAGGTGCGAAGCGTAGAAATCGCATCGTCAAAAAAAACGGTGTTCGGTGTCATATAGATATCGGCTTCTTTGCGGTAATTTTCAACGAAAGCATTGATTTCCGCAGTGTCTGTTGAGCCGATGATGCGCGAGGTGGCTTCCTCCATCGGCATTCCAATCGTCGGGCGGATCTTTTCGTCGGGAACATCCGGATAGCCAAGATTTTTCAAGGCTTTATGGAAACAGCCGACAATGCCTTTTTCCGAGTTGGCGAGTGTATAATCGAAATCAAAGAGATAAACAGCGTAGTTCATGGTGAGCCTCCTTTTGTAAGATACTTCTTTTATAGTAGCACAGATTTGGACAATGGAAAATAGCTGAAGTATTTCCTCTGG
>CAZTAP010000288.1:0-2520 GCA_964611665.1 uncultured Selenomonadaceae bacterium | reverse complement strand
GTGTGGAGGTGTAGGTCAGCATGGATATCAGCCCGATGAGTCTGCAGGCTGTTGTGCCGAAGTCTTCAGAGGTCACGCAGATGCAGCATAATATGAACCAACAGGCGGCGGTGCAGCAGGATTTTGAAGCAATCCGACAGAAGACAGATGCTGCATTGAAGCAGAAGCAGGTACGCAAGCGTGAAGAGATGGAAGACGGAAAGATCAAGGATGATCCGGATCGTCAAAAGAAGCAGGGAAAGCAGGAGGCCCGGAAAAGGCAGGGACAGGCCGCAGATGCTGCGGAGGATGAAACGGAGGCTTTGTCCGGAGAAAAGATGGCTGTGGATACGTTCCGCGGGCATCATATCGATATTAAGCTCTAGGAAGCAGGGTTAGGCAAGCTATGATCACAGAAATTTTGGGGTTTTTGATTATTGCAGGAACGATTTTGGTGCTGGTGGTGAGGCGGCGCATGCATCCGGTGGAAAAGCTGGATGTCCGTGAGGTGGAGGATTCTGCGGAACGGCTGCGCTATGAGCTGGAGCAATCGGCAGATGAGATCATCAGCCGTATGGGCACGCATATGGATCGTCTGGAGCAGCTGATCGCTGAGGCAGACCGGCGTATTGAGGCACTCGATGCACGTGCTGCGGCACGAAAGCAGGAGGAGGAAGTTCCGGAACGTGCCGATGTGGAGAATTTTTCACGTTTGCTGCGGGAAACCATGGCATCTGCGGAAACCGCTGCCATGCAGAGACCGCAGCCTGTCCGGGAGATGCAGAGCTTCCAGCAGGAAGCTGTGGTTCCGGAGGAGGAAGTATCTCAGGCCATGGATGCTCCGGCTACGATGGAACGGGAACTTCCTGAGACGAACGCGGAACGCGTGCGTGAGCTGCTGCAGCAGGGACTCAGCAATGAGGAAATTGCTAAGGAGACGAATATGGGCCGCGGTGCAATTGAGCTCATGCGTCAGATGGAGAAAAGAAAAAACGAAAGAAAGTAAAAAAAGTATTGACAGGAGCATGACAAACCAGTATACTAATACATGTTGACGGCGCAAGTCGCTGTTTCGACAAGTGGTTGACGGGGCATGGCTCAGTTTGGTAGAGCACCTGGCTTGGGACCAGGGGGTCGCAGGTTCGAATCCTGCTGCTCCGACCATTTTTTATGCGTCCGTAGCTCAGTTGGATAGAGCAACGGCCTTCTAAGCCGTGGGTCGTGTGTTCGAATCACACCGGTCGCACCATAGATATTTTGACTCTGATTTGTTCAGAGTCTTTTTTATTGCAATCAATTGCATCAGCATAACCAACGGCTCTTTGTCAAATGTTGTGGTCTAGGTCAGATGAAACTTTTCATCTGGCCTTTTTCATGCACAAATTTCGGCTCTATAATAATCATGGGGTTATGGTTTGCAAGGATTGTGGAACAGATGTTCCTGTTGATGATGCAAAACTGTGATTGTGAAACTGCTTGTCATAAATGTTTAAAGCATTACAGAAATATCGAATGCAGAGACGAGAAAGGTCCTGGCTGAGGCTCAACAGGGGAAAAATCTTGTAGGCCGTTTAAAGATACTGAGGCATTGATGAAGGTGCTGAATGACTGAACTCTAAATTCGGATTGCCTTGTGCCGGTTGCTCAGGGCTTAAAAAAGAGGTAAAATTATAGTGAAGTTATAAACTGCAAGGAGGCCCTTTATGACAAAAAGCAATTATTTGGCGCATACAATTGAACAGACGGATTCAAAGCCTGCCTATGATGCTGCCTGTAAGAAATTTTTGGCCTGCAAGCCAATTCTGGCATGGATCATGAAATGCTGTGTCAAGGAGTTTACAGCGTGCTCCATTGAAGATATTGTGGAGAAATATATTGAAGGTGAGCCTGCTGTTGGCAGTGTCGGGGTACATCCAGACGACACGATACCTTCGATTCGTGGGCTGAATACGGAGGACAAGACCCTTACCGAAGGGACGGTATTTTATGATATCCGTTTTTTTGCGATTGCGCCGGATACGCATGAGCGAATTCGGCTGATTCTGAATATTGAGGCGCAGAAGGACTACAATCCTGGATATCCTTTGCTTAAAAGAGCGGTCTACTACGGGGCACGCCTGATTTCCTCTCAGTATGGGACGGAGTTCCAAAGCAGCAATTATCAGGAGATCAAGAAGGTCTATTCCATTTGGATTTGTACGAACGTACCACAGAGTCGCAAGAATACGATCAATCATTATGCGCTGAAGGAGCATCATATTGCAGGCCGCGCCAAGGAGTGTTCAGAGGACTATGATTTGCTGCATATCGTCATCATGGGGCTCAGCAGTAAGGCATCCAGACGAGCTAATAAGATTCTGCAACTGCTCTCGACTATATTCTTGCAGTCGGGGAATGCACAATTCAAGAAGCGCTTTCTCCAAGAACATTTTGGCATAGAAATGACGACATCCCTGGAAGAGGAGGTTGATACAATGTGTAATCTTAGTGAAGGCATCGAAGAACGTGGGATTGAAAAAGGAATAAAGCAAGGCATAGAAA
>CAZTAP010000287.1:0-2534 GCA_964611665.1 uncultured Selenomonadaceae bacterium | reverse complement strand
AGATGGAAATTCAGACAAGTAATTCGCCTAGGTATTTCGTGCACGCTGTACTAGCCACTCCCTCTAAAATCTGCTATAATCGAAAAAAACAATAAAGGTGGAAAAAATGAGTATTTTAAACGTTGAACACGTATCGCACGGTTTTGGTGCGCGCACAATCTTTGAAGATGCTTCCTTCCGTCTGCTCAAAGGCGAGCATGTTGCCCTGGTCGGAGCAAACGGCGAAGGAAAATCAACATTTCTTTCTATTATTACGGGACAGCTTACGCCCGACGAAGGAAAAGTCGAGTGGTCAAACCGCGTGACCGTTGGCTATCTCGATCAGCACGCCGTGTTAAAGCCCGGTCAGACGATCCGTGATGTATTGCGTACAGCCTTCGATGATATGTACAAACTGGAAGCAGAGATGCTTTCCTGCTATGACAAAATGGGCGATGCAGCGCCAGAAGAAATCGACAAGATGATGGCCGATGTCGGTGATATCCAGGATATCCTTGAAGCAAACAGCTTCTATACAATCGATGCACGCATCGATGATGTCTCCGGTGGACTCGGGCT
Source organism: uncultured Selenomonadaceae bacterium (assembly GCA_964611665.1). Classification (GTDB taxonomy): domain Bacteria; phylum Bacillota; class Negativicutes; order Selenomonadales; family Selenomonadaceae; genus CAZTAP01. The sequence goes on along the minus strand of CAZTAP010000287.1, from coordinate 1,976 downwards.
CCGTTCGATTGGACTGGACAAAAAGGTCGATGAACTTTCCGGCGGCCAGCGCACCAAAGTACTTCTGACAAAACTTTTGCTGCAGAACCCAACGATCCTCATTCTCGATGAGCCAACCAACTATCTGGACGTTGAACACATCGAATGGCTCAAAACCTATTTGCAGAACTACGAAAATGCCTTTATTCTTGTATCCCATGATGTGCCTTTCCTGAATGCCGTCACCAATGTAATCTATCATGTAGACAACGCCCATCTCACACGCTATACCGGAAGCTACGAAAAGTTCCAGGAAATGTACGCCATCAAACGCCGCCAGGAAGATGCGGCCTATGAGCGTCAGCAGCAGGAAATCAAGCGAACAGAAGATTTCATTCAGCGCAACAAAGCACGTGTAGCTACACGCGGCATGGCTAACAGCCGTCAGAAGCGTCTGGACAAAATGGATGTTCTCGAAAAGCGCCAGGAAAAGCCTAAACCGCATTTTCAGTTCCAATCGGACCGCACACCAAGCCGTTTTGTCATCGAGGCCAGGCGCCTCGTGCTCGGCTATGACACGCCGCTCACCAACCCTGTCGATCTGCAGATCGAGCGCAACAAAAAGATTGCCCTGCGCGGCGTGAATGGACTGGGAAAGACTACCCTGCTCAAAACCCTGCTGGGTCTCATTCCACCGGTCGCTGGCAAAATCGAGCTTGGCGAGTTCGTGACTCCCGGTTATTTTGAACAGGAATCCACGCGCGGCAACGACAATACCGCCATTGAGGAAGTCTGGCAGGAATATCCCGGCATGACAAACTATGAAATCCGTGCTGCCCTTGCTGCCTGCGGCCTTACCAATGAACATATCACGAGTAAAATGATGGTACTCTCCGGCGGCGAAGCGGCCAAGGTCCGTCTCTGCAAGATCATGCAGAAAAAAGTCAACCTGCTTGTCCTTGATGAGCCTACCAATCATCTGGATGTAGAAGCAAAAAAAGAACTCAAACGTGCCTTGAAGGAATACAAGGGCACAATCCTGCTCGTCTCGCATGAACCAGATTTTTATGAGGACTGGGTAGATTCTGTCTGGAACATCGAACGCTGGACAACAAAAATCGTATAAGAAAAAGCGCATCTCATGTTGAAGATGCGCTTTTTCTTATACAAGCTTAGAACTTGAAGGAAAGACCTGCATAAAGACCTTTAGCTGTAATATTGAGACCATTATCACCGCCAAAATTTTTGACCTGCGTATACTGATAGGAAAGATCGAGATCAAGATTTTCCGTAAGGCCATAACCAATACCAGCTTCATAATGCTGCATATTGCTGCCAAAGCCCATACCAGCCCAGCCCGTTACATTCTTGGAAAGCGGAGCCTCATACTGTACACCAGCCTGGAAGATATTGCGGGTTGTAGATGTATCCATTGACGCATACTTTAATCCAGCACGTGCATGCATCTCGCCTGCATATACCGAAACATTCTTGTCTACCTTATAGCGAAGATTGTACTCCTGCGTACGCATATTGAGTTCTGCACCAAACGGCTTCTGCTGGCTGTCTACATACTTGAACTGCAGTGCAAGGTTGCGGCCAAGACCAACCGTAGCACCGCCATTGATTTTGTTCTTTACATCAGATTTGACCGTATTACCATTATTAAGCCCCGAAGCCATGGCCGGCGCAAGTGTTGTACCAACATTCACTTCAGCCTTACCTGCATCATAGTCCTGCAGCGGAGACGCAAATGCAACCGTACTCAAGGACATACCAATTGCCAAGCCAAGCAATACTTTCTTTTTCATGAAAAATCCCTCCATACAAACATAAAATAAAATGACCCATCAGCCAACATCTGACCGATTATTTCGATTATAGCACAGATAAAAAAAAATTTCACGAAAACGCTATGTCCAGAACAGAACCCGGACGAATCTCCCGAGTTTGCCACGAAATGACAAAATAAAAGTATAAAAAAGTGAGGAAACACA
>CAZTAP010000286.1:0-2548 GCA_964611665.1 uncultured Selenomonadaceae bacterium | reverse complement strand
GCAAAAAATGAGGCATCCTGTGAATAGCTGGCACAGGATGCCTCATTTATAACAAGGGGTAATTCAGATTTGCCCGGATCAGCCCTGCCACTCTGGTGCAGGCGCTTCCTGATGGTGCTTGTGATGCCTCTGCGGCTGCTGCGGTGGTGGCGGTGTCTGGTCATCACGCTGATCCAGCTGCATGATATTCGGCTGATGAACTGCCGCCTCTGTCGTATTGGTAAAACTTAACGCCGTGCCGGTGAGAAACGCTGCACATAACGCCATCGTCGTAAATATTCTGGTAAACTTTTTCATAAGTAACACATCCTCTCGATTTGTTACTTATAGTATAATAAACAAAGATTAAGAATTCATTTAACAGCAATTAAGTACAGGTTAAAAATGGAAATTTATCGGTTCATGATGCCGCAGGCGTACTATGCGTTGTCATATAGACTCCGCCGCAAATTGCTGCCGCTCCGCCAAGCTGAATCAATCCGATTTCATCAGCAAAGAAAAAATGCCCTGCCATCATCCCGACAATCGGCATGATATTCAGGAAGATCGAGGTAATGCTCGGACCAGCATGTTTCACGCCAAGATTCCAGCAAACCATAGCCATGACTCCGCCAATCACAACAGCATAGGCAAAGGATAGCGCCGCTGGCATCGACAGCATTGAGATTGAAAGATCCTGAGCGGCCAGACCATAGATGCCCGTGGTAATGCCCCCCAGAAGACCACCCCAGCCCGTAACAGCCACAGGTGACATTTCATGCATGACCCGCAGGCCCAGCAGTGAATAAATCGCCCAGACGATCTGTGACAGAAAACAATAGATATCTCCAACATTGAAATCAATCTGCCGGATTACCTCCAGCGAGCCATGGCTCACGATAAGCAGTACACCGCAGAAAGAAAGCAGGATGCCTCCCCAGGCAATGAGATTCAGCCTTTCCCGAATGAACACCACGGCCAAAATAGCCGTAACTGCCGGCGTTGTTGCTGAAATGAGCGTACAATTCGTTACCGTTGTCGTCAAAAGGCCGGTGAACTGCAAAATATTATTCAGCATGACACCAGACAGCCCCATCCCCAGCAGATACCACCAGGACCGTCCTTTTGGAAGCATGCGCGCCCCCTCCTGCCACCATGCCATGCCCAGCAAAATCATACTCAAAAAAACGTAACGCACAAAGGTAATGGTAACCGGAGACCACTCCCCTACAAGCCATTTAATGCAAGTAGGCTGAAATCCCCAGGATGCAGCTGCCAGCACCAAAAGAAAATAAGTTTTAGACCTGTCAATATTCCCCATAGATTAGAACAACCTTTCTCAAAAACGTCGATAGATCCATATCCTCTGCTCAACGCTTCCTCAATCCTACAATAAAATCAACACTCCCTAGTTTAACGAAAAGCATACAAAATGTCTATGCCCGTTTATCAAAACCTGCGCCTATTTCTCCAAGGATCTCGAAGGGGACGGTTCTCTTTTGCAGCAAAAGAGAACCGTCCCCTAACCTTATATTCATAGTTTTATACCTATTAAATTTATAAAATCAAATGATTTTACTTATTTTAAAAACAGGCATATACTGTAGTCAATGAATGAATCTTAAAAACTTAGATAAACAGGAGTGTGGTTAACATGAAAATTTCCGTAATTGGTGCAGGTAATGTCGGCGCTACAGCCGCAAATATGATTGCTTTAAAAGGATTTGCCCGCGAGGTTGTACTTTTGGATATCAAACCAGGCTTTGCAGAAGGCAAAGCGATGGATATGATGCAGACTGCACATATGCTGGGAATCGATACCCGCATCACAGGAATCACTGGTGACTATACACAAACCGCCGATTCCTCGATTGTCATCATTACCTCCGGACTGGCCCGTCGACCAGGGATGACCCGTGAGGAACTCGTTGGCAAGAATGCACGTATTGTCAAAGATGTCATGGACAGCTGCCTGCAATATTCACCGGAAGCTATTTTTATCATTGTCTCGAATCCGGCGGACACCCTGACTTATCTGGCGATAAAGGACAGTGGACTCCCCCGCAATCGGATCATCGGCATGAGCGGCCTTCTGGACAGCAGTCGTTTCATTTATTTCCTGAGCCAGGCGCTGTCCTGCAATCCAAACGATGTAAATGGTATGGTCATCGGCGTTCATGGTGATCTCATGGTTCCGCTTGTCCGCCTTGCTTCCTGCCAGGGCCGGCCCGTAACTGAGCTTTTGAACAAAGAACAGCTTAGCAAAATTGTAGAAGATACAAAATTAGGTGGGGGAACATTGACCAAGCTTCTTGGCACCTCTGCCTGGTATGCTCCCGGCACCTCGATTGCTGCGATGGCTGAGGCTATCGCTTTGGATAGCGGACGAATCATCTCCTGCATCACATATCTGAACGGCGAATATCAGGAAAAAGATGTCTGTGCTGCAGTTCCGGTAGTCCTCGGGAAAACCGGCATCAAAAAGATTGTAGAGCTTACGCTGACAGCTGATGAAGCAGCAGATTTTCTCAAGAGCACCGCCAAAAGCCACAAAGTAAATCAACAGCTG
>CAZTAP010000285.1:1239-2558 GCA_964611665.1 uncultured Selenomonadaceae bacterium | reverse complement strand
CTTGCAAAGGACAATAATGGTGCGGCAGGTCTGGCCGGCGGTATCGGCTATCTGATCCTGACGGCAGGCCTCAAGGCCATCGACAAGGATCTCAATATGAGTGTGCTGGCAGGTATTATCAGCGGTATTGAAGCGGGCTGTCTTTACAACCGCTTCCATGCGGTCAAGCTGCCTGAATTCCTGGGATTTTTCTCTGGCCGGAGGTTCGTACCGATTGCAACGGCTGTTACGTCAATCGTTCTCGCAGCGATTTTCGGCGTCATCTGGGGACCGTGCCAGGCTGCCATCCATGCGGTTGGTGAATGGATCATCGGTGCCGGTGTTGTCGGAACGTTTGTCTATGGTGTGCTGAACCGTATGCTTATCCCAATCGGCCTGCATCATATACTGAACAGCTTTATCTGGTTTGTATTTGGCGAGTATACGACGCCGGCCGGTGTCGTAGCTACAGGTGATCTGAATCGTTTCTTCGCAGGCGACCCGCATGCAGGTATGTTCATGGGCGGATTCTACATCATGATGATGTTTGGTATGCCGGCAGTCGCACTTGCCATGTATCGTGCGGCCAAACCGGAAAACCGCTCGAAAGTTGGCGGCGCATTGGCTTCTGTAGCATTCACGGCCTTCCTTACGGGTATTACTGAGCCAATCGAGTTTATGTTTATGTTCCTTGCACCGGCGCTTTATGCTGTGCATGCAGTCCTTACCGGACTGGCTTTGTCGGTGGCATATTCCTTTGGTATCCTGCATGGCTTTGGATTTTCTGCAGGCTTCATCGATTATGTGCTGAACTGGGGACTGGCGACAAAACCAGCGATGATCATTCCAATCGGTCTTGTCTTCGCGGTTGTATACTATGTGATCTTCAGCTGGGCAATCCGTCATTTCGATATTCCGACGATTGGACGCTATGATGAGGAGACTGTAGAAATCGCGCAGGGGGATAAGAGCGAGCTCACGAAAAATCTTTTGGCGAAGCTTGGCGGCGCAGAAAACCTTATGGAAGTATCGTCCTGCATTACGCGTCTTCGTCTGAAGGTGGCAGATGTCAGCAAGATAGAAGATGATGCGCTGAAGGCACTGGGCGCCAAGGGTGTCATTAAAAAAGGAAGTGCGGTTCAGGTCATCATCGGGACACAGGCAGAATTTATTGCCAATGAAATGAATGAGCTTGTAAAACAGAAATGAATACATGAGGTGCTGCATAGCAGCACCTCTGAGTTTAGGCAAAAGCCGGAAAGTGGTGGGAATATGTTTGGTTTTGGGAAAAAAGAGGTTATTGCGGGAACCCCTGCAGTTGGACGTATCATGGATATCAC
>CAZTAP010000285.1:0-1139 GCA_964611665.1 uncultured Selenomonadaceae bacterium | reverse complement strand
TTGACGACGATGCTTGTCCTTACCAATATGGACAGCAAGGTGAAGGGAATCACAAAGAATCTTGATCAGCCGGATCGCGTACTTATCATTAAGGTGAAGTAAGGAAGTTCTGCTGCGGATTTTGACATTCTTTATGCCGGGCGGTATGATGAAGGGGAAATTATCTTAGGGGGAATGAAGAGAATGAAGCAGTATGTATGTATTGATATAGGCGGTACCTCCATCAAATATGGTCTGGCAGATGAACAGGGAACCTTTACCGTGAAAAGTTCGATGGATACAGAGGCCAGGGAAAAGGGGGCAGAAGGAATCCAGGAAAAAATCCTTTCGATTGTGGATGGCTATCGTGAGCTCCATGAGGTGGCCGGGGTTGCTATTTCTACGGCTGGAATCGTTGATCCGAAAGAGGGCAGGATCATCTATGCAGGAGAGAGTATCCCCGGTTATACGGGGACAAGGCTCAGGGAGCTTGTGGAGCGCTCCTGTGAGCTGCCCTGTACGGTAGAAAATGATGTGAACTGTGCCGGACTTGGGGAGTTCTGGCTCGGGGCAGCGCAGGGAACGAAATCGGCGTTCTGCATTACCGTTGGTACGGGCATTGGCGGCTGTGTGCTGCTGGATGGCAGAGTATGGCATGGCAGCGGCTGCAGTGCGGGTGAAATCGGCTATATGCAGGTCGGCGGCCCCGGAACCCTTGAGGATCTTGCTTCTACCAGACATATGGTTGAAGAGGCGGCGGAAAGCCATCATACGCCGGTCAGTGAGGTTGACGGGAAAATGGTTTTCGACTGGGCCAGAGCAGGAGATGCGGATGCAGTGAATGCGATTGCGCATATGCTGACGTCGCTCGCCAAGGGAATCTGCAATGTCTGCTATGTGCTGAATCCTGAGGTCGTGGTCGTTGGCGGCGGCATCATGGCACAGGAGGCCTATCTGAAACCGCGCCTGATGCTGGAGCTGCAGGAGCGTATGCTGCCCAGTGTGCTGGAGCATACGCGGCTGGAGTTTGCCAGTCTGAAGAATGATGCGGGTATGCTCGGAGCACTTTATTATTTTTTGCAGAGCGCTCCGCGCGATTGAGGAACTTATGGAGGAATATTTATGAAGGCGATTCTGAATGGAAGGGTCATTGTGCCGGA
>CAZTAP010000284.1:0-2571 GCA_964611665.1 uncultured Selenomonadaceae bacterium | reverse complement strand
CACCAAGTGCTGCAGCAAGTGCAATGGCCTTTTCCATGATCTCCAGACTGCGCTTCTGTTTGTCAGGATCCGGACAGCCAAGCGGGAATTTCCGATGACCGCTCAGGCAAATCGAACGAATAGGCAGCCCTGTACTCAGCATCGCTGCACGAAGCTCTGTGAGTTCCTCTGCACGCATTTCCAGGCGTGCGAGCTTCGCCTCGGTTTCATCAATGCTCATCTCTACATAGTCAAAGCCAGCTCTTTTGGCAGCCAGCAGCTTTTCCGTCCAGGAAAGCGTACCCGGCATGGATTTCTCATAAAGTCCCAACAAGTATTTCTTCATCACCATGCCTCCTTATTTCTTCGCCTGTCCATAATAAGCATTCGGGCCATGCTTGCGCAGGAAATGCTTATCCAAAAGCACCTGCGGCATCGGATCACGATCTCCTGTAAGCATCTGCGTATGGAAGGCCATCATCGCCACTTCCTCAAGTACAACGGCATTGTGCACGGCATTGAAAGGGTCTGTCCCCCAGCAGAACGGGCCATGATTTTTTACCAGCACTGCCGGCACATGATCTGCTTCAAGCTCTTTGAAGCGCTCAGCAATGACAACGCCGGTATTGTATTCATAAGCTCCCTGGATTTCCTCAGCCGTCATATCGCGCGTGCAGGGAATCTCCCCATAGAAATAATCTGCCTGTGTCGTACCGTAAGCCCGCACGCCCTGTCCTGCCTGTGCAAAGGTCGTTGCCCAGCGCGAATGAGTATGCACGACACCGCCGATATGAGGAAAGTTTTGATACAATACGCGATGCGTCTCTGTATCAGACGATGGATTGAGCTCGCCCTCCACCTTGTTGCCTGCCAAATCGACAACCACCATATCCTCTGCACGCATCTTGTCATAATCTACCCCCGAAGGCTTGATGACAAACAATCCCTTTTCCCGGTCAATCCCTGAAACATTGCCCCAGGTAAATGTAATCAATCCATATTTCGGCAGAAGCATATTCGCCTCATAAACTTTTTGTTTCAACTCTTCCAGCATAGCAGACGCCCCTTTATTTTCAAAATTTTCTGTTTTAAAGAGTGATACAGGAATTGAATGGAGCTGCTGCATCATTTCGCAGCAGCTCCATCGCATCAGGCATTCACAATTTTTTCCGTTACTTTTTCCGTAATTTCTTTCTCAGATAACAGGTTCTTAAGACCGATAACCTTCACCTTGGCATTTACACCGCTGAAGGTCCCAACCAAAGACTCTGAACATACCACCACATCATAATTGCTGGCCTGGGATTTTGCATCGCCGACGTTCGTATGATAGATGCTGGCCTCGATGCCAAGATTCTTGAACACTTTCTCGAGCTTCATCTTGATCAGCTGAGAAGAACCCATTCCACTGCCACATGCTGCGATAACCTTTAACATATCGATCACTCCTAATTTGTTTTGAAAATTGAAAGCACTCTACTAGAAATAGAATACCATATTTTAGAGGGAAGACCAAGAAGTATGCGCTTCCGGTCTTCCTGTAAACACGTTAATCGATGACAACCTCTTCTACCGGCACACCCTGCTTCTGTGCTTCGATTTCCTTATACTTTTCATAGTCCTCTGCAATGAGGAAGTACGTATCCTTATTCCGCTGGTAAAGGATCTGCGGAATAAGCAGCAGGCACACAACAACAACAGCTACGCCAATGTACTGGAAATTATTCATGATGACACCGATGCACGGCCAGAGCGTATCCCAGTCAAAATTTCCATGCCAGCCGCCAAAGTTTCCTGTTGTAAAATAGTAGGCTGCAAAGCCGCCGCCAAGCACCTGAATCATGCCGCTGAAGAACGGGATGATGGCTGCTGCGCGGATACCGCCCAGGCGATTCGCAAATACGGCAAAGGTTGCATTATCGAAGAAGAGCGGTACGAATCCGCTGATGATGAGAATCGGGCTCTGGAACACGATGAGTCCCATGATGGCAATGAACTGGCCAAAAGCACCGAACAGGAAGCCGAAAGTCACTGCATTCGGATGGCCGAAGCCATACGTAGCTGCGCAGTCAACCGCCGGCATCGAGCCTGGCAGGATCTTATTGGAAATTCCCTGGAAGGAATTCGTAAGCTCTGATACGAACATGCGCACACCGAGCTGCAGGATGGTGAGATAAACCGCGAAGTTCAGGGATTTCTCAAGGATATAGAAACCGAAGTTCTGATTCTTGCCAAAGCCCTTATCGATGTTGTGCATGAGATCAGGACCAAGAATCGTGATGATTGCACCGAAGAAGATAAACATGAGGATACCGGTTGCTACAACATTTTCATTGAAGATGGACAGGAAGCCAGGAAGCTTCAGATTCTCCAAAGATTTTTTTGGATCTCCCAGATGCTTTGCAATCTTTGATACAAAGAAAATACCAAACATCTGCTGATGACCGGTGGCAAAGCCGCCGCCTTCGGTAAGCTTCTGGCACGGCTCAACGGTAAGATTCGATGCAACGGCCCAATAGGTGCCGAGCAAAATCCCCAGCATGACGACAACACGTGGATCCTGCAGCTGCGGGAAGCAAAAGATGACGAGCC
>CAZTAP010000283.1:0-2578 GCA_964611665.1 uncultured Selenomonadaceae bacterium | reverse complement strand
GTCGTGCCGGAGCTCTCCAGGTTCTTCAGCGAAAGAAGCCCGGAAAAAGCACTGCCCGCCGTATTGGCCAGACTGCCGGTGATATTTTCTGCCCGCAGGAAGGTATAGCTTTTGCCTGGCAGACAGGAACTGCCCTCCACCGCAGCAAGCTTCGAGCCTGTAATATCCGCCGTGCCGCTCACAACGATCTGCTTTGCTGTCTGCGCATCCGCACTCACCAGACCGATGCTGCCGTCGCTCACGAGACTGCCGTTGATCGTCATATTCTCCGCACCCGGCATGATTGTACCATGGTTGATGAACTGCCCGGTTGTCGTATCCGAAAAGCCCGCGGCCATTTTGCCCGTCATATCATTTACCGTATACGTACCGCCCGCAAGCGCGGCACCCGATGCCACGTTCACATTCACCACGTTCGCTGTGCCGCTGTAGTTCAGCGTGCCGCCCGTAACGTTCAGCTTCAGATTGTCATCGCCCGTGATATTGCCGCTGTAGGCAATATCCGCAGCGAAATTCAGCTGCGTGACCAGGTCCGGGATATACGCGCTGTAGTCGTACAGCTTGTTGTTATAGCGGATTTTCAGCGCGTCCGACTTATCCCCCACAACGCCATCATAGCCGCCATAGGCGGTGAACTTTTTCCAGTCCGAGGTAATATCGCCGGCAATGCTCGCGCCAGGCAGGACATTGATGTTCTGCACAAAAGCATTTTTGCCGATATAGATCGCATGCGACGCGCCGGACAGCGCGCCGCGGAGGTTATAGTTCGTTACCAGTGGTCCCTCAAGCTCCGGCACAGCAGGATAGTTTAAGCTTTGCGCTGCAAAGGTTAAATTTTCAGCTGCCGTAAGGTGTCCCGCAACAGAACTGAATCCCTCCCAATAACGGATATACGAGCCCCGATACTCCTCTTGTCCGGTTCCTGCCCCCAGCACATCCGAGCCAAAATCAAACTGCACTGCGTTGCCGCCCGTGCCATTGGCCGTAATCGTACCCTGCTGATCCAACGTCTGATTCCTGCCATAAGAAATCAGCACGCCGATGCCGCGCAGGCCATCCGCACGCACCTTCACACCCGATGGCACAGTAATCGTATTCTCCGTACCATCGATGCGCATGCCGACCGCTCCATCACCTGCGGTCAGCAGGTCAGCCGCCTGGGTAATCTGATTCTTCGAGCCATAGACATGCAGCCCTATGCCCAGCGGAACCGTACTATAGCTGTTTGCCACATAATCCGTACCCGCCGCATTTCGTTCACCATAGCCATGCGTATTCACCATGGATGCCCCATCCTTGTAGACGGAATAGCCAAAATACTTTCGCCGGTCAAAAGCATAGCCTATATCCTGCAGAATCGCCAGTTCGGCCTCCGTGAACGTTGTATAATTCCTATAAAATGCATGGCTCATCAAGGTAGAGGTCGTCAAATGTCCGAGGGAAGGTTTGTTGTTTTCCCAGGCAATAACCGGCAAGCCATCCATCCCCGAAAAGGTTTTCCCATCAAGTACCTCACTCACATGACTGCCAATAAAATACGCCTGACCGGCACTGGCTGCAGACGCATGCGGTGCTGACGTCTCAAGATTATCGATAATAAAATAGTCGCTTGCCTTAATGGATGCATCCTGCGCCTGCAGTTTCGCAAAATAGTCCGACGTCACCATCGGCATACCAGCCCGCGCATGATTGCCGTTCTGATCCACCAGATGCTGTGACCAGGGATTGATCTCTTCAGGATTGGTAAAAAAACTGGCCAGCTTATTGCCATAATCATCCTGCGGCGAATCAGCAGAAGCATCGATGCTCCGCAATATGCCCAACGCATGCCCGATTTCATGACGCAGCGTCGCCGTCAGATCTGCCGTCTGATCATTCGTCGGCAGTACCGTGTACGGATCGCTCGTCCATCCATAGTCTGCATCCGCGCGGTCATCGCCCAAATACTGGCCTATTTCTATACCCGCTATTCCAATAAAGCCCTTGCTGATATCCTGCGTGGAATTTGTCGGATCGATATGCAGCAAAGACAACCCCTGCTGTATCGCCTGATTCCAATAGGGCACCGCAGTGCTTTTATTATCCAGGCCAGTTACTTGCGCTGCAAAAGCATTTTGATTGACACGTCCTCCTGCTTGAGCCATTCCCCGCACAAAGATCTGCACGGGCACGCTGTTTTTCGAACCAGCGGCCAGAATATCACTCCAATAAGAAACTCCCCCATTTACTGCCTGCTTTAACCCCGAAGTCAGCGTATAATCACTGGCAATGAGGCCAAGATTCGCATTCCCCTCTCCCGAATCAAAAAAGGTCAGCTCGAACATATCCTTCCCGCTGCTCGAAAAAATTTCCGTTGACTGTGCCTGTACCGGCAGCATCGTTCCCGTCGTCAAAGCAAGTGAGATTGCCGCCGTTAAAATTTTTTTCTTGTTCATTCTGATTCCTCCCTGTAATGATGTGCCGCATCAGGCACAATTCTTTTTCCTATAAGACATAGTCTGGAAACGGTCCTTTTTTATCTACAAATTACAGTTTGGCGGGGAGTTGCGTGCTAAGAAAATTTACGGCCGGGCAATTG
>CAZTAP010000282.1:0-2582 GCA_964611665.1 uncultured Selenomonadaceae bacterium | reverse complement strand
CTTGAGCGAAGCGAGGAGGCCCATGCGCAGCATGGTGGTGGGTTTGGCGAACAATGCTTCTATTGCCAGGCTTTCAACAGTTAGCAACTACGTCAAACCCTCCACCGCAAGCGGTTCCCCTCCCTTTTCAAGGGAGGACATATGTTCCTATCTTATTGTTAATTCGATAAACTCTAGAAAATATTCTCCCCGCTAAACGGTAATTGCTCAAAAACAAAAACCTTCGAGAGGCTCTTCATCTTTGCAGCGGCGATTGGCGGGGACAATTTTTTTGCTGGAAATACTTCTCGAGGGCCATCCCGCAAGCCTGACGGTAAGGCTCGTTGATTGTTAACGGTCGGCATGTCCGTTGCAGCTTTAAAGCTCGGCGTACCATATGGTTCTTTATTGGAAGCAAAAAAATTGTTCCCGCCAATTGCCCGGCCGTAAATTTTCTTAGCATGCAACCCCCGCTAAACTGTAATTTGTCAACGCTGGTAAATATATTTTAGAAAAAGTAGAAAAATTTGTGATATTTTGATAGCAAGAAGGTTTTTGCTCTTTTCTGTCGAAGAATAATCTTTAAGATGTATCGGCAGAGCATAAGGAGATGGATTTAAATGAATTTTCCTGAGAACATCAAAACCAATAAGGATGTATTAGATACTTTTTGTCTCACAGCCCCTTATCTGAATCATGTGATACGTGAAGATATGGCCGTTGCTGTTACGGACACAGAAAAGTTTCTTGTGTATGTACCAGGCCATCATGTAGATGTCAAAATGGCGGCAGGCGATCGAATTTCAGCAGGTATTCAGAAATGTATCCAGGCTGGTACACCTATGTTTCATGAGGTGCCCGCTGATGTCTATGGAATCGATATACGGGTCTTGAATGTGCCAATCCATGGCATAAATGGAGAGATTATTGGTGCACTTGTCACGGCTATTGATGTAGATTCCAGTTTGAAGCTTGCTAAGGCAATCGATGAGATTTCGGCTTCTACGGAAAATGTATATCAGGCGGTAGAACAGGTAGCACAGAGTGCTGCGGAACTTGCGAAGGCTGGGCAAGGATCGGTCGAGCAGGCACGTGTTCTGAAAGAAAAGAATGCGGACACCATAAAGGTCATTGATTTTATCAACAGTATTGCAGGACAGACGAATCTTCTGGGGCTTAATGCAGCTATTGAGGCTGCCAGAGCCGGGGAGCAGGGACGTGGGTTTGCTGTGGTTGCTGAGGAGGTGCGCAAACTTGCAGAGCAGTCGCGCGAGGCTACAGAAAGAATACAATCTACTCTTACAGAGATGAATCGGGCCGTAGCGGATATTTCAAAGTCAATAGAAACGACAGGCTCAATTAGTGAAGAACAGGCAGCATCCACGGAAGAAATTACAGCTCATTTGTCACGCGTAAAAAAAGCAGCAGAAAATTTAAGTCATTTTGCTGAAGCGTTTAAATAATGACATTTGTTTTTTGAAGGTATTTTAAGGAGGAAGGATTTATGGCATTACCAGAGAGCATTAAAACTAACGAGGATATTCTCAATGCATTTAAGGTGGTTATCCCGTACATCAATCATGTCGTTCGCGAGGATGTTGTGATTGGGCTTACCAATACCAAGGAGTACATAGGCTATGCACGCGGAACCAAACTGGATATTGATCTTCCGGCAGGAAAACCGATTCAGGGCATCCCTACCATCCAGGAATGCATGAATGGCAATCGTGATACGTTTGATGACCAGGATGCAAGTGTTTATGGTGTTCCAATCAAGACGATTTTTACGCCGATTCATGGAGTAAATGGCGAGGTGATCGGGACGCTCAGCACGGGCGTTGATATGGAAAATAATCAGAATCTCGTAGCTTCTATTGAAGAAATCGCTGCTTCGACGCAGACGGTTTATCAGGCAGTAGAGCAGGTTGCCCAGAGTGCTGGCGAGCTTGCCAAAGCAGGTCAGGAATCAGTTGCTCAGGCAGCTGCTTTGAAAGAACGGAACGCTGAGACCGTAAAGGTCATCGATTTTATCAACAACATTGCTGGTCAGACGAACCTGCTCGGACTTAATGCGGCTATTGAGGCTGCTCGTGCTGGTGAACAGGGCCGGGGCTTTGCTGTTGTTGCTGAGGAAGTACGCAAGATGGCCGAGCAGTCACGTACAGCTACAGAAAAGATTCAGGCGACGCTGACGGAAATGAACAAGGCAGTAGCAGAAATCTCCAAGTCGATCGAGACTACGGGCGCAATCAGTGAGGAGCAGGCTGCTTCGACGCAGGAAATCACAGCGCATTTGTCCAGAGTTACGAAAGCAGCTGAAGAGCTCAGCAAGTTTGTCGAAAACTTCAAGTAATCAATAGGAAAATGAAGCCTGCAGGATTCTTTTTTTAGAATGCTGCAGGCTTTTTTGGCAATAAGCAGAATATATGAAGTTTTTTTTCTTTCGAAAAGCAATTGACAAGAGGAGAAGAAATCCGTATAATATTATCTTGTGAGTGACGAAATAACAGACGTAGTTTTTATGGACTAAGATATCTTTTTCTCACTTTGGTTCACTAGCTCAGTTGGTAGAGCACCTGACTTTTAATCAGGGTGTCCCGGGT
>CAZTAP010000281.1:0-2648 GCA_964611665.1 uncultured Selenomonadaceae bacterium | reverse complement strand
ACAGGACAGCTATCGAAATCTCGATTCCTATATCCAGGTCAGCATAAAACATCCCGATGGCAGTATAACCGACTATCCAGGCAATGACTTTTCCATCGTACATAAAGGCGATGAAGTCACAGCTGTTATCCATCTGCCAACAAAGCTGTATATGCGTGACTCAGCTCTTTGTTTCCATGTAAATAACAGCATCATGAATCTATACTACCAAAAACAAATTCTCTATCGTTACGGTCTCGAACCTGCAATAAAGGGCGAACAGATTGGCAGCGTATACGCGCGCGTTCCGATTCCGGAAGAAGCCTGGGGCAAGGAACTGCGCCTTGTCTGCAAAGTACAGGAGGATACCGCTTACTCCAGTATCCACGATGTCTATGTCATGGAAAAAATCAACAGTCTGCGCTATTTTCTGCTGAGCGGTACTGCGGGATACATGATTTTCAGCACACTGCTGATTTTCTGTACCCTTGGCTTCATCTTTCTGCTTTTCGTAAAAAAGCGTCCGATCATCTACGAAGGTATGCTGATCTGCAGCTTTTGTATAGCATTTTCCTTATGGTTTCTTGGCTATCACGGCTTTCTGAACCTTATTTCTATCCGCTGGAGCTTCAATAACAATGCAGAATATGTCGGTCTTTTCCTCTTCCCGCCTCTTTTCTTTGCTTACCTTTACAAAAAAGAGCTTCCTGGCATACATAAACGAATTCTTGGTGGTCTTGCTCTGGGAGCCGGCATTCTCTTCGCTGGCGCAACCTGCTTAAATTTTCTTACAGAAAATTATCATTATGTAAAATTCCTGCAAATGCAGCATATTTGGCTCACCGCAGGTATCCTTATGACCATCATCCTGGACCTTTCTGCAAAGCACCACCACTCTGACGCCGACCTGATTCTTCGTTATGGTATGCTTTTTTTCATCCTGACACTTTGTTTTGAACTGGTCATCTACAATATGGATAAATATTTTGGCACACATATCCGTACGCTCTTTTGCAACCTTTCCGCCATCGGCATGCTGGTTTTTATTGTAACCATGATGATGCACTATGTGCTTCGCATTATGAATTACGTCCTGATACGAAAAGAGCATGATATGCTGGAAAAACTCGCTTATACAGACCAGCTTACTAAGCTGTCCAATCGTACCGCATGCTTCCAATATTTTTCAACTATCCAGAAAAATCAAGATTATGCCCTATGCTTCTTCGACCTCAATGGTTTGAAAAAAGTCAATGACCTCCTGGGACATGAACTGGGGGATCAGTTCATCATCACCTTTGCCAATATCCTGCATAAAGTCTTTGCCCAGGCAGGACGCTGCTTCCGTATGGGCGGGGATGAATTCATCGCTGTCATTGCACACGAGCAGCACCATCCTGTCGGTCACTTGATTGAGGACCTCATCCTGGAAATCGATGCCTTTAATGCATCAAACAAGCAGCCATTCCAGCTTTCTGCATCCTGGGGCGTCTGCAAAAACGATTTATTTCATCCGCTCGATATCCAGGAGCTCATGAACCAGGCCGATGAAAAAATGTATCAAAATAAAATGGCTTACAAGAAAGCACACGCTGAAGATTATTCAGAGGACCGAACTTTCTTACGCGACGTTTAGCCCTCAATGATCCGGCGCACCTCTTCCTGCTCACGCGTTTGCGCCAAAAGCACCATGAGCCTTGCCGTAAGCGCCTCAAAAGGCAGATCACCACCGGAAATCGCGCCATGCCGTGCCGCCAGCACTCCCATCTCATAGCGGTCGAGATGGACGCCGTTATAAATGCACTGGGTAGCACAGACGATCAGACAGCCCTTTTTTACCGCATAATCCATGGCCGGCAGGAAATTCTTCGCAGAAGCCTCCGTCGGTACACCGCCTGCGCCATACCCCTCAAGGATGATCGCATGATAGCCGAGATCTGCCATATACTGCAGCAGTTCCGGATCCAAGCCAGGAATAAGCTTCAGCACACCAACCCGCTCATCGAGCTGATCCTGCAGGACAAATTCTCCGCTGCTTTCCGGAGCCTCGTTCCAGATCAGCCTGCGCCCATCAAAATAAGCCGCATCTTCGCGATTTATGCTCAAAAAAGCCTCAAATTCTTCCGTATACATTTTCTTGACTGCGTTTCCCCAAATCAGATGCGTATCAAAGGCCAGATAAACACCGCCGCGCCCGCTGGCCGCTGCCTGAAAGGCCGCAAAAAGATTCCGTTTCGCATCCGTAGCCGGATGTTCGATTGGCAGCTGGGACCCCGTAAATACTACCGGCTTATGAATGTTTTTCAACATATAATACAAGGCTGCTGCCGAATAGGCCATGGTATCCGTGCCATGCGTGATCACAAAGCCATCATACGCTTCATACGCCTCTGCCACCGTGCGCGCCATGAGCTGCCAATGCTTCGGCAGCAGGTTGCTACTGTCAAGCTGCAGGATTTCCCTGCAATCGATAGAAGCAAGGTTTCCCAGCTGCGGCACAAGGCGCAGCAGATTCTCTCCCGTAAGCGCGGGCCGCAGTCCATTTATGCCGGCTTCTGAGGCGATTGTACCGCCCGTTGCAATCATACAAATCTTTTTCATGTCTATTTTTCCACCAATCCCAGATTTTCAAATACCTCTGCCATTTTTTCCGTATCGATCGGCTTGGC
>CAZTAP010000280.1:0-2658 GCA_964611665.1 uncultured Selenomonadaceae bacterium | reverse complement strand
TTTCAGGAAATGGGGAGCTCATCCATATTCTATTTCAATCGATCATTCATCCCGTGCCAGTTCAGCCTGCACCGAACGTTCTGCCGGCTCCGCTTTTCTGCTTTTCGGGAAGAATTTCTCCAATACGCTCTCGTCCTCGGCCTGGCCCACGAATGCGCCGATGATGAAGAGTACGAGTGAACAGGTAATGCCGATAGTAATCTGATGCAGCCCAAGGAATTTGATGCCGCTGTACTGCGTGATACAGTAAATCAGCGTGCCTCCGCCCATCGACAGCAGTGCTCCGAGCTTATTGGCTTTACGCCAGAAGAGCCCCAGCACAAGCGTCCAGAAGAAGGCCGTCTCCAGACCGCCGAATGCAAACATGTTGATGATCCAGATCAGGCTTGGCGGTACCAGCGCGATGAAAAATACAATACCGCCAATGACCGCAGTGGCAATCATGCTCAGCAGGCGCAGTTTCTTTGCGGATACCTCAATCCCCTGCTTCGCCTTTGTATGCATATAGACATCCTTGATGATTGCAGATGACGCCACGATCAAAAGGCCGGAAATCGTAGAAATCGAAGCAGCAAGCGGGCCGATGATTGCAACGCCTACAAGCATCGGCGGCATTGCCGTCACGATGGTCTTCGGTATGATATAGTCCACACCGCCATAGCCGGCAAGGTCTCCGGTCAGCACACCATGTGCGAGGATACCTGTGAAGTTCACGCCGATATTCATGAAGCCGATGACCACCGTGCCGATGAGCATTGCACGATGCAGGCTCTTCGTATCCTTATAGCTGATGCCGCGCACAACGGACTGCGGCAGGGCAATCGTACAAATGCCCACGAGAATCCACTGCGTAAGATACAGCCCCCAGGGCATATGCCCGGCAGAGAACGGCTCCAGCATCTCCGGATGGTTTGTCTCAATATTCGTCATGATGGCATCATAGCCGCCGCCTGCCTGCAGTACATAATAAAGAAGCAGAACGATGCCGACCATCATCATGACCGCACAAAGCGTATCCGTCAGCGCCACCGCACGGAAGCCGCCGATGGTCGTATAGACAACGACTGCTGCACCGAACAGGATAAGCCCCGTCATATAGCTATAGCCCGTAACCGTCTCAAAAAGCTTCGCACCGCCTACGAACTGCGCTGTCATCGTACCGCAGAAAAAGAGTACGATGATGAAAGCAGACATATTCGCAAGCAAATCAGACTGGAAACGTTCACGGATGATATCCACCACAGTCACTGCATTGAACTTGCGCGAAAGCAGTGCCACGCGTTTGCCGAAAATACCCAGAACAAGAAAAATTGCCGTAACCTGTACAACTGCCATATAAATCCAGCCAAAACCGATCTGCCAGGCCATACCCGGCCCGCCTACGAAAGAGCTCACCGAGCTGTACGTCGCAACCGTCGTCATCGCAAGCACGAAGCCACCGAGATCATGATTGCCAATAAAATACTGCTGCACGAAATTCTGCATAAGACCAGCCCGCTGCTGTTCATAGCGTACAAAAAGACTGATGAGCATCATCACGCCCATAAATGCCAAAAGCGGCAAAAGTGCCTCTAAATTACCCATGCTTCTCATCATCCTCCAGACTCATATCCTTGAACACAAAACTCGTCAGGAACTTTACCAGCAGAATCGCGACCATCCAGGTCCCAATGGACGAGGTAACTGCCCAAAGCGGCAGATGAAATACCCGGATATCGAGCTGCGCCGCGCCAAAGCCGGCAAGCAGCCAGAATACGATGAGTGCAAGCAGTGCAAAGCCTGTCGCCTTTGCTTCTTTGCAAACCTGCTTGTATTTTGCTTCGTTTGTCATGTCTTTCCCCTTCTTCTCTAAACTCCATAAATTGCATCAAAAAAGGCACCCCAAACGGGATGCCCGAACAAAGGGTGCACGCACCCTTAAGCTTCTTTCCTGTGGCAGTCCCATTCCTTCTGGATATAGGCTAGATTTGTTGAAATACCTTCACTTGCTGTACGGCTGCATCGCTTATGCATGCCGTCGAAGATTATCATACACCATCTGACTGCCAAAAACAATAGATTTGTGTTATTCCACGAAATCCCTTTCTGTCTGTGGTACCAGGAAATCCCGCAAGAACGACAAAAATTTATCCTGACTGATCTTATGGCCCACAAAAGAAAAAGCATACCGTTCATTGACCCAGCGTGCCGCAAAAGAATCATCCGCGAGCTTGGCAATATAGACAACACTCTGTCCGGCCTGTTTCTTTTCCCATTTCGCACCGTAAACGCCGCTGATATCCCCCTTCAAATCATCAACCTTGGCAAGCTCTGCCGAGCGCACGGTAAGGCTGCTGCCTTCATCCTGCAGCCTGCCCTTTGCTGTATACTCCATATTTGCCGTGACTCCACTGACAATCGACATATTCGTGCACACATAGCCTGAAGATGCCGGAAGCGTAAGCGGCGTAAATCCCAACACGATTTCCATCTCAGCAATCGTATCATAGGAAACAATGGGATTCGGCATGCCAATTTCCTGGATTTTCTCCGTTGGCACAGACTCCTCCGCCGCTGCCGCAGTCTCTGCGGACACCGTACCAAAAACAAGAAGTACTGCGGCCGCCAGCATGGCTGCTGATTTCATGACCTTGCCTTTCTGCATGAAAATCCCCCCTT
>CAZTAP010000279.1:0-2665 GCA_964611665.1 uncultured Selenomonadaceae bacterium | reverse complement strand
GCACGGTGGTGTGAGAGGTCGGAATTTCTATTCAGAAATTCCTCCTACTCGATTTAAAGCGCTGGCTGCAGGAATTCTTCGAGCTCGGACCGGCTCATGCTGCCGACGTGCCTGGCGAGGATATTTCCGTTCGGATCGATCAATACGGATACAGGAATTGCTGAGAGGTCGTAGCCGCTGTTCAGCGTGTTGATATCGCCCGTGTATACCTTGAGCGTAAGGCCGGCACGTTCGATATAGGCGCGCGCGTCTGCGGTGTTGTCATCGACAGAAATGGCTGCGAAGGTGATGCGGTCGCCGTATTCCTGAGCCAGTGCATCGACATCCGGCAGCTCGCTCACACAAGGACCGCACCAGGAGGCCCAGAAATTCAGATACAAGGGCTTGCCCTGATTGAGCTCTGCAATCGAAGTGCTTTCGCCGCTCAGACTTTGCAGGGCGGCATCCGGAGCCGCCGAGACTGCATTGGTGCAGCCTGCGGTGAGCAGGACTGCCAGAAACAGGGTAAGCAGTGCATGGGCTATTTTTGACATGGTTGTTCATCCTTTCTGTTTTTGTGAATTTGACGAAAAGAGATTGCCGCTGAAGGACAGCTGTGCTGGCATTTGCCGCAGGAAATACATTCCTGGTCGCCGGCGATTTTGATGTCCATCGGGCAGATTGCTGCACAATGGCCGCAGGCAGTGCAGCGGTTCCGGTCTACGGTGATGCCCAGAGCGGCATGGCGGTTGAAACAGCCATACCAGGCACCGAGAGGGCATAGGAAACGGCAGAAGGGACGGTAGAGGACCATCATCAGCAGCAGGAAGACTGCAAGCACGATGAATTTCCAGACCGTGAGCCAGCCAGCGGCCTTCATGAGCGGAGCGTTCAGGAGCAGCAGCGGGATTGAGGCTTCCAGTGTGCCGGCCGGACAGAGATATTTACAAAAGGCCGGCACACCGATGCCCTGCACTGTCCACAGTGCAAGCGGGATGACCAGAACCAGCAGGATGCCCCAGACGGGCTTCAGACGGCTCAGCAGACGTGTTGTACGCGATTTGCCGAGCTTGGGCAGCGGAGTATGATAGATGAGCTCCTGGATGAAGCCAAAGGGGCAGAGCCAGCCGCAGACTGTGCGGCCCAGCCATAGTCCCATCAGGAGCAGCCAGCCCGCAACATAGAGCGGAAAGCGCGGTACCGTACCGCTTACGAAGCTCTGCAGTGAGCCAAGGGGACAGGCGCCTATGGCACCCGGACAGGAATAGCAGTTGAGCCCTGGCAGGCAGAGCGTTTTCAGCTGTCCCTGATAGATTCGTCCTGTGGCAAAGCCCTTGAGGTTCAGGTTGCACAGCAGCGTGCTGATCAGCTGTATGATACGCCGCTTAACCAATGCCAATGCACTCCAGACAGATCATCGATGCCTTGCGCATGACCAGCAGTCCATCGCCGTGCCATAGTCCGGCTGCGAGCAGGAGCAGGGCCAGCAGGCAGAGACCGTGTTTTGCTGTCATAGAGTTCCTCCTTTCCCAGAGCGGGCAGAATAAACCGACGGCCCTGATGTTATAATATACTCCACTGATACTTATACGTGTCAGGAGATAATTCATTACAGCAGATAGAAAAAAATCTGCCGCAAAGTGATGCTTCACTTGCGCGGCAGATTTCTTGTTGTAGCGGCCATTAGCGGCCAACCACTTTTCGTTCATTTTGTGTTGTAAGAGAAACCCGGCGGAGCCGCTCAAAAGGAATACCTTCAAAAGAATAGCGAAGGTCCAGATGATGTTCTGCCAACTTAAAGGAAACCGTTTTTAACCGATATTTCGGTGAATGGCGTTGGATTTTATTGATATAGTATTCAGCTTCTTTAGCAGAGAATGGTCCCTTCTCGATTACAACACGAACGTCGTTGATAAACATGAGAAAAACCTCCAAACAAAAAAACGAAAAACCCAGCAATTGTTGTACTAGTAGAATAGGAACACATTATTCACAACCTGTGCATATTATACTACATGGATTATCAAATGTTAAGTTCTTTTTCTGTCGTTTTTTTACAGTAAAGGTTTACTTTCCAGGTATAGCAAGGGTTCAGGGGTGAAACTGGTTCTATTTTTCGTAAAATTCAAATAAAAAGCCAATCAAACAATTGACCGTTTAAATGAAATACATAAGGCTTTCTGCAGATTTTTGACGCTCAGCTTCATTCAATAAATTTTTGAGAGAAACTGCCTGCAGTGATTTCTGGATGCTGAGATTCAACGGATCATACACGACGGACTGCAAGGCTTGTTCCAGCGCAGGCGTTTTCCCCGTGGTAGAAGATGCTGTTTTTTCCATCAAAGAAAGTTCTATGGCAGAAAGAATATCATAGGCAGAGATATCACGCGGGGCTTTCGCAAGCTGATAGCCCCCCTGCGAGCCTTTGATGGAGATGACAAGCTGTGCACGCTTCAATAAAGAGAAGACCTGTTCAAGGTAGATTTTCGAGATGCCGAGCTTTTCTGAGATGCTGATGATGGTAATCGGTGTGCCGGCCGCATAATTGGCGGCAAGATAAGCCATGGCAGCTAAGCCATAGCGGCCTTTGGCAGATATTTTCATGGTGGATTCCTCTTTTCATACTTAACTTATATGTTATCATCATAAGCGAGATCGGAGGAAAAGTCAATATGCGGACAATTTG
>CAZTAP010000278.1:0-2681 GCA_964611665.1 uncultured Selenomonadaceae bacterium | reverse complement strand
ACTGCTGATGCGATGCTGGATCCGGAGCAGAAACTGGAGGATTATCAGAAATATTTGTCCGTGGAACGCATTACGCAGATCGTGCCTGATGCGTATAAGGAGATCGGTGCGGCACAGGCAGTCTATGATAATTTTGATCAAAAGCCCGTAGAGATCACGAGGAATGAGAGCTCTATCCCGTATGTCGTTTTCATTCTGGGAGAATCAACCAGCCGGCATCATATGCAGTTGTACGGCTATCCTTTACCGGACACGCCAAGGCTTGCCCAAAGAGAGAAGGCTGGAGAACTGCTGGCTTTTTCCGATGTTATCAGCCCGCATGCGGGAACGATGGCTGTGTGCAAGACGTTGTTTACCTTTTATAACAATGAAACGCCGGGCGAGTGGTATGATTACCAGGATATCTTTGATATTGTGAAAAAAGCAGGTTATCGTACGGCATGGCTTTCCAATCAGGAATCTTCCGGATTTTATGGCAGCATCGGCAGGGTGTATGCAGAACGCTGCGATGAAGGCCGGTTCACGATGAAAACTTCACATACGATCGACCTGACGGAACGTTATGATGAACAGGTCCTGCCGCTTTTGGATCAGACTCTGCAAAAATCCGGGGAGCGGAATTTCTTTGTGGTTCATTTGATGGGAGCACACGAGGATTTCAAACGACGCTATCCGGCAGAATTCAATGTTTTTCAGGCGGAGAATGAGACGGGAGATACAGAAGAGCATCGTCAGGTGCGTGCAGAATATGATAATGCAGTTCTTTATAATGATTATATTGTGGATCAGATTCTGCAGCGTTTTGAGGATAAGAATGCCATTGTGATCTATGTATCAGACCATGCGGAAGAGGTCTATGATCTGCGCAATGTTTCAGGCCATGGGGATGAGACGAGCAGCTATCAGCGGGAGATTCCTATGCTGGTCTGGACTTCGGCGAGCTTCCGTGCGGCGTATCCTGAACAGATGGAACGGATTCGTGCGGCAAAAGACCGCCCTTATATGACCGATGATATGATCCATACACTGCTTGATTTGCTTGCGGTTGAGACTCCGGAATATGATGCATCGCGCAGTATCTTCAATCCAGGCTTCAATGCACAGCGCCCGCGGCTTTTAAAGGGCAATGCCGGGTATCAAAAGAATTTATGATATAGACAGAGGACAAAAGTTCTAAAACGTGATAAAATTAAAGGCGAGATATTCTTTATTGTACTTTGAATAAGGATGTCCCTGCCTTGTGGCAGGTGGAGACAGGGAAAATAACAGGCGATGGGTACTCAATCTCTATCGTACTGAATATAGCAGGAAAGATGGGATGCTATTTGTATTTATATCATGTACATTTCAGATTGTCTGGTCTGAGTGAAAAAGCTGTGGCGGCTTTACGAAAAATAGCGCCCCTAACAGGATTTTCCCATCATTTTTCTCATTTTGACAATCTGCAGGAGCTGGACAATGAGTCCACACAGGTTGTATTATTTACAGAATCTTGTGGGATTTCTGCCTCGGAAATACGCCGGATTGTTGGAAGGGAGAACCGCTGCATTTTGTGTGCTTTTGAACAGCATGCAGTTCCTTCAACTGAACTTAAGGCGTTGGATGATATCTGGTGTACAGCCGGGAAGCTTTCGCTATTGCGTTTTTATTTTCAGAAGCTTCAAAAGCAGATGAAGGAAGAGAAAGATCATTGGCTTTGCGAGAACTATCTGGAACAGACAATCAACACAATGCCGGACCTTGTTTGGTACAAGGATTTGCGAGGTGCACATTTGAAGGTCAATGATGCGTTTTGTAAGATCGTCGGAAAAACAAAAAAAGATATCGAGGGACGTGGACATTATTATATCTGGGGGCTCACAAAGGAGCAGTATGAACAAGGGGAGTTTGTCTGTCTGGAAACGGAAGAAGAAGTAATGCGCAAACGCAAGACGTGTTTGTTTGATGAGCAGGTTATCGGGCCGGAAGGCCTGCGCAGGCTGAAAACCTATAAAACGCCGATCTTTGCTGAGGATGGAACGCTGATTGGCACGCTTGGCATTGCCAGGGATGTGACTCGGGAATATGAATATCAGGAGCAGATCCTGGAACTGGCCCGGACCGATGAACTTACCGGAGTGGCAAATCGTCGTTATTTTCAGGAATATGTCGAGCGGCAGCGCGGTACGCAGAGACTTACGGTTATTGGCTTTGATCTGGATCGCTTCAAGCAGGTGAATGATACGCATGGGCATCAGACA
Organism: uncultured Selenomonadaceae bacterium; assembly: GCA_964611665.1. Lineage (GTDB taxonomy): Bacteria > Bacillota > Negativicutes > Selenomonadales > Selenomonadaceae > CAZTAP01. Next base: position 441 of record CAZTAP010000278.1, on the reverse strand, counting down.
GGGGATGCGGCGCTTATGGTGATGGGAGATGCATTGCGTCAGATGTTTCCGGAAGGCTTTAGTGCCAGAATGGGAGGCGATGAGTTCGTTACGGCGTTTCTTGGTCCCTGTGATACACAACGCCTGGAGGAACAGCTCATGGAATTCATAGACAGCCTCAGAGAGTTTTTTTCCTCACAAAGAAGCTTTTGTGAGCTTTCGGTAAGTGCGGGGATGACGTGGACCGATAATCCTGCGGAGGGGCTGGAACTGCTGCTGCATCATGCTGATCTGGCACTTTATCAGGCGAAGGAGCAGGGGCGCTCCCGTTATTGCCTGTATCATCCGTCGATGGGCTGAACTGGTATAGAGGGCAGTGTGCAGTTTGTCTGGATTGCACAGCATGCGCTTCTTCAGGCAAGATAATTGCAGGTCCGGTCTTTACAATTTATCCTCTAAGGA
>CAZTAP010000277.1:0-2681 GCA_964611665.1 uncultured Selenomonadaceae bacterium | reverse complement strand
GCGATATCACTGGTTTTCAAGACCAGCTCCTTAAACCACTCGGACACCTCTCCGTAACATGAAATAGTATACCAAAAATCAGGGGGAACTGTCAAATGTTTTATGTGCCTGCTGTAAAATATTGACGGCAGCAGGTAAAAGGTGATATGCTTCAAAAAGAAAATGAGCGGGGATGGATTTCTCTGAAGAAGGGATTGTCTTTTATGCTGAAAAAATGTGCTGTGCTAATATTGTCAGGGATTGCGGCAGGACTCCTGGCGGGGCAGGAGCCGGTGGCAGCCGGATATCTGTGGAACGATGGAGCAGAGCTTGTCCGCGTCGAACGGACTGGAACTTCGAGCTTTTACAGCAGCCGGCAGGCCATCCTGCGTGCAGCTGAGGATGCCGAGGCGCAGCCGATTCCTTTGCTTACGGACAAACAGGTGACGCCTTTGTCCGGAGATAAGCGGGATTATTTGAGCATGGCAGTGGATTATTGGCCGGATTTCAATCAGCCGGAAGGAGTGCCCTATGTGCTGGAGGATGGACGCATCAATCCGGAGCGTGATGATCTTGAGCATTACGATAATAAGCGCATCCGGGTTATGGCGGAGAATCTCCGGGCTTTATCACGAGGCTATGCAATCAGCCGACAGGAGGAGTTTGCGCAGCGCGCGATGGATATCCTTGATGCCTGGTTCATCACACCGGCGACACGCATGAATCCACGTATGGAATATGGACAAGTCATACCGGAAGGTCTCAGCGGCACGCGGGCTGGTATCATGGATACCGTCGTTTTACTGGATGTGCTTGATGATCTGGAAATGCTGCAGAACTCCTCTTCATATACATCCAGCCGCAGGGCGGCCCTGCAGGCCTGGTTTAGTGCCTATACGGACTGGCTGCGTACGAGCTCTCTGGGCAGGCAGATGGATGGTGCCCGCAATCAGCAGGGGGTATGGTATGATGCACAGGTGGCGGCCTTTGCGCACTTTGCCGGCCGTGACGGGATTGCCCGGGATGTTCTGCAGGCTGTGCCAATGAAACGCATGAATCAGCAGATTGCGACCGATGGCAGTCTGCCGCTGGAACTTGCCCGGAATTGTCCGATGGGCTGCAGCCTCTCTGCACTGCGCGGCTATTTGACGCTGGCGCGGCTTGGGGATGAACTGGGTGTCAATCTTTATGATATGAAAATCATCAGGCCGGTCCTTGAGACTACTGCAGCTGCGAATGTGCCGGCCGGAGCGGAGGCTGCACCGCCGAAGGCCGTGAAGGTAGTGCCGGAAATCAGCCTGACCGGAGCTATTGAATATATGCTCCCTTATGTCAGAGGGGAAAAGGTGTCGGAAAAAGCGGATGCCATGCCGTGGAATGCAGATTCCTTTATTCTTGCCCTGCATATTGCGAACCGGCATTATCATAATCCGGCCTATGAGCTGAAATAACAAGGAAAAAGACCATGGTCGTTTGTTTCTGCAATCTGCAGAGGCAAGGACCATGGTCTTTTTAGAATTTGATGAATCCGAGCAGCAGCCCGAGGATACCGGAGCCGACGAGTACGCGGATTACGCCGAGCTTGCGGCGTACAGCGATGAGGGCCAGGACGAAAATCAGAAGTCCGCGCAGATCAATCTGTCGGAAGTCTTCCGGCCAGGCCTCGGTATTCCAGAGTGCAAGCAGGATAAAGCTGATGCCTGCGGCACAGATGAGCGCGACAACAGCAGGGCGCAGTCCGTTCAGGATGCCGCGGATCGGACCAATATCGCCGTATTTGAAGAAGAGCCGGGCAAGAATGATGCCGAGGATCAACGATGGCGCAACAAAGCCAAAAGTTGCTGCGACAGCGCCGCCAAGACCAGCCACTTTCATGCCGGCGAAGGTAGCTGCGTTGATGCCGATCGGTCCCGGTGTCATTTGCGAGATGGTGAAAATATCAACGAATTCGCTCATGCTCAGCCAGTGATAGGTATCGACGACGCTGGCCTGGATAAGCGGCATGGATGCATAGCCGCCGCCGACACAGAAGATGCCGACTTTGACGAATTCCCAGAAAAGCAATAAATAAATCATGCTGCGGCCTCCTTAATTGTATTTACGGTCCCGCAGAAAGAGCAGGCCGAGAATGCCGTCGATGAGTACGAGCAGCATGATGTTGACGTCAAAGACCAGATTTGCGATGAAGGTAAAGAGGATGATCGCAATCGGCAGAAGCAGCTTTTTTTTGCACTGCTTTTTCAGCAGGTCGATGGCTACGTTGACGATGAGAGCGGTTGCACCGCATTGCATGCCTTTGAGAATCATCTGGATGTACAGATTGCTGGCAAAGAGGTCATAGCAATAGGAAATAGCTGAGAGTGTGATGAGCGGCGGCAGTACCGTAGCGAGCAATGCGACGAGGGTTCCGGGAAGTCCTGCCATACGATAGCCCAGGATGATGGAGGCGTTGACGGCTACAACACCCGGCATGGATTGGGCGATGGCAACAAGGTCCAGTGCATCCTTATCGTTGAGCCAGCCGTATTCGTCGACATATTTGGCTTTGAGCAGCGGGATGATGACAAAGCCGCCGCCAACCGTAAAGGCACTGATCAGGAAGGTCGATTTGAACAAAGCCTGATAAAAGTGCGATGTTTTCGCGGGCAGTGTGAGATCTGGTTGTTCAGTGTGCATAAAAATTCTCCTTTGTGTTTTTCCTA
>CAZTAP010000276.1:0-2685 GCA_964611665.1 uncultured Selenomonadaceae bacterium | reverse complement strand
ACGCCATCTCGCAGACAGCAAGGGCATCGGGCTGCACTTCCCGAAAGAGCTCCCCCCCATTGCCTTTACCGCAGACTATGGCCGTATCCGGCAGATGTTCCTGATCATCCTGGACAACGCCGTCAAGTTCTCTCCTGCCGGCAGCTCCATCGAAGTGAGCCTGCAGACAGATACAGCAGAAGACTGGACGATCAGCATCCAGGATCATGGCTGCGGCATCTCTCCCGATGAGCTGCCGCACATCTTCGAGCGCTTCCATCGCAGCACCTCAGCCTCCAACCCCAACGGCACCGGTCTTGGCCTCGCCATTGCCAGCCAGATCGCCGGCCGGCACGGCCTCCGCATGGACTGCGAAAGCATCCTGAAACAGGGCACCACGTTCCGGTTCAGAAACAGTTCCTGATGCCAGCCTCACTCCCTTACCCCGGCAATCTGGTTTCTTCCTGCCTGCTTTGCCTGATAGAGGGCTGCATCCACGCATTCGAACATCTGCTCAAAGCTCCAGTCCTTATGGATGGGGCAGACACCGATGCTGATGGTGATCCTGCCATAGTCTGCAGCAGCACGCTTTTCCACGGCCTGCCGCAGCTGCTCCAGGCGCCTGCCGGCGCCTTCTTTCGGCAGAATGCCGATGAATTCATCGCCGCCCCAGCGGCATACCCATTCACTGCCGGCAGCGGCCCGCAGGTCATCGGCAATCTGGCAAAGCGCGTGATCTCCGCTGCTATGTCCAAACAGATCATTGACCGACTTGAATTTATCGATATCCAGCAGGAACATCACATAGTCCGTATCCTTGAGCTGCAGCGAAGCGAACAACCGCAAAAATCTGCCGCGGTTCGGCAGGTTCGTGAGCACATCGCGGTTCATACGGCGCAAAAGCCAGTTCATGAGCAGATTGGCCAGGAAGGTCACGACGGCAATGGTAGCAAGGATGGTTGCTGCAAGCTTCAGCATGAGCAGCCGTGCATCCGCATAGATTTCCGCCTGCGGCACACAGAGAAAGAACTCCATATCATTGTGCAGCTTGGTACTCGCGAATTTTTTCAGTACACCATCATAGCTATAGGTGCCGACAAGATTCTTTGAGATGTCGGCTGCCTCCATGACCTGCCTGAGTTCCAGTGTCCCCTTCGTGCTGAAATCCTTCAGCTGCGTGTAAATCGGTACATCGCGATGGACAATCACCTCGTTGCCATCCATAAGAAACGCATAACCCGTAGAGTAAAGCGAAATATTCCGTATCATGCTCTCAATATAGGCAAAGTCAATATCCATGCCCACAACGCCAACCGGCTCACCATATTCATAGATTGGGATGACATAGGAAACCATGTAGGTATCGATGTTTTTATTGTAGTAAGGCTTCAGCCAGATGGCATGGCCAGCCTGAAGCGCAGCATAATACCAGCCCACATGCTCTGTATCTGAAGCATCATAGCTTTCGATGTCCGTGAGCTCATTATCCTGAAACACGCCATCGCGCCCCCGCACCACAAAGACCCCCTGAGCGGTATACTTCGGGTTATAACGCATATAGGCAGCCAGACATCCGGGCGTATGGACTGCCTGCGTCATGATGACATCATGCATACGCTGGATATTTTTCTGTACGTTGTCCGGATTGGCAAAAAATGACCTGTCCTGCCCTCTGTCCTTTTCCCAATCATAGATGATTTCCGTTGCCCTGGAAATATTGTCCAGCGTTTCATCCATTTGCTGCGCAGTATTCAGACAGTGAAGCTGCAGCTCTGCATCGGCTTTTTCCTGCAGGATATTATTTGTCGTGTAAAGGCTGACGAGGCCGACCAGAACTGCTGCCAATACGGTACAGCACAAAATCGCCGCGATCATTTTGTTCTTTAAGGTATCCATTGCCAGCACTCCCATTATTCATCAGTGTTTACCACGGACTTGCTTTTATGCTATCTTATTTCGATATTTTCCCTGATTTATCCTGCCAGCAAACAGAAAAAGAGACGATTCTGAGCGAATCGTCTCTTTTCTGTTTGCTGATTATTTCAATTCCGGCCAGTAGTCTTTGTTTGCCTCAATGAGGTCATCCAGGATGAGCTTCGCAACTCTTGCACTAGGAATCGTCTTGGAGAGCGTGAGTGCCTGCCAGAGTCTGAGATAGGAATGATTGATCCAGGCATCGACCGTAAGCTTTTCTACGGATACCTGCTGCTCCATCATACCTTTCTGGAACTGCGGGATATCGCCTACGACGAGCGGCTCCGGGCCTTCGTTGCCCACAACGCATGGAATCTCAACCATAGCGGTCGGGTCGAAGTTCTTGATTGCGCCCTTGTTCTCCACAATGAGCAGCATGCGTGCCTTCGTGTTGTAAGCGATTGCCGTGGCAAGATCTACGATGTAGGACGCATGAGCATCAACCTCAATGCTCGTATCCTTGGCCGTGCCGGCTGCGGTGATGCGGCGGCATTCGCCAAAGACGTTCTTCTCGCGGCCTTCCATGACTTCATTGGCACGCGTGTGGTTCGGGTCAGAATGCTTGACGACCTCATCCTGACAGAGGTAATATTTCAGATACGTATTCGGCAGGGTATCCGGATCGATTGGTGCGAATTCCTTGACCATCTCGAAGGTCACGACCCAGCTCGGATCTACATGCTGTACGCCGGCATCGCCTTTGAGATACTGCATGTTGTAGCCATGCTTGTA
>CAZTAP010000275.1:0-2689 GCA_964611665.1 uncultured Selenomonadaceae bacterium | reverse complement strand
GCCAGCTGGCTCTTGGAAAACCACTGGGCTAACGATACAATACACGGTGCTGAGCCCATCGACTGGAAGCAGCCATTGACGAACCACAAAATAAGGAAAATCCAATACGAATCGGTAAAGCCCAGAATCGAATTGACAATAGCTGCTCCCAGAAGGCCCAGCGGAACAATTTTTTTGATATTGCAGTGATCTGCGATAAAGCCGTTCGCACATTTTCCCACAGCAATTGCGATCAGCATGCCTGCGCCGATTGCCCCGAGCTGTGTAGGCGTGAAGCCAGCCTCAATCATCGGTTTCTTGGCAACCCCCATTGTCATGCGCATCACATAATACATTCCATAGCCCAGAATCATTGCGGTTACTGCCTGCACACGAGCGGTATGATACATTTTTTTGATCATTCCCTGGTCCTGTATGCGCGTCTTGTCCGCACCTGTTAAAAACCAATTGAACATCTTGCACCTCTCCTTTTTTAGAAAAACCAGATTCCAATGAACACGAAAACAATAACCTCCTCTGCGAAGATTACACCAGCCTTTTCTTATTGCATCTGCGAATAATCCGACTGGATTTTTTCTTGTTTTGTTAGTATAATAGTAATTGTGATTATGTTTAGATTATTTTGCTACCACAACTTACTCACTAACTCATCTTCTGATACTCATTATAGTTTTTTTCTCGAACAAAAACCTCTGAATTTTTGCTTTATTCGGTTGAAATCAGCGTAAAACCTTTCAAATTTTGCGTTTTGCACCTTCTGCCGAACATGGACCCCAGCAGAAAGCTTGAGGATCAGGAGGCCTTTTATGTCACAATATACCTTTGCTCCAGTCACGCAGCCTTCCTTTGCGTTGAATACACAGCCGCAGCTATTGTATCTGCGCCGGCTGGATGCAAGCACATCCGCCTTGACCAGTGCACTATGCACACATACCGATCATGCTGAAATCGTTTTCATTGAAAATGGACACAGCACCTGCACGATTGCCGATGAAACCTACCCGACAGGCCGCGGCGACATTGTACTGGTCAACAGCGGCGTACTGCACAGTATCTTTCACGACGGCTCCACGGATATCACTGCCATCCTGCTCGGCATGGACAGGCTGCATATCCGTGGTCTTGACGACAATCATCTCACCGATGGACAGCATACGCCTGTACTTGGTACAGGTGACAGCTTCGAGCATCTGCACGGGCTGTGCCTCGCCATGGAATATCTCGCAAAGCAGGGAAGTGATGAACTGCTCGCCGAAGCTGCCGGCTATATCCTGCAAGCCTTTATCACAGAGCTCTGCAGCCTGTTGAAAAGCAGCCAGGCCATCACGCCCGGCCAGGACTACAACCTTGGCCTGCGCATCAAGGAATTCCTGGATGCGCATTATCTTGATGAGCTGCGCCTGACGGAAATTGCCGAAGCGCTGCATGTGAATGCCTACTATTTGTCTCACACGTTCAAAAAAATCATCGGCTATTCCCCCATGCAGTACATCACACGCCGCCGCATCGGTGAAGCCCAGAATCTGCTCATTACGACAAACCGGACGGTCACCGATATCGCACTGCAATGCGGCTATAACAATTCAAACTATTTTCAGGTTGTCTTCAATAATATTGTAGGCATGCCCCCGGGCAAATATCGCAAAGCCTGGAAATAGTCTTGTAAACAGCCGCCTGCCATGTTAGAATAAAACCATCTCATATACAGGGGAGCCATGAGCTGAGAGGAAGTTTTGCTTCGACCCTTTGACCTGATCCGGATAATGCCGGCGCAGGAAGTTTTGTCAAAAATCAAGGGACCAGAGCATTTGCGCTGGTCCCTTTTCTGTCAAATTTAGGAGGCTATACATGTCAGATTCTACTATACTTTGCAATCGCCGCCCGCTTCCGACTGCGGCTTCTCCCGAAATCAAAAAGGTCCTGACCATCGCTGGCTCAGATTCCAGCGGCGGCGCAGGTATCCAGGCGGATATCAAGACGATCACTGCCCATAAAATGTACGCAATGAGCGCCATCACATCACTTACCGCGCAAAACACCCTCGGCGTCAAATCCATTCTGGATGCTGCGCCGGAATTCGTTGCCGATGAGCTCGACTGCATCTTCCAGGACATCCGGCCAGATGCCGTAAAGATCGGCATGGTTTCCCAGGCACCAATCATCGAGATCATCTCCGCCAAGCTGCGTGAATACCAGGCCGAAAACATTGTCGTCGACCCGGTCATGGTCGCCACGAGCGGCAGCCGCCTGCTCTCCCCGGATGCCATGGCAGCTCTGCAGGCCCATCTTTTGCCGCTTGCCAGCATCATCACGCCGAATATCCCGGAGGCAGAGGTACTCACCGGCCGCAGGATCCGTACGAATGCCGATATGCTGCTCGCAGGCCAGGAGCTTGCTGCGCATCTTTTCGGTGCTGTACTCATCAAAGGCGGCCATCTCTCCTGCAGTGCCGATGACCTGCTGTGTCAGACAGGCAGTCTGCAATGGTTCAAATCCGAACGTGTCGCTAACGAAAACACCCACGGCACAGGCTGCACGCTTTCCAGCGCCATTGCCTGCAATCTTGCTGCAGGCCGGCCGCTGAGCGAAGCCGTCCAGGCAGCCAAGAACTATGTCACCGGCGCCCTGCGGGCCGGTCTCAACCTCGGTCATGGCAGCGGACCTCTGCTGCATATGTGGCAGGATATGC
>CAZTAP010000274.1:0-2723 GCA_964611665.1 uncultured Selenomonadaceae bacterium | reverse complement strand
AAAAAAGTCTTTGACTTTTTGACCTTTTCGGGTATAATAAGAATCAGAGAAAGACATCTCAGAATATGCAATCATAAAGGAACAGAAGGTAGGAGGGACAGCCTTATGGGAGAAGAAAAATATACACAGAAAACAATGGCAGCGCTGCAGTCTGCACAGCAGGCAGCAGCCATGCGTTATCATCAGGAAATCACCTCGGCACATGTCCTGCTCGCACTTGTGCAGGAGCCGGAGGGACTGCTGGGAACGATATTCGAGGAGTGCAGGACAGATCTGCCGATGCTGAAGGCAAAGCTGGAACAGCTCCTGAAGAAGATTCCGAGCGTAAAGGGCCAGGACCGGCTTTCGATGGGCATGGATATGGTCCGTGTGCTTGGGCGCGCCGATGATTTTGCAAAAAGCATGAAGGATGATTATATCAGCACAGAGCATCTGCTTCTTGGTCTTGCTGTTGATGGCAGCAGTGAGGTGCAGGATATCTGCCGGGAGTTCGGATTGACGAAGAGCAGCATCATGTCCTCCATCAAGAAGAACCGCAAGCAGAATGTCACGAGTGAGAACCCGGAGGAAGGCTACAAGTCACTGGAGAAATTCGGCCGTGATCTCACGGATGCGGCGCGCAAGGGAAAAATCGACCCGGTTATCGGGCGTGATGAAGAGATTCGGCGGACCATCGAGATTTTGAGCCGCCGCACGAAAAACAATCCGGTGCTCATCGGTGAGCCTGGTGTCGGCAAGACGGCTATTGTCGAGGGGCTGGCAAGACGGATCGTCGCGGGCGATGTACCGGAATCCCTGAAGAACAAGACACTTTATTCTCTGGATATGGGCTCTTTGGTCGCAGGTGCGAAGTTCCGCGGTGAATTCGAGGAGCGCCTGAAAGCCGTACTCAATGAGATCGTGAAGTCGGATGGACAGATTCTGCTCTTCATCGATGAGGTCCATACTGTTGTGGGAGCCGGTGCCGCAGAGGGCGCTATGGATGCGGGCAATCTCCTGAAGCCGATGCTGGCCCGCGGTGAACTGCGCTGCATTGGTGCGACGACATTGAACGAATACCGTAAGTATATTGAAAAAGATGCTGCGCTTGAACGCCGCTTCCAGCCGGTCATGGTTGGTGAACCGACGGTAGAGGATACGATTTCCATCCTGCGCGGCATCAAGGAACGCTATGAGGTCCATCATGGCGTGCGTATCCGGGATAATGCGCTGATTGCGGCAGCAACGCTTTCGGACCGGTACATTTCAGACCGGTTCCTGCCGGACAAGGCCATCGATCTTGTCGATGAGGCCGCGGCAAAACTGCGTACCGAGATCGAGTCGATGCCGGCACCGCTGGATGAAGTGCGCCGCAAAATCATGCAGCTGGAAATCGAGGAGCAGGCACTGAAGAAGGAAACCGATACGGCTTCGCAGGACAAGCTCACGACTATTGCTGCCGAGAAGGAAAAGCTGCAGCAGCAGGAGAAAGAGCTCAAGGATAAATGGGAAGGCGAGAAACAGGCGATTCTGCGCGTACGTGCCATCAAGAAGGAACTGGACAATGTGAAGAGCCAGATGGAGTCAGCAGAGCGTGCCTATGATCTGAACAAATTGTCCGAGCTGAAATATGGCCGTCTGCCTGAGCTGGAGAAGCAGCTGAAGGATGAGGAAACGGTCATTGCAGAGAAATCCGCAGATGAGCATTTGCTGAAGGAAGAGGTCGGAGAAGAGGATATTGCCCAGGTGGTAAGCCGCTGGACTGGCATTCCGGTCAGCAAGATGCTCACGGGTGAGCGCGAGAAGCTCGTCCATTTGGAGGATGTACTGCATGAGCGGGTGGTCGGACAGGATGAGGCTGTACGCGTAGTCAGCGAAGCCATCCTGCGTGCAAGGGCCGGAATCAAGGATCCAAATCGTCCAATCGGTTCCTTTATTTTCCTTGGCCCGACAGGCGTCGGCAAGACAGAGCTTGCAAAGACGCTGGCGGAGGCTTTGTTCGATGATGAACGCAGCATGATCCGCATCGATATGAGTGAGTATATGGAGAAGCATACGGTCTCCCGTCTGATCGGCGCGCCTCCGGGCTATGTAGGCTACGATGAGGGCGGTCAGCTCACGGAAGCAGTACGCCGTCGTCCATACAGCGTAATCCTGCTCGATGAGATCGAGAAGGCGCATCGCGATGTGTTCAATGTCCTGCTGCAGATTCTCGATGATGGCCGCCTGACCGATGGCAAGGGACGTGTCGTGAATTTCAAGAATACGGTCATCATCATGACTTCGAACCTTGGCTCACATGAAATCCTCAATAAGGATTTCGCTGAGGCTGAGCAGGCAGTCAAGGATTTGCTCAAGGAGTATTTCCGTCCGGAGTTCCTGAACCGCGTGGATGATATCGTGGTGTTCAAGGCTCTTGCAAAGGAGCAGGTCCGGAAGATCGCACAAATCCTGCTGCAGGGGCTCAATGCACGTCTTAAGAAGCAGGTCGGTATTTCGCTGCAATGGTCGGATGAGGTGCTGACAAGGCTTTCCGAGCAGGGCTTCGATCCGAATTTCGGTGCAAGACCGCTGCGCCGTCTGCTCTCGCATACGGTGGAAACAGCTTTGTCCAAGGAAATCATCAAGGGTGAGATCCAGGAAGGCGACAAAGTTGCCATCGGCATAGAAGGCGATGGATTCAGCTTCAGGTCAATATGATTTTATTATGAAAGGATAGGCCGCACGATAGTTTTTATCTGTCG
>CAZTAP010000273.1:0-2744 GCA_964611665.1 uncultured Selenomonadaceae bacterium | reverse complement strand
TCCTGATCAACGCCATACGGCACGATATGGAAATACTTGCCGGACATGTTGACCGGGCTGCCATGCGTAAGATGTCCGCCATCGGTAAGATTCATGCCCATGACTGTATCGCCGGGCTGCAGAAGTGCAAAGAACACAGCCATATTTGCCTGTGCACCGGAATGCGGCTGTACGTTCGCATATTCTGCACCGAACAGCTTCTTCGCACGGTCGATGGCCAGCTGCTCGACAACATCCACATACTCGCAGCCGCCATAATAGCGTTTGCCAGGATAGCCTTCTGCATACTTATTCGTAAGCACGCTGCCCTGCGCCTTCATCACAGCCTTGCTCACAATATTCTCCGAAGCGATGAGTTCCAGCTTGTTGCGCTGGCGGCTCAGTTCATGGTCCAGCTCTTTTGCTATTTCGGGGTCTGTCATTGCCAATTCATCCATTAAACTCATGTAAAAAAACCTCCCGCTGAAATTGATTTAACACACGATGGAGCACTGCTCCGGACTTGCCTGATAACCCTTATTTCTCTTCAAGTGCCATGATCTTGTTCACACGGCGCTCATGACGGCCGCCGGCAAACTCTGTCGCAACCCATACGCGTACGATTTCATCCGCCGGGCCAAATCCCGTGACACGGCCGCCCATTGCGAGCACATTCGCATTATTATGCTCGCGTGACATGCGCGCTGAATAGACATCATTGCAGAGTGCTGCACGGATGCCCTTGATTTTGTTGGCAGCAATCGAGATGCCGATGCCAGTGCCGCAAAGTACAATGCCGCGATCTGCCGCACCGCTCGTTACATCGGCACAGACCTTTTCCGCAATATCCGGATAATCTACGGAATCCGTACCAAAGGTACCGACATCCTTAACCTCGATTTCGCCGAATTCCTTCAGCACCATCTTGACTTCTTCCTTAAGCTGTACAGCACCATGATCACTGCCAATCGTAATTTTCACAGCTATTTCCACCCTTCTTCTAAAAAATGATTTATGGGAACGCCGATTCATCAGGTGGTCCAGATCAATCAGCATTTCCGTATCTGCAAAACTTCTGCCAGATTCCCGCCATACAGCGCTGCATATCCTGCAGACACTGCGTATAGCGTGCAAAATCGCCGCCAAACGGGTCTGTAATATCACCGCTGAAGTCCGCATACTCCGTAAACACAAAAACTTTGCCGGATGCTTCCGGCATTGCTGACAGAATCGCTGCCTTATGCTTTGCCGTCATCGTCAGCACAAGTGCTGCCTGCTGCACCATCGAAGCGGTCAGACGACGTGCGCGATGCCGGGAAAGCTCCATGCCCTGCGCCTTTGCTGCAAGCACGGCATTTTCTGCAGCGCCATCGCCCTCCATCGCCGTAAGGCCGGCTGACTCCGCCTGAACCTCTGCCTGTCTGCCGTCTTTTTCGATACAGGCCTGCAAAACAGCTGCTGCCATCGGACTGCGGCAGGTATTGCCAGTACATACAAAAAGAATTTTTTTCATCATTTTTCCTCCGCAAAGAGTAATAAAAAAACCTTCCTGCCTATTGTATCATAAGAATCCGCAAGGTGCCACCTGCAGGAAAAAACTCACGAAATCTTTATGCTCCGGAAGCCGCTTGCCTTATGCAGGCGGTTCATGATGGCAAGCCCCAGGCCCTGGTCCGTCGTTGCCTCGCCAAGCAGCATATCTGCAGGCTTGTCATCAAAGCTGCGCAATGCCTCATACAGATTTGCAGCAATCTCACGAAGGTTCCCCTGCCGGCCATACGTACAGACCAGTTCCGCAGGCAGAACATCCCGGAGCTGCCTTGCTACTTCATTGCTCACGATGATTCCCACAACATGTCCCTTCCACTGGGCAAGCTCGATCTGCTTGCGAAAGGCAGCCGCCATATACGCAGGCTCTCCTTCAAGCAAAGTCAGCGGTGCCTTCGGTGCATAATGTGTATACTTCATGCCCGGTGCCTTTGGTGCAGCCTGCCCCGCCTGTGCAAAGACCGGGTCAACCGCTGCACCCTCACCAGAACACGGACGCCCTGCAGATGCCGCCGGCAGTACAGGGGTAAGGGCAGGATCAAGCCTGACCTCACCGACTACCTCAGCCAGCATTTCCCGGGTGATTGCTCCCGGACGCAGAATGACTGCTGCATCTCCCGTACAATCGACGATCGTCGACTCCACGCCGAATTCACAGCCGCCGCCATCAAGAATCAGTGGAATGCGGCCATCCATGTCTGCCGCAACAGCTTCTGCCGTCGTCGGACTCGGACGCCCCGAAAGATTAGCACTCGGCGCAGCCACCGGCACACCGGCAGCTTTGATGAGCGCACGTGCAATATCATGGTCCGGCATACGGATGCCGACGGTATCCAGTCCTCCGGTAATACGCAGCGGCACGATTTCCCTGCGCCGCAGAATCAGCGTGATTGGCCCCGGACAAAACGCCGCAATCAGCTTTTCTGCCATTTCCGGTACTTCAGCCGCAACATCATCGATCATCGCACGATTCGCTACATGCAGGATCAGCGGGTTATCCGAAGGCCGTCCCTTCGCGGCATAGATGCCGGCACAAGCTTCTGCATCCAGTCCGTTCGCTCCCAGGCCATATACCGTTTCCGTCGGAAAGGCCACCAGTCCGCCCTGCTTGATAATTTCTCCTGCAGCGGCAAAATCTGCCTGCTGCTTTTTTACCTCTTGGATCTTGATGATTTTTGTCTGCATGCTCTAGTTCCTCCAAATTACCACAACGCGTT
>CAZTAP010000272.1:0-2759 GCA_964611665.1 uncultured Selenomonadaceae bacterium | reverse complement strand
AAGCAATATACCAATATACTTGTCAATTCGCTGGTCAATCTGGGCGACGTCGTACTTACAACGAGTGCCATTGCACTGCTGAAAAGGGCATATCCCAAAGCCCGCATCACGATGCTCGTGCGTCCGGTGGTGCGGGAAGCCGTGGAAAACAATCCGGTGCTCGATGACGTGATCCTCTTCGACTACAAGTCCAAACAGAATTCCTTCAGCAAGATGATGGCGATGGTGCGGGAAATCCGCAGCCGCCATTTCGATCTTGCGATATCCTTTGACCGCAAGCTGCGTCCGGCCCTTCTTTGCTGGCTGGCCGGCATTCCGGTGCGCGTAGGTCCGGACCGGGTATTTGACGACAAGCCGGGCAAGGTGACCTGGCTCTACAGCGATGTCATCCATATCGAACATGACCTCGAAAATACGCTGCAGGCAGAGACCTATCAGCAGATTGTGCGCGGCTTTACCGGCATCGAAGGCCATGCACATCCGGTCATGGCGCGCATCCTGCCGGAGAGTGAGAAAAAGGCGGATGAGCTGCTTTCCCATCTGCCGCATGCAGAGAAATACATTGCTCTCTGTGTGAAAGGCACCTTCCCGCTGAAGACCTGGCCGAAAGAATATTTCGCTGAGCTCGTGGACGGACTTGCCAAACGCTATCAGGCAGCGTTCTTCATCGTGGGCGCGCCGAATGACAAAGCCTATGCGGACGAGGTCATCGCGCTGATGGAGCAGCCGGTCATGAATCTCTGCGGCGATACTACGCTTGTGGATCTCGCGGCCATCATCGGCAAAGCCGATATCTTCATCACGGTTGATACCGGCGCAACGCATATTGCGGCAACGACCGGCGTGCCGATGATCACGATGTACGGCTGCACGAGTCCGCGCCGCTGGCATCCCTACAACGAAAATGCCCGTGTGCTCACGACCGAGGCGGCCTGCTGTCCGTGCAAGATTGCCCCGGAAGCCTGCCCAACCTGGCCCAAGCCGAAATGCCTCTGGGATATCACACCGGAGCAGGTGCTGGAAAAATGTGAAGAACTGCTGGAACGCTGAACAATGCAGTGGTACGGCTCTCTAATCTGGTGTGAGGAGGAATTTTCGTATGCGTGTAAATCTGCGGGAGGATATTCGGGATGGAATCATCTCTCTGGCACAGGAATATCATATTGCCCGGGTGATCTTGTTTGGCTCGAGAGCACGGGGCGACAACTGGGAACGAAGCGATATTGACCTGGCGGTCAGCGGCGGTGATATCCTGCGGTTTTCTTTGGATGCAGATGAACGGATTCCTACCCTTCTGATGTTTGATATCGTGAATCTTGATGGCCCGGTTGAGCCGGAACTGCGGGACTCAATCGAGAAGGAAGGAGTGCTGCTGTATGAAGAAGTTTGAGAACTTTCAACGGGCATTGAAGAACCTGAAAGAAATTGAAACACGTCAGCCGCCGTATGATACGATCACGCAGACGGGTATGGTCTCGCTTTTTGAGATTTGTTTTGAACAGGCATGGAAGGCGATGAAAGAGCAGTTGGAGATCAGCGGCTACAGTGAGCACAAGATTGGTTCGCCGCGCGTGGTAATCAAGCTGGCTTATCAGGCGGAAATGATTCAGGATGAGGCACTATGGCTGAAAGCGCTGCTGGCGCGCAATAATGTGGCACATTCCTACAATGAGGCAATTGCTCTGGACATCATCAAGGATAGCAAACTGAGCTTTATTGCAATGTTTGAGGCTTTGGAGGCCGAGCTGCTGACACGATGGGTTATCGTGGAAGCGTGAAAGGGGATGGCTTATGGACTTATCAAACAAGAAAATCCTGATCACGAGCTGCGGCGGACTGGGGGATCTGATCGTCTTCACCCCGGCGCTGCGGCGGCTCAAGGAGAAATATCCCTCCTGCCGGCTGACCTTCATGACCAGCAGCAAGCATCGTGATATCCTGCAGGGTCTGCCTTATCTTGACAAGGTCATCTGCATTGAGCGCGGCAGATTCCTCGGACGCTATCGCGTACTCAAAGACTTCTGGGGTCAGGATGCTGTCGTGTTCACAGACTGGCAGCCGCAGCTGCTGCTTTTCTCCTGGCTGTTCGGCATCCCGCTGCGGGCGGGAATCCCAAAGCCGGGGCATAAGCTCTGCAAATACCTCACGAAGCAGCTCCAGAACCATGTGTTCCGCTATACACAGTATGCGGCGAAAACAGATGCGATGGTATTCGAGGAAGCATTGGATATCGGGCTGGACGGCAGCATGGAAAAGCTGGATGTATCTTTGCCGGCGCAGGCTGACCGTGAGGCGGTGGATCGTCTGCTGCAGGATATCGGCCTTGCGGCACAGGCACCCTATCTTCTGCTCACGCCGTTTGCGGGACTGGAGCAGCGCAGCTGGCCGGCAGAGGAAGCTGCCCGTTTTGTGCGCCTTGCGGAAGAGCGGTTTGGCCTGCCGGTAATCGTCACGGGACCGCCGGAAAAAGCAGCTGAAGCTGCCCGTATCACGAGCTGCAATCTGACGGGACAGACGACGACACTGCAGCTCATCGAGCTCGTGCGCCGTGCGAAATGCCTGGTGACGCCGGACAGCGGCCCCATGCACATCGCGGGAGCCGTGGGAACGCCGGTCGCGGCGCTTTTCAGCAAGGACCTGCCTTCACGCTGGGCGCCAAGGCAGAACTGTGTGCCCATCACCCTGCAGATGGACTGCGCACCCTGCGATGACGAGACGGCAAGACATTGCCCGACGGTCAAATGCATGCGCGGAATCAC
>CAZTAP010000271.1:0-2797 GCA_964611665.1 uncultured Selenomonadaceae bacterium | reverse complement strand
CCCAGCACTGTTTATTCGCATCCCCGAGGACGCCTGCTGTAAACTCTTTGCTAATTGTTTTGCATTCTTATCCAGGATATTCAATGACTTTATTGCCGCTGCGTTGTTCTTAACTACCATTGCCATTCTTACATCGCCTCTCAAATCGCGTCCCCATAACATCAATCGCTTAACATGCAGCTTCACAACATGCTAAGCTATAACACTCTGTTATTTTCTCCTGCCCCCACTTTATCTGGAAACGGGAAACATCATCATAAATATTCCTCGAATCTGTCGACATCTAAAATCCGGATAGTTTTTCCCTCGATCTCCAGGATGCCCTCCGCTTGCAAAGCACTGAGTTCACGTGAAAGAGACGGCCGCGTAACAGCCAGATAGGCCGCTGTCGCCTCACGGCTCTCCGCCAGCTCGATCCAGCCGTCCTTCTGCGGACGCTGCAAAAGATAGCGCGCAATCTTGCCGCGCAGGGAGCCGCTCGCGAGGACCTTGAGCTTGTTGTTCATAAAATACGCCTTGGCCGCAAACCCCTTCAGGAGATTTTGCTGCAGGGCTGCTGTAATATGACTTGCGCCCCCTGTCTGCAGGGAAAGCATCGCATTCGATATTTCCAGCAGCGTCGTATCCTTTGCAGCCTCCGCATACATATCATAGGCACGCTTCGCAATGAACAGATAGATCTCGCCAAACATATCCCCCGGCTCTTTGATCTCCGTGATAAAGATCTGCTTGCCGGAAAACGTGTCCTTCAGGATGCGCACATCCCCCTTGATCAGTAAAAAAAGGCGCTCCGGAACATCACCATCCTGGAAGATGATTTCGCCCTTCTGATAGTTCGCCAGCCGTACGCGGCTCGATGCAAGCAGGGAGAGGATATCTTCATCCGCCATGCCCGCGACAAGCCGTGTGCCTTTTAGAATATCAAAAATTTCCTGCTGCATAATGAACCACTCATCCCTCAAGATATTTCGCAATGCCCTCATGGTCATTGGTATCGGTTACCGCATCAGCAATGGCCTTGATTTCCTCCGGCGCATTGCCCATGGCTACGCCTGTACCTGCATACTGCAGCATATCCACATCATTATAGTTATCGCCAAAGGCCAATGCCTGCTGTGCCGTAAGCCCGAAATGCCCGAGCAGCACTGCAATGCCCCTGGATTTCGTGATTCCCTTGTCCATGATTTCCAGCAGGATATCGCTCGAGCGCACAACATTGAGCTCAGGAAAAGCGCGGCTCAGCTCATGCTCCATCTCCTCATTCACCGATGGCTCCGACATGCAGAGAAGCTTGTGCGGCAGGATGCCTCTGTCCATAAGCTCCCTGAAATCAGCCTGCGCGGAAACAGCACCCGTGATCCGTTCCTCACGCTGCACTGCGGGATCCTGAGGATCACGCACAAACCATTGATGGCCTGCATAATAGTTCACAACAGATCCCGGCCAGCGCTGTCCGATCTCTTCCAGGATGCGTACGGCCGGCTCCTGCGGCATCGTATGACTGTAGAGCGTCTCGCCCTCGCGCGTGAGCACCAGCGCACCGCTATAGCTGATCATGGGAATTTTTATACCGATCTTTCCGGTGATTGGCGTGATTGCCTCCGGCATACGTGCCGAGACCAGCACAAAGGGAATCTGCCTCTGCAGCAGACGCTTCACCGCCTGCTCCGTCTCCGGCATCACCTCATGCCTGCTGTTCAAAAAGGTTCCGTCAATATCCGAAAAAACAATCCGATAGCTCATGCGCTCCTGCCCCTTTTCTGTTTATTCCTGTACGAGGATTTTCTCGATTTCAACGATATACATGGTATGATAGTCACCATCGGCATACCATTTTTCGTCACTGGCCTTGTCAATGAAGCAGTCCTTCCGGAATTCCTGTGCATAAAGCTTCCTGCACAGGAACGTGTACTTTGCTTCAGCAAAATAGGTGCGTTCCCCATCCCGCAAAACGGTGAGGCCGGCCTTGGCAATCTTATCCTCATCACGTCCGGAAACCGAGCCAAAATAGCTCATCATCCTGCGATGGCTTTCATCAAAGACAGAAATGCTCAGCCCGTCTGCCCGATCGATGAATTCCTTGGTATAGCGCTGCGGGCGAATGACGAGATAAGCAACATTCTTACCCCACATGACCCCCATGCCGCCCCAGGAAGCTGTCATCGCATTTGCCTTGCCTTCTGCCTCTGCACATACCAGAAGCCAGTCCTTGCCAATGACCTGGAACGGACTATGATTGAATTCCTCAGCTGAAATCTCTTTGCACGACATAAAACCTCTCCTCTCATCAAACCGCATAAAATTACCGATATAGATAAAGTATACCATATCCCTTCCCTGAGTACAAAATAACAATACTCTGTAAATTTCCTCTGTTCTGAGAAAGGATTTTACTCAGTCAGCGCGAATTATATCCAATAGGTATAGTTATCATGCATAACAGCAGGGAGGTGAGCTATCATGCAGCCTGTTCAGCAGTATCTTTTTCATATCACAGACTATTTTGAAGAATCCCTGACCTTTCGCGCCATCCGCATGGGCATCATTCTCATCATCCCGATGATCATCATCCGCGCATTTGCCGATCTCTGTCTGCATCTGCCGCTCCCAGCCTATCAGGCATTCCTGCATACGCCTTCCGGAGAACTTTTTGCCCAGAGTTTTTCTTTTTTGAGCTATGCCGTACGCAATTATTTCGCCGTGCTGCTCACGATCTCTCTTGGCTGGAGCTTCGCACGTCAATGGGCGGTTCCGGCTCGATTCTTGCACTGATCCTGGCCATTTTTTACTGCAGCCG
>CAZTAP010000270.1:0-2851 GCA_964611665.1 uncultured Selenomonadaceae bacterium | reverse complement strand
TTCAGCATCTGTGCCATGAGGTTCCCCAGAGCTGTCGCTTCAATTGGCCCTGCATAGACCTCCTTGCCCGTTTCCTTCGCCAGCAGCGCATTGAGGAATCTATCCTGGCAGCCGCCGCCCACAACATGGATGCGCGGATAGCTGCGGCCAGTCACTTCCTCGATCTCGGTAACTGTTTCCCCATAGCATTTAGCCAGGCTGTTATACACGCAATACAGAAGCTCACCTTCGGTTTCCGGCTTCTCCTGACCTGTCTTTACGCAATAATCCTGAACTGCCTGCTTCATGCTCTTCGGCGCCAGAAAATCATCCGCATTCACATCGACAACAGAAGTAAAATACCTGCCAATCCCCGCCAAAGCATAAAGCTCATTGAAACTATATTTATGCTTGAATTCGCGGCGCAGAGACTGCATCATCCAAAGACCCATGATATTTTTTAAATAACGATAACGATAATGATAGCCGCCCTCGTTCGTGAAATTATGCGCACGGCTCTTTTCCGTACAGTCCGGGATAAGTCGTTCAATCCCCATAAGAGACCATGTCCCTGAGCTCAGATAGATGGAATCATCATCATTTGCCGGCACAGCCAGAACAGCCGAGCCCGTATCATGCGTTGCCGGAAGCACAACCTCTGTATCAAAGCCAACCAGTGCTTTTGTTTTCTCAGAGAAGTTTCCCACGACTGTTTTCGGCATTGCAAGCGGCCCGAAGATCTTTGCCGGAAGGCCAAGCTTCGTAATCAGTTCGATATCCCAGCTTTGTGTTTTTGCATTGACCAGCTGTGTTGTTGTTGCATTCGTGTATTCATTTCTGCGGATTCCGGTGAGTAAATAATTCAAATACTCCGGAATCATCAGAAAACTTTCCGCACGTTCAAGAAGCTCCGGCTGTTCCCTGCGGATTGCCATGAGCTGATAAATGGAATTGAACAGCTGCTTCTGGATGCCGTTCCGGGCATAAAGCTCCTTTTCGGAAAGAACCCGGCAGACTTCCCGATCCATGCCCTTCGTACGCCCGTCACGATAAGCTGCGGTATTGCCTAAACGATTGCCGTCTGCATCGAGCAATACGAAATCAACGCCCCAGGCATCAATTCCCAGACTTGCCGGAATACGGTCCAGACGTCTGCATTCCCGGATTCCCGTCAGAACCTCGTGGAACAAATGCTCAATATCCCAGCAAAGGTGACCATTCTGTTCCACAAGCTTGTTTTCAAAACGGTAGATTTCCTCGATGCGGATCTTACCGTTCTCTATCCAGCCCAGGATATGACGTCCGCTTGAAGCACCAATATCAATCGCAAGATAGTATTTCTTATCGGTCATGCTCTTACCACCTTATTGAGGTTTTCTTGTTTTTTACTTTTTGTTTTTTATCTTTGTTGACCTTGCATGACTATAATACAACATAATAAAAGATAAATCAAGATATTTTTCTTTATTTTATTTGTTTTATCTGTTTTTTCTCTGTACGCAAACAAAAAAGAAGCCATTTCCTAAGAAACAGCTCCTCGTTCTTCCTGTTTATTTATCCTTCACCCTTCAATCGGCCGCAGCTTCCAGCCGCCATCACCGGTCAGATGCAGCTCCCGTTCATGCTGCGCAAAAAGTGTCGAACGATGCCCTACACTGATCACACTGGTTTCCGGCAGCTCACGCCGCAAAAGCTCATACATCGCCTGCTCACGCGGCTCGTCGAGTGCCGAGGTCGCCTCATCGAGGAATACCCATTGCGGCTTTACCAGCAGCACTCTCGCAAAAGCGATGCGCTGCTGCTCACCAAGCGATAAAATCCGGCTCCAGTCATCCGTCACATCAAGCTGGCTGATGACTTTCTCCATGCCTACCATACGCAGCACAAGTGTCAGCCTTTCCTCTGAGCCTTGTGCCGAAAGCGGATACCAGATGGCCCGCCGCAGTGTGCCAAGCGGCAGGTAAGGACGCTGCGGCAGGAAAAGTACGCGGCTTCCCTGCGGCAGTTCAAGTTTCCCCTTGCCAAAAGGCCAGAGACCGGCAAGCGTACGCAAAAGTGTGCTCTTGCCGCAGCCGGACGAGCCGGTAATGAGCGTATAGCTTCCTGCTGGCAGCTGCATACTGCAATCCTGCAGCAAAGTGCGGCCATCTGGCAGCTGTACCTGCAAGGCAGCAAGGCTCATCGCCTTACCCCCGGCTTCCTCACGCACAACATCGCTTTCCAGTGCCTCAACCTCTTCCATGTGTTCCGTAAAGCTGCCAAGACGACGAATGACTGCCGCAAGCTGCGCGATGCTGTCATACGCATTCACGAAATAAGACAACGCATCCTGTACACGCCCAAAGGCAGAAGTCGTCTGCATAAGACCGCCAAGCTGGATCTCGCCGCCAAAGTACCTTGGTGCCGCCATAATGAGCGGTACAATGATTGCCAGCTGCCCATAGCCATTGACATAGAAATTCAACAGCTTCGTCTGGCGCATCAGTCCCCAATAATTCTTGATGACCCGTGCAAAACGCTCCTTGAAGCCCACGGTTTCCGGCTGTTCTCCGCCATAGAAGGCCACACTTTCACTATTTTCCCGTACACGCATCATATTGAAACGGAAATCCGCCTCAAAACGCTGCTGCTCAAAATTCAGCCCGATAAGCTTGCGTCCGACCCGATGGGCAAGATAAGTGCCTGCCACAGAATACAGCAAAGAAAACCACAGCATATAGCCATAGATTGCAACCGTATCCTCGCCAACAGGCACACGAAGCACACCGGACAAATTCCAGAGCACCACGCCAAAAGCCGCCAGAGTCGTAAGCTGCTTCAGAAAACCAACCAGGAGCTGCAGCGTAAGGTTCACAAACTGACTGATATCCTC
>CAZTAP010000269.1:0-2873 GCA_964611665.1 uncultured Selenomonadaceae bacterium | reverse complement strand
ATTAAAAAATATCTTTAGCTATGACGATTGTCTCATCGCGGTTTGGTCCGACCGATACAATACCGAGCTTGATGCCCGTAACTTCTGCCATGCGCTCCAGATAAGTCTTCGTCTTAGCCGGCAGCTTGTCATAATCACGGATCTTGCTGATGTCTTCTTTCCAGCCCTCGAATGTCTCATAGACCGGCTCAACTTCAGCAAGCACTTTGAGGCTGGCCGGAATCTCATTGAGGATTTCGCCCTTGTATTTGTAACCTGTGCACATCTTGATTTCATCGAAGCCATCCAGGATATCCAGACGCGTGATTGCCATGTAGTCAATGCCCGAGAGAAGTCCTGCATAGCGGACAACGCAGGCATCAAGCCAGCCCGTACGGCGCGGACGGCCGGTTACGGTACCATACTCATGACCTGCTTCGCGGATCTTCTCGCCGACTGCATTGAGCTGCTCGGTCGGGAAAGGACCCTCGCCGACACGCGTGCAGTATGCCTTGACGACACCGACAACCTTGTCGATTTTCTTCGGCGCAAGTCCGGCACCAACGCCAACACCGCCGGAAATCGGATGGGAAGCCGTTACATACGGATACGTACCATAGTCGATATCGAGCATTGTAGCCTGTGCACCTTCGAAGAGGATCTTGCGGCCTGCTGCGGCTTCATCGTTCAACAAGGCAATCGTATCGCAGACATACGGGCGGATGCGTTCTGCATAGCCTTCATATTCCTTGAGGATTTCTTCATAGTTCAACGGCTCATGACCATAGATTTTAGCAAGCTCGTTGTTCTTGATTGCGAGGTTCTCCTTGAGACGCTTCGCAAATTCTTCTTTATCCATGAGATCGCATACACGGATGCCGATACGGTTATCCTTATCCATGTAGCAAGGGCCGATGCCGCGCTTCGTCGTGCCGATCTTGCCGGCACCGCGTGCTTCTTCGCCAAGACCGTCCATGAGACGATGATATGGCATAACAACATGCGCACGATTCGAAAGACGAATGCCGCTCACATCAATGCCGCGCTTTTCCATTGCATCCATTTCCTGAAGCATGACTTCAGGATCTACGACAACGCCATTGGCAATGACATTGTGCGTGCCTTTATATAAAATACCAGACGGAAGAAGGCGAAGCTTGTATTCCTCACCATTGACCGCAACGGTATGTCCGGCATTGCTGCCGCCCTGATAACGTACGACCGTTTCTGCCTGCTGTGCTAAATAATCGACGATTTTGCCTTTTCCTTCATCGCCCCACTGAGTTCCCATTACAACTACTGCTGCCATCGAGATCTCTCCTCTCAAAACTTAACTTTTCTTTTTTACATATCTAAGGCAGCGGACGAAAAGGCCGCTGCCAGCAGAAAGCTTATGCGTTTTTCAGTATCCGATCAAAGTCCGAAACGCTTCATGATCATATCGACATGGCGCAGGAAGTATTTCACATCGAAGCATTCATCGATTTCTTCCTTGGACAAGTATTTCGTGATATCCGGGTCTTTTTCAACATTCGTACGGAAGTCTTCGCCTGCCATCCAGCGCTTCATCGCATTGCGCTGTACCCACTTGTAAGCATCCTCACGCAGAACGCCCTTGCTCACAACAGCAAGCATGATGCGCTGACTGAAGATCAGGCCGCCTGTTTTGTTGAGGTTGTCCATCATAGCATCCGGATAGACAAGGAGCTTGTCGATGATATTCGTGAATTTCTTGACACAATAGTCTACATTGATCGTGCTGTCCGGCAGGATGACACGCTCAACCGAGGAATGGGAAATATCGCGTTCATGCCAGAGCGTAATATCTTCCATCGCAGCAACAGCATTGCCGCGTACGAGACGGGCCATGCCCGAGATGCGCTCGCAGGTAATCGGATTGCGCTTATGCGGCATAGCCGAAGAGCCCTTCTGACCCGGAGCGAAATATTCTTCAGCCTCACGGATATCCGTGCGCTGCAGATTACGGATTTCGGTAGCAAACTTCTCGAAGGAGCTGGCTACGATGGCAAGCGTCGTCATGTACTCTGCATGACGGTCACGCTGGATGACCTGGGTCGCAAGCTTGACCGGCTCAATGCCGAGCTTCTTGCAGACGATCTGCTCAATGCGCGGATCGATGTTGGAGTAAGTGCCGACAGCACCGGAAAGTTTGCCGACAGCAACGATTTTGCGTGCATGCTCAACGCGTTCGATATCGCGCTCAACCTCAGCACTCCAGAGTGCGAGCTTGAGACCGAACGTCATCGGCTCTGCATGGATGCCATGCGTACGGCCGATGCAGGTCGTATGCTTGAATTCTTCGGCACGGCGCAGCAGGACATCATGGAATTTATGGAGGTCATCGAGGATAATGTCCGCAGATTTCATCATCATGACACCAAGTGCGGTATCCTTGACATCGCTGGACGTAAGGCCCTTATGGATGTATTTGGAATCCTCGCCTACATACTCAGCAACATTCGTCAAAAATGCAATGATATCATGGTTCGTTACTTTTTCAATTTCCTTTACGCGCGGCAGGTCAAATTTGGCCTTTTCACGGATGTTCACAGCGGCTTCCTTCGGAATCTGTCCGAGCTCAGCCATTGCTTCGCAAGCAGCGATTTCTACCTGCAGCATGGTTTCAAATTCGTGCTGCAGCGTCCAGATATTGCCCATTTCCGGATTGGTGTAACGTTCGATCATAGATGAAATTTCCTCCTTATAGTTCACCGACACTTAACTGCCGTATGACTTCGTGAAAACAACAAAAAAAGGACTCAAATTGGCATAGCGATGCCTCATTTTGAGTTTGGAGTCATTTATGTCCCTTATTTCCCTTGTACATCATAGCATTTTGCGCCCCTGTATGTCAATGTTGTTTACAATTTTAC
>CAZTAP010000268.1:0-2913 GCA_964611665.1 uncultured Selenomonadaceae bacterium | reverse complement strand
CCGACATGCAGACATGATGCTCATTGATTGCAGCTTCCTTATAGTCATCACCATTTGGTACTTTCTGTGCACTAGGTTCTGCCAGATAAGCACAGCTCTTTGCTGGAAGAGTAATCGTAAATTTGGTAACCGTATCCGTAAATTTCCAGGGTGCAGACCGTGTCACAGCAGGCGTATGCTCAAAACGCATCACTTCCAGCCCATGCGCATCGCTGGTTCTCCCCATGATCCGGCTGCCATCCGCGCTTGCCTCCCGTCCGACAATCAGCGTCGTGCAGGCCTCTGTCGTCTGCATTCCTGCCATTGCCCCGGCCAGTATCACTGCCGCACAGATCATTGCTTTTTTCCGCCTCGTACTGAACGTATCCATATCTGCACCTCCATGCATCAACACGTTAAAATTTCAATATTCTTATTCTTCTTTCTGTAACACTTGAAGAAAATCCTTTCTTCCCCACCATTTTTTCTTTTTCCAAACACCAAACGTTCATCGCAAATGTGAGCAAGCGCCAGTCGTATGCTCCCGGCCATGACTGTTTCATTGCCTCTGCACAGATAACGGCGAAAGTTCATGTCTGCTTTTATGTATGCAAAAGGGGTGCCGCACGAAATTGCTTTCGTGCAGCACCCCCTTTTGGATTCACCTGTTACTTCCGAATAACATCTTTTACAGCTCCAACAATATCCCCGGACGTTAAGTGATATGCTTTCAATAAGACTTCCGGCGCACCTGAAGTACCAAATTTATCTTTTATGCCAACGAACCGCATAGGCACCGGGGCATTCTGACTCAGTACCTCGGCTACAGCCGAACCAAGCCCGCCAAGAACAGTATGCTCCTCTGCCGTAACGACAGCACCTGTTTTTTTCGCCGATTCGATGAGCAGTTCTTTATCAATTGGTTTTATGGAAGCCATATTCACGATACGCACAGAAATTCCTTCTGAAGCAAGCACCTCAGCTGCTTCAATTGCTTCGGCTACCATAATGCCAGCAGCAACGATCGTGCAATCTTTTCCTTCCTGAACGAGCTCCCCTTTCCCTATCGTAAAAGAATAGTCCTTTGTATGATAATCCTTTACACCAATCCGGCTGATTCGCAGATATACCGGCCCATGATATGCATAGGCAGCTCTTACCACAGCCGCAGTTTCTATCGCATCCGAGGGACAAAGCACGGTCATATTAGGCAATGAGCGCATAATCGCCAGATCTGCAACAGCCTCATGCGAACC
The DNA here is from genome assembly GCA_964611665.1 of uncultured Selenomonadaceae bacterium. Lineage (GTDB taxonomy): Bacteria > Bacillota > Negativicutes > Selenomonadales > Selenomonadaceae > CAZTAP01. The sequence goes on along the minus strand of CAZTAP010000268.1, from coordinate 1,678 downwards.
ACCATCATACCCTACGCTTACTCCCGCATGCGTGCCGACAAGCTTGACGTTGAGTTTTGGATAAGCAATCGTGTTACGCACCTGATCCAATGCCCGGCCTGCCATAAACACAGAGAAGGTCGCAGCCACCGGAATCATTCCGCAGGTAGAAAGTCCAGCTGCCATGCCGACCATATTTTGTTCAGCAATGCCGACATCAATATAACGCTCCGGACATACCTCTTTAAACAAAAGCGCCTTCGTTGCCGAGCCAAGATCCGCATCAAGAACAACCAGTTTTGGGTCTTCTTTCATATCCTGCAGGGTACGACCAAAAACCTCACGCATTGTCTTTCCCATTATGCTTCACCTCCCAGTTCCTGCATAGCCTGCTGATATTCCGCCTCTGTAAGTACACCGCTATGCCACTTCGCCTGATTCTCCATGAAAGAAACGCCTTTGCCTTTGATTGTCTTCGCCAGGATAACCGTCGGCTTTTCCTCACATTCTCTCGCTGCATCAAAAGCCTTTTGGATCTGCTCTATATCATGTCCATCAATGTTCACAACCTGCCAGCCAAAGGAGCGGAACTTTTCATCAAGCGGTTCTATCCGCATGACTTCATCGGTTGCTCCATTGATCTGCAAGCCATTTACATCCACAATTGCAGTCAGATTTCCCAGTCCATAATGCGCGGCTGCCATCGCAGCCTCCCAAACCTGGCCTTCCTCCAGTTCGCCATCACCCAAAAGCACATAGACACGATAGGTCTTATGTTGCAATCTGGCAGCCAGAGCCATGCCATTTCCCACAGATAATCCCTGCCCTAAAGAGCCGGAAGACATATCCACACCCGGAGTTACCTTCATATCTGGATGACCTTGTAAAATCGATTGATATTGACGCAGGGAAAACAGCTGCTTTTTCGGAAAGTATCCTCTCTCAGCCAAAGCCGCATATAAAGACGTACAGGCATGGCCTTTGGATAGGATCAGCCGATCACGGTCTTCCCATTCCGGGTTCTCCGGCCTGACCTGCAGCTCTGCAAAATAAAGCACGGCCAGCAAGTCTGCAATCGATAATGCACCACCGGGATGCCCAGACTTTACTGCATAGACCATCTCCAGCGTATCCCTGCGAATTTGTCTCGCCACTTCTTTTAACTCTGTCAAAATCATCATTCCCTCCTCAAAGGTCATAGAAAAGGCTGCCGCAACAGAATTGCTTCAGCATCACGACAGCCACACTGTACTTATTTTAATAACTGGATGACATTGCCCAGAAGAATACCAACTACACCAAAATCCGTATCACTGAACGTTGTATTGGCAAAGCCAAGATTTCCCAATACAGGCATAAGCAAAATTGGCAGGAATGTAATCAGTACACCTTGGGCAAAAGCACCCGCGACACAGCCGCGCAAGCCTCCTGTCGCATTGCCAAAAACACCAGCAGTCGCGCCACAGAAAAAATGTGGTACAACACTTGGCAGAATAATCGGCAGCCAAGGCATCGAAGGTTCCATCATAATCAATATCCCCATGCCCAATACACCACCAGCAAAACTGGAGAGAAAACCAATCAAAACAGCATTCGGTGCATACGGATAAACAACCGGACAATCAATTGCTGGTTTTGCATTTGGCACCAAGGTCGTTGCAATACCCGTAAATGCCGGAACAATTTCTGCCAGAATCAA
>CAZTAP010000267.1:0-2940 GCA_964611665.1 uncultured Selenomonadaceae bacterium | reverse complement strand
CCGCCGATAACGGAAAGCGTTGCTTCGACAGGGCAGTGAAAACATGATTCTTTATGCATGGGAAAAATCCTTTCTAAGGTTTTATTGATACTTCGCAGTATAACGGTATATTCCTCTTGTGTAAATATCTATAGTATCTTTTGGGATACTATTTTACAAAAAAGTGCGTACTTGTCCGCTGTTTGTAAAGTGCTAAAATAAATAACGTAGAACAAATTGATATGACTATGTGGAGGAGCGATACAAATGAAGAAAATCTTGTTCTTGATGATGGCACTTGTCTTAACCCTGCCAATCCTTACCGGACAGTCTGTTGAGGCTGCAGCTAAGGGACGCATACTATTGGTGGCTTCCAGTCAACGGACGATGACATTGAAGGATGGAAGCCAGATGGATGTCGGCTTTTATTTGAATGAATTGGCTGTCCCGGCACAATATCTGGCACAACAAGGTTATGAGATTGTCATGGCTACGCCAAGTGGGGAGCGTCCGGTAATGGATGCTGGTTCCAATCAGGCGAAGTTCTTTGGCGGCAACGAGGCCGCACGGGCACAGGCACAAGCCTTTACCGAAAAACTGCCGGTGATTTCTCTTGCAAAGGCGGATGAAGAGCTTGGGAGCTTTGATGCGCTCTTTATTCCCGGCGGGCATGCGCCGATGACCGATCTTATGCAAAACGCAGAACTCGGTACAGCCTTGCGTTATTTTCATGAGCAAAAGAAGACGACTGCAGCAATCTGCCATGGTCCTGTCGCATTGCTCGCTGCCCTGCCGCAGGCAGCTCAGCTTCGGCAGACAATTGCAGCAGATGATGTCAATGGTGCTCAGACTGCGGCAAAGGATTGGATTTATGCGGGGTATCAGATGACGATGCTTTCAGATCTGGAAGAGTGGCCGGGAGAACTGCATAAAGGCACGCAAATGCCGTTCCATATCGAGCAGGCCCTGCAGATGGCAGGCGGCACGATCGTGAACGATGGTATGTATAAGAGCCATGTTATCCATGACCGTGAGCTGATTACCGGCGAGAATCCGCAGTCTGACCTTGCGCTTGCCAAGGAAATTGACCAGGCATTGCAAAAGAAGCAAAAATAAATCACGTCATTTATGGAAGTGTCATAGGTTCCGCTTAGGCGGCTGTGACACTTTTCTTTTTTCGAGCGGCTGTACAAGGGATTTTGCGTAAAATTGCTGCCAATCTCTCAGATCGGCAAAGTATGAGCAGGGACACGTTTATAGTAGTCTGCTATAATCATTGCCAGGGTGATGGTCTGTAATTTCGCTTCTGCTGTCTGTTGTACCTGGTTATAATAATCTTGTAAAATCATTTGGATATTGACCCCGACGGTGCATTCCTGATTGATGTTCTTGTCCAGATGAAGGAGGGGCTTGTCGCCTTCGACAGCCTTATAGATATCCAGAAGGGTGATATCTTCAGCCGGTTTTCCAAGGTAAGGATTAGCTGTGCCTTGCTCGCTGATGAGCAGATCTGCATTCTTAAGTTTCATCATGATCTGCCGGACAAAGGAAGGATTCGTATGAAGACTAAAGGCGATAGCCTTGCTGGTTAAGGCAAGCGGTATATCAGCAGGAAGAGTATCGGCCTTCTGGCGCTGGATGTCAATAAACGCCAGGAGATGTACTGCATCGCTGAGTTTGGATGAATATTTCATAGGTGGCACCCTCGTTTTTTAGTTGATAGTAAAAGTTTAACACATTTTCTTGTGCATGTCTTGATAAAAATAAAATAACATGATACACTTGAAGCGTGTTATAAAAAAAATAACACTATATAAAGATTAATCTGCTGATCCATGAATGCATCATGGGGATGCTGGTTGATGATGAGGCTATTTATTTCAATTATTTTAGAGGGGGAAACTATACGTATGCAGAATGTAAAAGAAGAAGTAAAAAAATATGTAGAGGAAATGATGGCGGCTGCAAGTTGCAGCAAAGAAGCTAAGGCCGCTGGTGAAAAATGGTTAGCACTCGCAGATCATGATGATATCAAGGCAGAGACCAGGGCGTTGATCAAGGAACTGGAAGGGGATATCATGCCTATTGATGGTTTGATTGCTTTTGTAGACTCGCCAGCAGGTGCACAAGTGTTTGGTAAAGACGGTGTAAAAAAAATGTCTGCACATGCGCATGAACTTAAAGATAATGGTGCTGGATTCTGTGATTGTGGTGCCTGTGCTGCTGTTGCTAAAATCCTTGCCCGTAAAGATGAATTGTTGGCGGCAATGGCATAAGATAATAGAACCAAAAGAATCGATTCACTGTAACAAGTGGATGGATTCTTTTTTTTGCGCCTTATTCACGCAGACGTATAAGTACTGGTAATCTGTCCAATCGCAGGAAAAAGCGGCCGGCAATGATTTCATTATTTCCTTATCATGTATGGTGATTCAGAATTTTGTTTTGACAGCCTTGTTGCAATTTATAAAATAACATGATATAGTATCTATGTAATTATAAAAATAACATGGGTGGGCGTACTGTCAAATTGTTTTCTATGACAGTACGAGCTGTTCCTGCAGAAAGGTTTGCCATTAAGGAACTTGAAAAGGAAGGGGTATCAGATTGAGCTATAAGGAAATTGTGGAAAAATTAAACCAGGCAGATGCTGTGCTGGTTGGTGCATCCAACGGACTATCCATTACTGAGGGGCTGCATTTGTTTGCGGATAATAAGGCCTTTGATGATGTGTTTGGAGATTTTAAACGCAGATATGGACTGCGCTGCATCCTACACGGTATGGGGGCGGGATGGCCAAGCGAGGAAGAGAAATGGGCGTTTTGGAGTCGTCTTGTCCATCACTATTGTGTCAATTATACAGCCACGCCAGTAATGCAGGATTTGAGGGAAATTATAGGGAATAAGGACTATTTTGTGGTTACCAGTAATGGAGAATGCCATTTTGAACAATCGGGATTT
>CAZTAP010000266.1:0-2960 GCA_964611665.1 uncultured Selenomonadaceae bacterium | reverse complement strand
GCTATATGGGCAGCCGTTCCGGCGAGACGGAGCCGGACAAGATCAAGAACGCTGGCCTGACGCTGACGGAGATTGACGGCCAGCCCACTTATGAGGAAGGGAAGTACGTCATCATCTGCAAGACATTCTTCCGCCAGCAACTGGATCCAGAGAATTTCATAGATTTGGAAGTACGCGACGTGAGTTTCCCGGACAAGGATTACTCCGTGATGTATATCGCCGAGATTGAGGCAGCCTACGAGATTTTGGGCTGAGAAGAACAGGAGAAAAATCATGCCGTATATTCAAGCAGAAATTGATTCCGCCATGGCGGAACAGAAACAAGAAACTAGTGGAGGGCTTCATCGTGGATGTGAAGATTACGGTTTTGGAAACTACGTTCAATAAAGAGCTGGCAGAGAAATATGGAGTGCCGAATCTTGGCAGATGTCCGGTCAATCAGCCCGGCAAAGTGTATATCTCGAAAGAAGGATTGAAGCCGGATGATTTATGCGATGATGCATGGGAATCCTTTGGCAGGTTTGTCTTCGCCATGTCCCGTGGTGTCAGGGAATATTTCCCGGATTGGATTAAAGTGCCGGGGGTGACCATCAACTGCTGCAACGATGGCATCAGACCGGTTGTGTTTAAGTTGGAAGCAATTCCAACGGTGAATTCTTGTCAGTAGATTGAGGAGGAAAACAAACATGCGAAGAATATCCAGATGGCTGGTCCTGCTCATGGCAATCTGTCTGTCGCTTCTGGCCCTCATGGCGGCAGGGTGCGGCGCTTCGGCAGACAAAGAAAGTTCTGCCAAGGCACAGACGGCAAGCCAAACATCCAGAGCAGAAAGCAGTGATGCCTCTATGGCTGAGGGTGCCGGGAAAGGCAAATCCCTCGTCCTCTACTACTCGCTGACAGGCACCACGGAAAGAGTGGCCAGGCAAATCCAGCAGGAGACCGGCGCGGACATCCTGAAAGTGGAGCCGGTCAAGGAATATCCCACGGATTACGATACGGCAACCAAGATTGCGAAGCAGGAGCAGGAAGCGAACGCACGCCCGGTAGTCAAGAATGATTTGAGCAGCCTGGCTCAGTATGATACCATCTACTTGGGCTATCCCATCTGGTGGAACAGCATGCCCATGTTCTTCTACACCATGATTGAATCGGGAGCCTTTGACGGCAAGACCGTCATCCCCTTTGCCACCAGCGGCGGCAGCTCCATCGACAACAGTGTCGAGGTGATCAAGGAACTAGCACCGAAAGCCAGGGTCAATGAAGGTCTGACGGCTAATGCCCACGCCGATATCAAAGGATGGCTGAACAAGGTCAGATAATCCCCTGTTTATTATCCCAAGGAAAGCCCTCCATGTACTTGGAGGGCTTTCCTATAGGATGAATATCTTAGAATCAGTCGCACAGTTCATTAGCTAAAGCCACTGTCAAAAGAGCAGGGCATTTTTTACTAAACTTGATGGGTTTGCCAGTGTCAGAGAAGATGATGGATGTGTTTCGGTAACTGTATAACAAATAAAAACAGCATCGGCAGGGTTTTCGTCATGAAAGCTTTGTCGATGCTGTTTTTAATTTAAGGAAACGCGGATGAATAAGGTGATTCAGGATTTCATAAAGTGAAATCATTCCCCTTCGCGTTTCTTTAGATTTTTTACACTTTGCCGGACAATGAATTCTGATGCTACCTGTGTGGTGGTAAAGCCTTCGGCAGGCTGTTCGATGCGGCGGATCAAGCGCTCAACGGCCAAGCGTCCGCTGTCCATTTTATTGACACGGTTTGTTGTGAGCGGCGGCTGTGAAATAGAAGAGGCAGGAACATCATCGTAACCGATAAAAGAAATGTCATCGGGAATATGATAGCCAGCCTCGCGGAATGCCTGCATTGCGCCTAGTGCGAGATAGTCAAGCTCTGCAATGAACAGGGTCGGGAGCTGCAATGTATCGGATGCAGCAAGGAGATCTTTCATTTTATGATAGGCTCCCTCGATGGAACAAGGGAGAGTGAGGACAGGATGGTGATGCTCAAGCAGGCCATGCTCACGTAAGCCCTTCCAATACCCATCCTGATGATGTCCAAAATTCTGAATGAACGTTTCTCCCTGCAGATAGCCGATATTACGATGCCCCATGTGATAAGCATAGTCGACGGCACGATACATGGCCATTTGATTGTCAAGCTCAACAGAATCGATGTTTACGAGATCAATCGAAGCATCAAGCAGAACGATGGGCAGATTCAGCTTCTGGTAAACCTGGAGATCTTCTGCCAACAGTTCGGTGGCCATGATGATCATTCCGCGAACAGGCAGTGTATTGAGATAGTCGATATACTGCTGGATATCCTGTCCAGGCAGATAGTTTGCGAGCAGTAAAGTATAGCCTGAACGCATGGCCTCCTGCTGGGCTGTTGCTACAAGGTCAGAAAAAAATGGTTTGTCATTAATGACCTCACCATGGCGTTTATGTACAGAAAATAACAAGCTGCCTTTTTGCTGATCCTGCTTATGCTCATAGGTGTTAAAGGTTTTTTCGGCAGAGCGTCGTACCATTTCCAGGACCTTTTGGCGAGTCTCATCAGACACGCCGGGCTTATTGTTAAGCGCCAGGGATACAGCTGTCGTGGAGATCGATAATTCTTTTGCAATGTCTTTGTTTCTTAAACGCATAAGCTCACCTCAAGATAAATTTACTAAATTTATGTTACCACATAGATTTATACTTGTAAACTAAATTGAAGTGTGCTATTCTACTTACAAGAAGTTATATAAACTAACAAAAATTAATTAAAAAATAAGTGAGGGGATTAGTATGACAGAGGTGGAAAAATTAAAGGCTGGTTTACCCTATGATTTTACCGATGCAGAGGTTGATGCTTTGAAATTGCATGCAGTAAAGATGTACCAGAAACTAAATCAGATTGAAGTGACAGATACCCTGGGGATTCAGGCAGCAATTCGTGAGCT
>CAZTAP010000265.1:0-2970 GCA_964611665.1 uncultured Selenomonadaceae bacterium | reverse complement strand
TTAGAGTTTCCAGGGAAAGTCCGCCGCGCTATCCGGACTGCTGGCAGACTTTCAGTGTAAAACAAGCGAGTTCAGGCATACAGCCCAGCCGGTAGGGAAAACGCCCGCCACTGCCCTTATGCACATAGCAGTAATGCCCAGCCTTTTGATACATGCCGCGCACATAGTTGAATACCGGCGGTATCAATGCATGTCCGAGGAAGCCGATTTGTCCTCCATGCGTATGCCCGGAAAGAGTCAGCACTGCTCCTGCAGCAGCTGCATCATCAAAAAAATCCGGATGATGGGCCAGCATGACAAGTACTGCTCCGGCTGGGACTTTCTGGCAGGCCTGCTCCACATATTGAGGTGCACGAACATGGACAACCCCCTGCGTGAATGGATAATCCACCCCGGCAAAGTAAAGCGGTGGAACACCCTGATGCACCAGACGGCAGCTGTTGCGCAGTTCATGTATTTTCGTTCTGCTCAAAGATTTTGCTATAGCTTCGGTATCCCGATAATATTCGTGATTACCCCATACATAATAGATTCCATCAGGAAACCGGTATGCAAAGCTGTCCAGGAGCCTGGCTGCTTCATCATTTACTGCATTCTGCGGACTGTCAAACAGATCCCCCGTAATGACCAGCACCTCCGGCCGCTGGCGAACCGCCGCTTCCAACAGCCTGCGCAGTCTGCTGACCGGTACAAATGCGCCCAAATGAACATCACTTAATTGGGCAATCGTGTACCCATCCATTTCCTTTGCCAGGCCCGGAACCGGAATCTCAAAATGACTGCTATCCAAAAGGCATGGCTCGATGAATACACTATAGAACCCCAAAGCGCCTGCAGCCGCCGCTAAATATTCTGCCCCAGATTTCAATCCATCCGTCCACCCCGTCAGGCTTTGCACAGCCAGTCCCAACAGACCAAAGGAAATGCCCAGCACATCAAAGAGCAATTGCCAGACGAACGCTGTCAGCATCAACCTGCCCCAAAAAAGTTTTCCTGGTATATGATATCCGTAACGCTGAGCCAAAAACAGCAGCGCAGCGGATAAAAAATTGAACAGCATCACGGCTGCAGCTGCATTATCCCAGAACTCTGCAGGCAGCCACATAGATAAAACCACGCCGGTGACACCGGTCAAAGCCAGCACCACCATACCGATAGAAACAGCTAATCTCATAAACATATTTATATATCCCCTAAAATAGAATTATGGAAGCTCAACATAAAATACTTTTCGTCATTCCAAGCGGAGCAGCCATCTGACTCACAGATACTGCATCATCCCCTATGATACACTCTTTTGTATCCATAAAGCCTCCATACAATTAGTGAACGACGGTTCACCTATCAAAAATCACCTGTTTTTCTTTGTATTTTTTATCTGCAGGTATACTTACACTCATATTTCTTTTTTCAGTACATCCAGTCCACCTAATATGAACCGGATCAATACCCCCTGGATCTCATACCATTTCCTGTCCTTATTCCATCCCATAGATTTATTTACGGAAAAGGCACCATAGATCACAAAAGAGAACAGCATCTCCGCTTCAGCCTTAGACAAACAGCAATACTCCATAAGGATCGGCACAGTCCTTTCCTTCTCTGCCTGAAACATTTTCTTGATGATATAGTCCGATAGTCCACTATCCAAAAATAGTGGACGATATTTGGGCAAATCTGCTGCACGCTGACAGGCAGGCAGCAATGTATCATTTGCCTGCAGCATTTCCGTGTCAAATTCACCACTTGCAATCATGTGCAGCATTTTTAACATATCCGTATTGGGATTGCCGCCCGCCGCATCAGCGATTTTCAGCGCATCTGCCAGGCACTCATCCAAAACTGCAGTCAAATCATCAAAATGCAGATAAAACGTAGCTCTCGATACCTCTGCCTGCTTACACGCAGCAGTAACGGTAATCTTTTCAAAATCATTTGTTGCCAGCAATTCCAACAGAGCATCCTTGATGACCATCTTTGTATAAAGCGTTCTGCGATCTGTTTTCTTCAACTTGCCCTCCAAAATAATCACACCTCCCCAAAATTTCTTGACAGTTTTCTTTCATTGTCAGGAAACGCCCAATTTCAATCAATCTGTATTTCCCCTTAATCTTGCATTTTAGTATAATAAACAGCATACGACATGTCAATTCATCAATTTAGTACAAAATAAAGGACAAGGTGACTGAAATGAATATCCAACAAATACGTAATGCAACGCTGCGCATCGAGTATGCCGGCAAAATCTTTCTTATCGATCCATGGCTGGCAAAGAAAGGCGCGATGGGTTCTTTTGCCGATTTTCCTGATTCAAAAATGAGCGATCCCACCAATTTTCACGTAAAAATGCCCATGTGTGAACTCCCTTTTCCCGCAGAAGAAGTCATTTCCGGAGTCAATGCTTATCTTCTGACGCATCTGCATCCAGACCATTTCGATATGGATCCGGTTACTATGACCGGCGGCCATTCACTTGACAAAAATACCCCGATTTGGGTCCAGAATGACACGGAAGTAAACTTCATGAAGCATTCAGGCTTCAAGCACATTGGCATCTTCTCTGAAACAGGAACCCACGTTGACGATATAACCATCATCAAAGTACCAGCCATACATGGTACCGAAAAGCCATGTGGACCAGCTTGCGGCCTGATTCTCAAACATCCATCGGAAAAGACACTCTACCTTGCAGGAGATACGATCTGGTGTGAGGACGTCAGGAATACGCTGGAGCAATATAAGCCAGATGTCATCGTTGCCAATGCCTGTGCAGCCTCATTACTTGATTTTGGCCGTCTGATCATGGACGATCATGACCTTGTCTCTTTGCATGATGCCTGTCCGACTGCAGCTCTGATAGCCAGCCATATGGATACCGTAGCACATGCAGCCCTTACGCGCAGGACTCTGCGAGAAAAGCTTGCCCGTAAGGGAATACTAGAAGACTTCCTGATTCCCGAAGATGGTGAA
>CAZTAP010000264.1:0-2971 GCA_964611665.1 uncultured Selenomonadaceae bacterium | reverse complement strand
TTGCCCGGCCGTAAATTTTCTTAGCACGTAACTCCCCGACAAACTGTAATTTGTGAACAAAAAAGGACCATCCTTGAATTGTTTACCTTAATACAATCTTAATACCTCCATCTTCCATCCTAACACTGTCTTTATGGGAAATCTGCTAGGATAAGACTGTGAAGATAAGGAGGTTTTAACCATGTTATTTACCGGAGCAGCTTTTGCCGTTTATCTGGTTTTTGTTATTTTCCTGGCCGTACCGCTGGGACATTATATCGAATGGGTGATGCGCGGCGGCAGACTGCCGGTGCTTTCCGGGCTGGAGCAAAGGCTTTATGGACTGCTTGGCCTTGACCGTACGGAAGAGCTCACTGCATGCGGCTATTTGCAGCGCGTATTGCTGTTCAGTCTGGCCGGCTTTTTGCTTTTGCTCCTGCTTTTGCTTGCACAAGGGGCGCTGCCGCTCAATCCGCAGGGGGCAGCGGGACTGAGCCTGCCGCTCGCACTGAATACTGCGGTGAGTTTCGTGACGAACACGAACTGGCAGGCTTATCGCGGCGAGCAGCAGCTTTCCTATTTTACGCAGGCCATGGGCCTCACCGTGCAGAATTTTCTTTCCGCAGGGACCGGGCTTGCCGTATGCTTTGCTTTTCTGCGCGGCTTTACCCGGAAAGAAACAGGCACCGTTGGCAGCTTTTTCGTCGATCTCGTGCGTGCTGTGCTTTATGTGCTGCTGCCGCTTTCCTGCATCCTGGCGCTGCTGCTCGCAGCTTTTGGTGCCGTGCAGAGCTTCGCACCCTATGTTCTGGCTCAGCTGCTTGAGCCGCAGGGCGATGTGCTGCAGCAGCTGATCCCGCTTGGCCCGGCGGCAAGTCAGACAGCGATTCAGCTGCTGGGCACGAATGGCGGCGGTTTCTTTGGTGCGAATACTGCGCATCCCTTTGTCAATCCGACGCCGCTGACGAATTTCCTGGAAATGACAGCTATCCTGCTGCTGCCCGCAGCGCTTTGCTTTTCGTTTGGAAAGGCAATCCGGAACCGGCGTCAGGGCAGGGTGATTTTTGCCGCGATGCTCACGGTTCTTGTAGCTTCGCTGAGCGGTCTGTTTCTGGCGGAACAGTATGGCATACCGCAGCTGCGGCAGGCCGATTTTATCGCACCGTTGGAAGCTCAGCTTCCGGCAGGCAATCTGGAGGGCAAGGATGTGCGCTTTGGTCTGGCGGATTCGGCACTCTGGACTGCCATTACGACGGCTTCTTCGAATGGTTCAGCGAACTCCTCGCTGGAAAGCTATACGCCGGCAGGCACTATGCTGGCTCTTTTGAATATGCAGCTGGGCAGTGTGATCTTCGGCGGCATCGGCAGCGGGCTGTACAGCATGCTGGCTTTTGCGCTGCTTACCGTATTCATTACGGGACTGCTCGTGGGACGTACGCCGGAATTCCTTGGCAAGAAGATCGGACCACAGGAAATGAAGCTGGCCGTTGTTATCTGTCTGGCACCGACAGCGGCTATTCTGGGAGGCTGTGCATTCGCGGCTGTCTGGCCAGGCGTTTCCAGCCTGCTTGCAGCTGCCGGCCCGCATGGCTTTACGGAGCTTTTGTATGCGTATACATCGGCCGGGGCCAATAATGGTTCGGCGATGGCCGGTCTGCAGGCGGATCATGCCGTGTTCCATTTTTCCCTGGCGCTGGTCATGCTGATCGGGCGCTTTGTCCCTCTGGCAGCAGTGCTGCTGCTGGCCGGACGTCTGGCGCAAAAGCCTCAGGCAGCGGCCTCGGCGGGCAGCCTGCGCACGGATACGGTATTGTTTGGCGGGCTGCTGCTCGCTGTCATCTTATTGGTCGGAGTGCTGAGCTTCCTGCCGGCACTGGCTTTGGGCCCTGCAGCAGAGTTTCTGCGCATGGCATCGTAATCAGGAGGTCATATCATGGCAAAGAAAAAAGAAGTCATCGGGGTGAAGGCACTGCAGGAGGCTTTGCGGCACTCTGTCTGCAGTCTTACGCCGCGTGCACAATGGGAAAATCCCGTGATGTTTTTGGTCTGGCTCACTGCAGTCCTTGCGAGTGTGCTGGTGCTGGCAGGTGCTGCCGGTCATGCGGATGCACCGCTCTCGTATATGCTGCTGGTCATGCTGCTGCTTTGGTTCACGGTGCTTTTCGCGAATTTTGCCGAGGCAGTTGCGGAAGGGCGAGGCAAGGCGCAGGCTGCTTCGCTGCGGGCAGCGAAAAAGGAGGTTCCGGCCTGGCGTGTGCCTTCGCCGGAACATCTCGGGGAAAGGGAACCGGTATCCTCTGCAGAGCTGAAAACAGGAGATTTTGCTTTTGTGGCCGCAGGAGAGCAGATCCCGGCAGATGGCGAGGTCGTGCTTGGCGCGGCTTCGGTCGATGAATCAGCGATTACCGGGGAGTCTGCTCCGGTCATCCGTGAGAGCGGCGGTGACCGCAGTGCAGTTACCGGCGGCACTACGGTCTTGTCGGATTGGATCGTTCTGCGAGTCACGAGCGAGGCCGGGCACAGCTTCCTGGATCAGATGATTTCCATGGTAGAAGGGGCGAGCCGGCAAAAGACGCCGAATGAGATTGCGCTGTCGATTTTTCTCATCGCGCTTACGGCGGTGTTCGTGCTGGTGACTGCTTCGCTTTATGTATTTACGGGGTTCAGTGCACAGATGGCCGGTCTTGTGCAGCCGCTTTCCATTACGGCCTGTCTGGCACTGCTGGTTTGTCTGGCACCCACGACCATCGGGGCTTTGCTTTCTGCCATCGGCATTGCAGGCATGAGCCGCCTGAATGCGGTGAATGTGCTGGCGATGAGCGGACGTGCCATCGAGGCGGCAGGGGATGTCGATGTGCTCATGCTGGACAAGACGGGAACCATCACGCTGGGCAACCGGCAGGCCAGTGCATTTCTGCCCGTGGATGGCTGTACGGAGCAGGAACTGGCCGATGCGGCACAGCTGGCTTCTCTGGCGGATGAAACGCCGGAG
>CAZTAP010000263.1:0-2978 GCA_964611665.1 uncultured Selenomonadaceae bacterium | reverse complement strand
ATGACAGACAGCCCATCCGGAATCACAACGACCTCAGCAGACTCGCCCATGCGCGCATAAGCACTGCGCAGGGCCTCTTCCATGCTCCGTGCCGGCTCCATATGCAGCTGACGGACCATTTCCGGATCAACCAGCTCCGAGACGAGAATGACATGATGCTCCGCCAGGATGCGCGCAAAAATCTGTGCGGTCCATTGATCCGGAATGGTTTTTTCCCGTGCCGTATGCACTGCACGCTGCAGGAATTCCCGCGGTGACTGCACATCCGCAAGATTGTGGAAAAATCCCTCTCCGCCATGCCCATCTGCACAGCCTGCAACCATGATGATCACACCCTGTTTGCGGTTCACAGCCTCCGCTGCGGTCATTCCCTTGACCGCCTGATAGATATTCTGGTCAAGCGGATAGCCGCCGTTGCTGGTAATCGCAATATCGCAGGGTATGCGCTTCACTTCAGAAAGCTTCTCGACAAAACGGCAGCCTGTCTCGTGCGCTTCCTCCATGTCCCCTGCAAAAGACGCGATGATTTCCTTCTTTTCGTTCAGCACGACATTGACAATGAAGCTCAGCTTCGCAAGCCGCGCTGCATAGACCATGTCTTTATGAATCGGATTATCCTGAAGATTCCCGGTCCGCGATGCCTCAGCCTGGATGAACTCGCCGCAATGATTTGCCATGATGGTCTTATAGGAAGCCACTCCCGGCAGCACCGATTTCCGCCCGCCGGAATAGCCTGCAAAAAAGTGCGACTCAATGAATCCTTCAGAAAGCAGCAGATCCGCCTCGACAGCCAGACGATTCAAAATGCATGGTCCGCCCGAAGGCAGTGTACCGATCTGCACCATCTTGTCATCCTCCATCGAGCGATGTACCACGATGCGCTCCTTCTCCACAATCTCATGCCCATACTTCGCGATGAGCTCTTCCCGGGTCGAAGGACGATGAAAGCCCGTCGCCACCAGGATCGTAATCTGCGCTTCCGGTGCAGCCGAGCGGATACGGCGCAGCAGGATCGGCATAATGATCCTGGATGGCACCGGACGTGTATGGTCAGAGCTGATGATCACAATGTTCTTTTTCCCCTGGGCCAGTTCCTCAAGCTTCACTGATCCGATCGGATGATCCAGCGAGTCCTCCACGAGCTCCGCTTCCCTGCGAAGCGGCAGGTATCCGCTTGCACCATTTCTGAGCACTCCGGCCAGATTCTTCCTGGCAATTTGAACCTCCATGATGTCTTTATCATAAGGCACACTTAACGAAACATAGTCCATATCCCTCAGCCTCCATATTCATATGATGAATTTAGTATACCATATCCAGGCGCTTTTTTCTTTATTTTCGAAAAAGTTAATTCATTCTCAAAGATACTCCTTCCTCACAAGATCTCAGCACTGTCTGTGAAAATAATTTCTTAGTCCCCAAGTCCCGGGTTATTTCTTTACTTATTTTACGCTTTTTTTCCCTTTCGATGACAGCCTGGTAGGATATTTTTTCCTTGCTGTAGGAATTATTGGTAATATCTGTAAAATTGCATGATTTCCCTTCATTTATATCTATTCAATTTGTATTTTTCTCCCTGCATGCAGATAGAAATTCTCCTTGTGCTTCTTGGATAAACGCTGCCACAGGCATTTGCATATTTATACTTTGCCCAAAGCTCCCAGACTGCTTTCTTGAAGATTTTTCACAAAACTGATAGTATTTAGACAATACCGGTATGAATTTTAAACGAACAGGAGAATTTTTTATGCACATGAACTTATCCTCCAAAAAACGCACCCTCATGATTGGCATCCTGGCAGCTGCACTTGGGCTCGGAACTCAGATGCTTGCAGCACCGGCTACGCTTGAAGCCAAGGCTTCTTTTGATGTATTCGATTTCGAGCCGCATCGCGGCGGCCGTGACGCGCGTCCGGAAAACACGCTCTATTCCTATGCCTATGCGATGGAGCTTGGCGCAACCTCGATCGAATGCGATATGCAGCTGACTTCTGACGGCCATATCGTCATGAGCCATAACCCGATCCTGAATCCGGATATCACGCGGGATGCCTCAGGCAATTATGTGCCTAAGGGAACCTATGATATCCGCCGCATGACACTGGATGAAATCAAACAGTTCGATGTTGGCGTCATGGACCCGAAGAATGGTGAATATTACAAACTGCACGGCAAAACCCAGGTCACACACGATGCAAAAATCCCTACGCTCGAAGAGCTCATGGAGCTCATCCGCAACTATGGCGATCAGGATGTTTACCTGAACATCGAAACCAAATCCTATCCGGACCCGGAGATGGGTGATGCCTATACCTACAACGCGAATACACAAAAATTCGTGGAAACCTTCAACCGCATCGTCCAGCAATATGGCATGGAGGACCGCGTCGTACTGCAGTCCTTCGACTGGAATACACTTGCTGCCATGAAGAAACTCAACCCACGCATCTCCCTTTCCGCACTTTGGCAGGAACAGCCATCCTGGGGGCATAGTGCGGAAAGCCTGCGTGCTTTTGAACAGGAAAAATCTCCATGGCTCGGCGGACTGGATATCAAGGATTTCAAAGGAGATCCGGTCAAGGCTGCCCATGCAATCGGTGCAGACGTCATTTCCCCATATTATCCGGAACTCTCCAAGCAGCAGGTCGAGGAAGCGCACCAGCTCGGCATGAAAGTCGTCCCCTGGACGGTCAACGATGAAAAAGACATGCATATGCTGCTCGACATGGGCGTGGACGGCATCATCTCCGACAAGCCGTGGATTCTGCGCAGCGTACTGGAAAAACGCGGCGTGAAGCTCCGCACTCCGGCAGTCAACGTAAAGAGCCCTTATCATCTGAACAAGGACCATGTTGAACAGAAAGACGAGCACAAAGTAAACGGCGGCGCTGATGCTGCTTATTAAAGGGCCAGCATAAATAGCTATCAATAAAAGAAGCTTTGCAGATTCGTGATATTTCATCTGCAAAGCTCTTTTT
>CAZTAP010000262.1:0-3001 GCA_964611665.1 uncultured Selenomonadaceae bacterium | reverse complement strand
GAAGCAAAAAAATTGTTCCCGCCAATTGCCCGTCCGTGAATTTTCTTAGCACGCAGCTCCCCGACAAACTGTAATTTATATTTACCTCAATTATATCATAGATAAAATACTTTACACGCTTGAACCCCTTTGAAAATGTTTTCAAAAGGTGAAAACAAACAGCACAGAAGGTGTTTTATAATAAGAACCATCAGATAAAACATTCTGAGTTTATGGAAAAGGAGCTAAAAATATGAAGATTGCGATTGCAGCCAATCTGGTTGGTGAACATTTAAAAGACGTTGTAAAGGCCTATTTGATGGATAAAAATTATGAGGTGGTGGATGTATCTGATCCGGATATCTTCACGGCAACCATGAATGTGGTAGAGAAAATCAAGGACAAAAGCGCAGACCGCGGGATCGTGGTGGATGATTATGCGGCAGCTTCCTTTATGATTGCGAGCAAGAATCATGGCATTGTCTGTGCACCGGTCTATGAATATTATACAGCAGATATGACGCGCCGTCATAACAGCACGCAAATGATCTGCCTTGGGGCAGGCATCACTTCCGAGAAGCTTTCCTGTGAATTGGCGCAGGCATTCCTGGATACGGAATATGCAGGCGGGCGTCATCAGGTCCGGGTAGATATGCTGGATCGGATGCTGTAAGTTCATAGATTATTCGTGAAAATTAGGAGGATTTAAAATGAAAATTGCAATTGGCTGTGACCATATTGTTACAGATATTAAGATTAAGGCAGCAGAGTTTTTGAAGAAACAGGGGCATGAGGTTATTGATGTAGGCACCTATGACTTCATCCGCACACACTATCCAATCTATGGACGCAAGGTCGGTAAGGCTGTTGCGACAGGGCAGGCAGATCTTGGCGTATGCATCTGCGGTACGGGCATCGGCATCAACAGCGCAGCACAGAAGGTCAGGGGAGTACGCGGCGCCTGCGTAGCGGATGTAGAGACGGCCATCGCGGCCAGGGAGAATCTCAATGCCAATGTCATTGGCTGCGGCGGCCGCGTAGTCGGCATCGGGACAATCGAGGACATTCTTGAGGCATTCCTGAAAGCCGAGTACAAGCCGACTCCGGAAAAGGATGCGCTCATTGCCAAAATCGATGGTATGATCGGCGAGAACGACTGCATTGAGAATGACGGAATCTTTGATGAGTATCTGAAAAAATGGGACGAAGGATTTTATCATGACTGAGAATCAACGTGCTGATAGGAATGCTCTCGCGTTGCGAAATCATGAACAACGGCGTTATAATTGAGAAGAATATTAATTTGAATCATAGGGGAGATAATTATGGCAGTAAATGAAGATATGGCAATGACCGCAATGGAAATCGTCGCTTTTGCGGGAGATGCACGCACGAAATATCTGCAGTCCATGGATGCAATGGAAGCAGGCGAATATGATAAGGCACAGGCGATGATCAAGGAAGCGGATGATTTGATCCTTGATGCGCATAATACCCAGACGGAACTGATTACCAAGGAGGCATCGGGCGAGAAGGTAGAGCTTTCTTTCCTTACGGTGCATGCACAGGATCATTTGATGACCGCAATGCTGCTTGGTGATATGGTGAAACGTTTCATCAAGCTTTATAAAAAAGCGAACAAGTAAGAAGCAGAGAGGGGAGTTCCCGTGATGAATAAATTTCCTCAGGATTTCATCTTTGGCGGTGCGACAGCGGCTTATCAGGTCGAGGGAGCAACGCGCGAGGATGGGCGTGGTCCATGTGTATGGGATGATTATATGAACCGGCCGGGCAGCCGTTTCAATGGAGATATGGCCAGCGATTTTTATCATAAATACAGGGAAGATCTGCAGATGGCGCATGATTTCGGTGTAAATGGCATCCGCATTTCGATTTCCTGGACGCGTATACTGCCGGAGGGCAAAGGAAAAGTCAATCCAAAGGGCATTGCTTATTACAATGATCTCATCGATGAATGCATCCGTCAGGGCGTGGAGCCTTTTGTGACCCTGCATCATTTCGATACGCCGCTGCCCTTTTTTCAGAATGGTCATTGGCTGAATCGTGATCTCATCGACTATTTTGTCGATTATGCAAAAATCTGTTTTGAAGCTTTTGGCGACCGCGTGAAAAAATGGGCGACGTTCAATGAGCCCTGGTCGATTGCGCAGAATGGCTATATTGCCGGAAACTTCCCGCCGAATGAACAGTTCCAGATTCCAAAGGCGGTGCAGATCCTGCATAATCTGATGGTTGCTCATGCGCGGGCACTGAATCTCTATAAAAGCATGAACCTGCCCGGGGAGATCGGCATTGTGCATACGCTGGAGGGCAAAGTGCCGATTTCTGCGAAGCCGGAGGATATTCATGCACGTGATCTCGATGATGCGATTTCCAACCGCTTCATGCTGGATGCCTGCTTTCATGGCCGCTATGATGAAGAGACCATGGCGCTGCTCGATGAGATCCTCACGAAAAATGAAGGAAAGCTTGAAACGCAGGCTTCTGATTTCGAGGATTTTGCCAAGGCAGCAAAGCAGATCGATTTTTTGGGCATGAATTATTATTCAAGTCATTTTTTGCAGGCATATGAGGGTGAGAGCCGTATTTACAATAACAGTACGGGTGAGAAGGGCACGAGTGTATTCGGGCTCAAAGGCATCGGTGCGCGTGTGACGAATCCGGCGGTCCCGACGACGGACTGGGATTGGCCGATTTATCCGCAGGGCATGCATGATCAGCTCGTGCGCATCATGCATGATTATCCGAATTATAAGAAGCTTTATATCGCGGAAAACGGCATGGGGTACAAGGATGATTTCGTGGACGGCAAAATCGATGATACGCCGCGTATCGAGTATGTCACGAAGCATCTGCAGGCCGTGCTGCAGGCTGTTTCTGAAGGCGTGAAGGTAAAGGGATACTATATCTGGTCCCTTATGGATGTGCTTTCCTGGAGCAATGGCTATAATAAGCGGTATGGGCTTTTCTACATCGATTACAAGGACCAGAAGCGCTATGC
>CAZTAP010000261.1:0-3009 GCA_964611665.1 uncultured Selenomonadaceae bacterium | reverse complement strand
TAAATGTCAATAGCCATTCGCACACATCGGCGTGCGAATGGCTTATTTTTTTCTGCTATACTGAGCATAGATACATCTGATCAGCCTCCAGAAAAGGAGGCGACGCCTTATGCCAAAGGCAAAAAAAGCGGCAATCTACTGCCGCGTATCTACTCTGCACCAGATTGACAAGGACTCCTTGCCAATGCAGAAAAACGATATGATCAACTATGCAAAGTATATCCTCAGCATCGAGGACTATGAAGTATTCGAGGATGCCGGCTATTCTGGAAAGAATACGGACCGGCCGGCATTCCAGGACATGATGGCCCGCGTAAGCCAGGGCGAGTTTACCCATATCCTGGTCTGGAAGATTGACCGGATCAGCCGCAACCTTTTGGACTTCGCAACAATGTATGAGAAGTGCAAGAAGCTCGGCGTGACCTTCGTGTCAAAGAATGAGCAGTTCGATACCTCCACGGCCATGGGCGAAGCCATGCTCAAGATCATCCTGGTATTCGCCGAGCTGGAGCGCAACATGACCAGTGAGCGCGTATCGGCGACCATGCTGGCACGGGCAAATTCCGGTCAGTGGAATGGAGGACGTATCCCCTTCGGCTATTCCTTCGATAAGGAAAGCAAGACCTTCTCCATCCGGGAGGATGAGGCTGCGGTCGTCCGGAAAATCTATGATAGCTATGAAAACACCCACTCTCTGGTACAGACGACCTGCCAAATAAACACAGCAGGCATAACTTCAAGGCGCGGCTTTGCCTGGACGCCAACCTCAGTCCAGATCATCCTGCGTAATCCGTTTTATATCGGTTCTCTTAG
Source organism: uncultured Selenomonadaceae bacterium (assembly GCA_964611665.1). GTDB lineage: Bacteria > Bacillota > Negativicutes > Selenomonadales > Selenomonadaceae > CAZTAP01. The sequence continues at coordinate 2,196 of CAZTAP010000261.1, read as the reverse complement.
ATATAATTATCGCGATGAATCAGAAAAAACGTTTTCATTCAAAGATAAGACTGATTGGATTTTAATAGAAAACCACCATATTCCAATGATTGACAAATCACAATTTGAGCGCTGTGCTTATTGGTTAGGGAAAAACCATCGTGGAAAAGGCATCATTCATCGACAGAGGAAAAACATCCATATCTTTGCAGGGCTTCTTTATTGCGGCTATTGTGGCAGCTTGATGCAATCCACCGTAGCCAGGCTGCAGCCGGATGGATATCGTCCGTCCATATATCTCTGTGGAGCCCAGCGCATCAACCATACTTGTAAGAATAAATATGCACGAGATACGATTGTCGGGCCTTTCCTGTTTGCCTATATCCGGAACATGCTGCAGATCCGCAAAGATTTTCAACCAACTTGCACAAAGAAGGAAATGGAAAAACGACTGCTTTCCGGAGATGAATTTACAGAGGTTAAAGGAATATCTTCTGCAGCACTCTCCAGCTTGCGTTGTACGCTGATTAGCAACACGACAGGAGAGTTTGTTTACACAGTAAAAAATACGGCCAGCAAAACCCTCCCTGAGGCAATAAAGCACGGACAAAAGAAATCAGAGCTCAACGCTGCCATGGATAAAGCGCAACGTGCCCTGAAACGCTTGAAAGACTTATATCTTTTTTCCGATTCCGCCATGTCACAGCAGGAATACCTCATAAAGCGTGATGAACTGACCAAAGAGGTGGATATCTGCAGGCATAATATTCGGGCATTGGAGAAAGATTCCATCTTCATGACGAATCTATCCGATGAACGATTTATCGAACAAGCCTCTTCCTTTCTCTTTCAAAAATCATTCACAAAAACATCTGCTCTTCCCTTCAAAGAGCTCGTCATGGCCATTGGTGCTGCTCCACTCAAAGAATTTATAAATTCTATCGTTGACAGTATCTTGGTGAAGGATGGTCACGTCATTGAAATCACTTTCCGAAATGGTATTGCTCATCAATTCATTTATAACTAAAAACAGCCCTGCAATCTCCATGACTGCAGGGCTTATCCTTATTCCTTATGAAGCGCTTCCAGTTCTTTAAGTTCCTGTTCACGCTTTTCTTGTGTTTGACTGCGTAACAATAGCATAGCATCCCCAAAAGAAAAGAATCTATACTTTTCCTTTACTGCACAGCGATAAGCCTTCAGCACGAATTCCCTTCCGGCAAAGGCACTGATCAGCATGATCAGTGTTGACTTCGGCAGATGGAAATTGGTGATGATTGCATCAACAATCTTGAATTCATAGCCAGGATAGATGAAAATTTCTGTCCAGCCGCTTTTGCCCGTAATCTCGCCTTTAGCTGTTGCTGCAGATTCCAATGTACGAATCGACGTTGTTCCAACGGCAATCACCCTGTGACCGGCAGCTTTGGTTGCTTTGATGAGCTCAGCTGTCTCGTCCGAAATACAATAATACTCTTTGTGCATGACATGTTCTTCAATCTTATCCACATTCACCGGACGGAAGGTGCCAAGACCAACGTGCAGTGTCACAAAGCCAAGATGAACACCCATTTCCTTCAGTTCCTGCATCTGCTCCTTGGTAAAGTGCAAGCCTGCTGTCGGTGCAGCTGCAGAGCCTTCTTCTTTTGAATAAACCGTCTGATAACGTTCCTTATCCGCAAGCTTTTCATGAATATATGGCGGCAGCGGTGTCTCACCCAGACGGTCCAGAATCTCCTCGAAAATCCCTTCATAACGGAACTTTACAATACGGCCGCCAAAGTCTGTATGCTCAACGATTTCACAGGAAAGCTCTTCACTAAAGCAGATTACATTGCCAATCTGCGCCTTCTTGCCTGGTTTTACCAAAGTTTCCCAGGTATCACCATCAATACGGCGCAGCAAAAATACTTCCACCTTGCCGCCGGTAAGCTCACGATGACCGATCAGGCGTGCCGGCATCACACGTGTATCATTAAAAATCAAGGTATCGCCCGGAACCAGGAATTTCTTTAAATCATAAAAGTGTGCATGCTCAATCGTTTCTTCCTGCGGATCCAAAACCATCAGCCGCGAAGCATTTCTTGGTTCTATTGGTGTCTGAGCAATGAGCTCCTCTGGTAAATCATAATCAAATTCTGATAACAACATCTTAAAAATCTATCTCCCTCAATAAAGCTTCTTCAGCTCTGTATTCTGATAATAATGTGCCAGGAT
>CAZTAP010000260.1:0-3054 GCA_964611665.1 uncultured Selenomonadaceae bacterium | reverse complement strand
GCAGTCTAGGGACTTTCACCCATTAGAGTGCGCCCATGCCGGGCGCACGCAAAACGAGAGGCTCCCGCACCAGCGGAAGCCTCTCGTTTCTTTTACGTATTGAAGTTGAACCCATCCAGTTTCCAAACTGTTCCAGCGATATTTTCCATTGGCTGGTCCGAATGCAGACTGAAATCCGGTACGATATTCTTTTCCGGAAAGACGAGCAAGGAGGCCGTCTGTTCCCCATGCTGAAAGAATGTCTCTATGGCCGTCCTGTCCACAAACAGCTGAAGCGTAAGCGATTCCTCTGCATAAAGCTTGAAGCTTCTCACTCCGCGGCCGCCAAGCTTCATGCCTGTACGGTCAATCTGCATGACCTGCTGTGTACGGTCATAGCGGAAGCAAAGCTTCTCAAGACCATACGATAAGGTAAGTTCGATCCGCTTTGCCTGTCCGAAAACAATGTTGAGCAGGATCTCCGATCCTTCATGCAGATTGGCTGCCAGCGTCTGCTGGTTCCTGCCTGCAAGCTCGCAGGCTGACTCAGCAACTCGCAGTGCCTTCATTTCCTCAGCAGGCTGCGCGTAAATATGGCCTTGTCTGAGCGTCAGGACACGCGGCATCGTGAGTGTATACATCCAGCCCTTCTCCGCTGTCGGATACTGGCTGTCACGGTCCGGCATGCCCATCCAGCCCAGCAGGATATTGCGCCCTTCATGCTGGAAGGCCTGCGGCGCATAAAAATCGAAGCCCTTATCGAGCTCCTGGAATCTGCCATGCAGCAGTTCCATGCCCGCCAGCGATAGATGGCCCGCGAGATAGCCGGACTGGTACAGATTCTGGTAGGCGTACTCCTTGGCCTCCAGCCCCTGCGGCGAAAAGAGCAGCACATCATGATCGCCGAATTTCAGCATGGTCGGGCATTCCCACATATAGCCGAATTTCCCCATCTGCGTCTTGAGCTCTCCCATGAGATGCCAGCCATCTGCCTCCTCGCGATAGATCAGCACACAGCCCCGCTCTTCCTGCGTCTGCGCGCCGAGCACAAGATATGTGCGCCCGCTGCGCTGGAAACGGCAGGGATCGCGGAAATGACCCGTATACCCCTCCGGTTCATGCGGGATGATGATTTCATCCTTGCGGACCGTGCCATCCTCCAGCAATGTCCCGATCCGCTGTGCCGGGATACGGACATTATTCTCATCCTTTTTGTTGCAGGTGTACAGCACATGCAGCTCACCATCCTGCACATAGCCGCAGCCGGAGTAACAGCCATCCTTGTCATGATCATCCGAAGGCCAGAGAGAAAGCTCCGGCAGACTGTAGTTCACAAAATCCCTCGTTTTCACATGCGCCCAGGATTTATGCTTATGTTCACAGCCCAGCGGGTTCCACTGATAAAAAATATGATACTCGCCCTTGTAAAACGAGAGGCCATTTGGATCATTGATGAGACCAAACGGCATTTCCAGATGAAACCGGTTATGCCAGCGATGCTTCATCGGAAAGGAAGCCCTGACCTTCTCGTCAATCTCCTTCTTGTTCATCCTCATTCTCCTCCCTCTTTAAGGAAACAATGGTTCCCGTGAAATTGCTTTTACGCTTTCGCGTTCAATAAAATTGAGCGGCAGGCCGCTGTCCGAAAGCATCTCTTCTCCGGCCAAAAGCCGCAGCAGCCCTCGGGCAGCCTGCTCTCCCAAAAATTCATAATCAAACTGCACCGTCGTCAGTCCCGGATAGGCAACCGCACCTACGGGATAACCGCCGAAGCCTGTGACAGAAACCTGCTCCGGCACCCGAAGCTTATGTTCATGCAGATAGCGCAGCATGCCCAGACCGATGTTATCGGTCGCGCAGACTACCGCTGTCGGCTGGAAAGACATGATCTCGGCACCTTTCGCATAAGCATGCTCAAAGGCAAATCCCGTCTCAACGAACGCAACGCTTGCCTCCGGCAGATTTTCGCAAAAGGCCTCAATGAAGCCCTGTTTGCGGTCGATGCCCACTGCACGGTCTGTTTCGCTTACTCCGGCGAACACGACACGGCGGTGCCCTTTCTCCCGCATATATTTCCCCATGATACGTCCTGCACCATAGTCATCGATCTTGATATAGTGAATGCCCGGATCCGACTGCCCTGCAAATACCACGGGCAGCGACAGACGCCGCAGCAAACGATGATGCTCTGCTGTGATGCCTGTCGAAATCACCAGCAGGCCATCTGCCCCCTGTTCGGCCAGGCTCCGCATATTCTCAAGCTCCTGCGCCCCGCGCAGCCTGCTCGCAAGGATCAGCCCCTGATAACCATTCGGTTCCAGCACCGCTGTAATGCCCGAAAGCATCTTGCCCACGGTAACGGAATCCAGTCTTGGCAGGACAATCCCAACGAGCTTACTGCAGCGTGTCTTGAGACGACGGGCAAAAAAATTGGATTTAAAGCCCGTCTCCTCAATGATTGCACGAATCCTGCCGGACTTCTCACGGCTTACATATCCATGATTCAGATAACGCGATACCGTGCTTTTCGATACGCCTGCGAGCCGGGCAATGTCCTGAATCGTAACCGCACCTTCCATACGCACAGCCTCCCCATGATCTGATATAGGACTCATTCCTTCGGGTCAAACAAAGTGAAGGTAAGCGCAAATGCAATGCCAAAGCCGATTGCATTGACGATCAGGTATTCTACGAGATGGTCAAGATAAAGCAGCGTGCCCGGAATAACCGTGATGCCCATGCCTGTACCAGCAAGATGCATGATACTGGCCGTTGCACCGGCAAAAGCACCGCCGACAAGAGCATAGACAAATGGCTTTACAAAGCGAAGATTGATACCAAAGATTGCCGGCTCCGTGATGCCCAGGAACGCCGGAATGGCTGAGGAGATGTAAAGTGCGCGCTTCTTGGCATTCTTGGTCTTGGCAGCAACAGCTACAGCTGCACCACCCTGTGCCACGATTGCACCGGTAATGATTGCATTGAACGCATCGCGTCCCGTCGAAGCGAGGAGCTGGACTTCAAGTGCATTGAATACATGATGGACACCACTGACAACGATGACCTGCTGCAGGC
>CAZTAP010000259.1:0-3067 GCA_964611665.1 uncultured Selenomonadaceae bacterium | reverse complement strand
AGAAATGTTCTTCCCAAGGAAAAAAGTACTAAATAATTTTTCAAAAATGACGATATATATGTAGAAGGATTTTCTGCGAAAGCATGGTGAAGAGAAGTGAACGAAGCACGTAAGGCCACGGGCGTAACCATTACGGTTTTCAGTACAGCCTCAGCAGTCGGCAAGACTTTGCTGGCAGTGAATATGGCTTCTGAGCTTGCGCGTGAGGGGTTTAAGACCTGTATTGTTGATCTGGATGTGCAATTCGGCGATGTATGCAATTATCTGCATATTGTGCCGCAGAAAACCTTATTCACGGCACAGGAGGCTATGAAGAAGGAGATGGATTCTTTCCGGGTTTTGGATTATCTTGAGCGCTATGAGTATGATGGTACGGCTTTTTCTATTCTGGCAGCTCCGGTTTTGCTGGAGGAATCCTATAATATCATGACGGATGCGGTGCTCAAACTGCTGCAGCTGCTGCAGCAGCAGTTTGACTATATTGTGCTTGATACGACAGCAGCGTTCAGCGAGCTGAATCTCGCGATGATGAATGTGAGTACGATTATTACCTTTGTCGGTATTGTTGACTTCATTCCAACCGTAAAGAATATGAAGATTGGCTATGACACGATGCAGTCGATTGGCTATGGACATAAGATTCGTTTTGTACTGAACCGCAGCAATTCCAAGACACGTATTGAGCTGTCTGATGTCGAGCAGCTGCTGGGAGGAAAGTTCTACCATGTGCTTTCCAATGATTTCGGCGGTGCACTCGATTCTGTACAAAGCGGTGTTCCACTGATCCTGGCGAATAAAGGCACGGATCTTGCACGTGAGATGCGTGAACTTGTTGCAAAGTATACGAACCGCAGCCTGGAAGAAGAGGATGCGGAGCCGGAGCAGGGGGCATCCTGGTTCAAAAAGATTTTTCGCTAAAGGAGGTGCGTTTGAATGGATTATCGTGTGCTGCTGATTGAAAACAGCCGCATTATGCTGGAACGCTTGAAGAATATCATTCAGAGCACCAAGGAATTTTCTTTGGCGGCGAGCTATCGCACGCCAGAGGAAGCACTCGGACAGGGTGGGGTGTTCAAGCCGAACCTGATCCTGCTTGATGTAGAAAAAGAAGAAAATATTGCGAGCATACCGGCGTTTCGCGATGCTTTTCCAGGGGTATCCCTGATCTGTCTTTGCAATCGCTGGAATGCGGAATATGCAAGCCGCCTTGTCAAGGCTGGTGCTCAGGGATATTTGATCAAGCCATTCAGCGGCAAGGAGCTCGTGACAGCTGTCACGACTTTTGGCAAGAGCGGCATGGGGATTGCCTCCAAGTCCATTGCGTTTTTCAGTCCGAAGGGCAAGAGCGGCAAGACGACACTCATTGCGAACCTTGCGATGAGTCTGGCTCAGAAAAGCGGGGAGTCCGTCGGTATCATCGATGCGGATTCACAGTTTGGCGATATGGCAGTTTTTTTTAACTTGAATTCGAAGAGTACAATCGTAGAAGCTGTGCGGGATATCAAGTTCCTCTCCCCGATTACGCTGAATTCTTATTTTCAGCCAGTGAACGATTCTGTACGTGTGCTTTGCGGCACGAAACGTCCGGAGTTTGCTGAGCTCATTGATACCAAGGGCTTTACGGAAATGCTGAAGATGGCACAGAGCCTGTTCCGCTATGTACTTGTCGATCTGCCGCCTGCGTTCAATCCTCTCTCGATTGCTGCGTGTGAGGCCACGGATGAGACCTATATGGTAGCAATGGTCAGCGGTGGTTTTGAAATCCAGCATATGCAGCAGGCTATTGAGATTTTCAAGGACTGGGCGGACTATCAGGAACGTCTCAAGGTTATTTTCACAAGGGTGGAGCCCTGTGACAGTGCAGCGCAGGCAGAGCTGGAGGAGGAACTGGAGTATCCAGTGGCAGCCATCCTGCCAAATGAGTATCTGCTTGTTTCGACGGCAGCGAATGATGGCCGCATGGCGCTTGATATCAAGCCGGATTCAGCACTTACGCACAAAATCAACCGGCTTGCAGATAAAATTATCGGGCGCAGCCACATAAGGTGGGATAAGCCATGAGAGGACTAGCCGCGGTATTCTTTGGCCTTTGGCTCTTTATTCTGCTGTTGTTTTTCCTGGAGTACAGGCAGAGCCGCAAGCCGGGCGTGAATTCACGCATGAAACAGCTGGCAGAAAACGAAGACTGGAAAAAATCCGGCAGGCGTGAAAAACGTGAGCGCTTCCAGAACAGCTTTCGTCAGCTGATCCGGGCTTTGGCAGAGCGATTGGAAAAACTTAAGCATTCAGAAATGCTTGATGTGCGTATGCAGCAGGCCGGCTGGCCTTTACTTGGCTCGGAGTATCTGGTCATTTTGGGATTTATCGGTATGATGGCAGCGCTGTTCTTTATGATGCTTACCCTTCAGGCTGCGACAGCACTGCTGGGGGGGCTTGGGGCGATGCTGGTGTGCTGGCTTTATGTGGGTGTACGCATCCAGCGGCGCAGGAAAGCCTTTACCAATCAGCTTGGTGATACGCTGGGCATTGTGGCGAATGCGATGCGTGCGGGGTTTAGCTTTCTGCAGGCACTGGAACTGGTAGCCCGCGAGATGGAAGCGCCTATGGGCACAGAAGTCGCACAGGTTATGCGTGAGGTGCAGCTGGGTGCGACGTTGGAGGCTTCTTTGGAAAGCATGGCCAAACGTGTATGCAGCAGTGACTTCGATCTGCTCATTGCAGCGGTGCTGATCCAGCGCAAGGTGGGCGGCAGTCTGGCTCAGATTCTCGATAGTATCAGCACGACGATCAATGAGCGTATCCGCATGAAACAGGAGGTACGTGCACTTACCGCGCAGGGGCGTATGTCAGGTTATGTCTTAGGCATACTGCCTTTTGCACTTGGGGCTTTCCTTTATGCGATAAATCCTACCTATATGCAGCCGCTATTTACCGAATCGATTGGACGTATGGCAATCGGTGTTGCTGTTGTTTGGGAATGTATAGGATTTATGTTTATCCAAAAAATTGTAAATATGGATGTTTGATCCAAAGGGATTTAACATAAAATAAATGAATTTTTTTAAGC
>CAZTAP010000258.1:0-3099 GCA_964611665.1 uncultured Selenomonadaceae bacterium | reverse complement strand
CATAAATTTTACGGGCAAAGAAGCTGTTGGCACGGAACGTGCCAGCGGCTTTTTCGGCGTTTAAGGGGTGATGGCTGTGATTCAGCTGGAAAATATTCATAAGCGTTTTGGTCAGCTTGAGGTGCTGCATGGCATCGATCTGCATGTCAGAGAAGGAGAAAAGGTGGTGATCATAGGCCCGAGCGGCTCGGGCAAGAGCACCCTGGTTCGCTGTATCAATCTTCTTGAGCAGCCGGAGGAAGGGAAAGTTTTTGTTGATGGTGTGAACCTGCAGCAAAATCCACAGGTGCTGTCCAGAATCCGCCAGTCGATGGGGATGGTGTTCCAACAGTTCAATCTTTATCCGCATATGACCGTGCTGGAAAATCTGGTGCTTGCACCAAGAAAGCTGAAGCATGAAAGCAGGGAAGAGGCTGAAAAGGCTGCGATGACTTATCTGGAGCGCGTTGGTCTGGGAGATAAGGCAGACCGGTATCCGATTCAGCTTTCCGGAGGCCAGCAGCAGCGTGTGGCGATTGCCCGGGCACTTACCATGCGGCCGAAAATCATGTTGTTTGATGAACCGACTTCGGCCCTGGATCCGGAAATGATCCAGGAAGTGCTGGATGTCATGATCGGGCTTGCAGAGGAACGTATCACGATGGTTGTTGTGACCCATGAAATGGGCTTTGCGCGGCGGGTAGCTGATCGTGTCGTTTTTATGGCAGATGGTCAGATTGTTGAGGAAAATACGCCGGAAGAGTTTTTCCTGCATCCGCAGCATGAGCGTGCACAACAGTTTTTGAGCAAAATAGCACATGCAGTCTAACGAAATATTTTGAAGGGTGGACTTATGATGAAAAAACTTTTGACTTTGATTTTAACGGTATTGATGTGTGCAGGCATGGTCCTGGCTGCAGGCTGCGGTTCAGAGTCCGCAGCATCCTCGGGGGCTGGCTCTGGCGAAGCGCCGGATTTAAAGGCCGTCAGGGATCGTGGGGTACTCAGGGTGGGAATCAAGGTGGATGTACCAAAATTTGGTTTCAAGGATCCAAATACGGGAGAAACCAGCGGTATGGAAATCGATCTTGCGCATCGTATGGCTAAGGAAATTCTCGGGGATGAATCGAAAGTGGAGTTTGAGCCAGTCACTGCGAAAACGCGTGGGCCGCTGCTTGACAACGGAGAGGTCGATTTTGTCATTGCAACGTTTACGATTACAGATGAACGCAAAAAGAGCTATAACTTCACGGAACCATATTTCAAGGATGGTGTAGCCTTGATGGTCAAGAAGGCCGCGAATATCCAGAGTCTTGCAGATCTTGATGGCAAGAAAATCGGCGTTGCGCAGAGCGCGACGAGCAAGCAGGCATTGCTGGATGCAATGAAAGAAAAGGGAGTTAAGGCAGAAATACTGGAATTCGGTACCTATCCGGAAATCAAGACAGCCCTCGATTCGGGCCGGATAGACTGTTTCTCGGTTGATGGTGCGATACTGGCCGGTTATGTGGATGATTCGACAATGATCCTGCCGGATCGCTATGCGCCGCAGCTTTACGGCATCGCAGCGAAAAAAGGCAATGAAGGACTTACAAAAATCGCCAACGATACCATTGCTGCGATGCAGTCCTCTGGTGAACTGGATAAACTCATCGGAAAATGGGGGCTGAAATAATGCCAGGTCCTTTTGCGGCTTTTAAATGGGAAGCCTTGCTGCGTGACTGGGAGGTATTCGCGCAGGGCTTTGGGATGACCATCACCGTTTCAGCCCTGGCACTTTGCCTTGCGCTGTTCCTTGGTATCGTTTTCGGTTTGATGGGCACAGAGAAAAATGGTTTGTTTCGTTTTGTGAATCGCTGCTATGTAGAGCTTATCCAGAATACTCCGCTGGTTATCCAGATTTTCTTCTTTTATAATGGTCTTCCGTATATTGGCGTTCAGCTGCCTGTTTTCTGGGTGGGGATGCTTGGCATAGGAATCTATCATGGGGCCTATGTTGCGGAGGTTGTGCGGGCAGGCATTCAGTCCGTACCGCAGGGGCAGTTCGAGGCAGCCGGTGCACAGGGGTTTTCCTATACGGATACCATGCGTTACATTATCCTGCCGCAGGCTAAACGGCTTGCCTATCCGCCGCTTACGAATCTCGCGGTGAATCTTATCAAGAATACTTCCGTCATGGCGATGATCGCTGGCGGAGATCTCATGTATCATGCAGATTCCTGGGCAAGTGCGAATCTCTATTATGGTCCGGCTTATGTTGCAACAGGATTGCTCTATCTTGCTATCTGCTTTCCGCTTGCGGCCTATGCAAAGCATTTGGAACATAAGATGGAGGTGAATGTCTTATGAGTGATATTTTTCAGGCATCGATTTTCCTGTTTTTGCTGCAGGGTCTGAAAATCACGCTGGAAATCGCGCTGGCCAGCATTGCCGGAAGTCTTGCACTCGGAACCTTTCTTGCGGTATTGAGGCATCAAGGCAGATGGCCAGGGCATTTGGCTGCTATTTATATCGAGGCTGTGCGTAATACGCCGCTGCTGCTGTTTATTTTGGCATTCCGCTTCATGACACCGCTGCCGCCAGTTTATGCCGGTATTGTGGCTATGACCGTATTCGAAACTGCAGCCTTGGCAGAAATCGTACGCGGCGGGCTGAAGTCCATTCCAAAGGGACAATGGGAGGCAGGAAAAACCCAGGGGTTCAGCAGTTTTCAGGTGCTGCGCTATATTGTATTGCCGCAGGCGCTGCGCAATGTGATCCCACCATTGATTTCACAGTTTACTACAATCATCAAGGATACATCTTTTGTCTGGGCCGTAGGGATTGAAGATCTTACCGGCAAGGGCATGATTGTAATGGGACGTTATACAACAGCGGCACAGGTCTTTACTTTGTTTATCGTGATTGCCGCAATGTATTTTTTCATCAATTACAGTATTTCCTGTTATGCACGCTGGAAACAGGCCAAAACAGCATAAAATTTGTTTTATGAATGACTTCGGCAGGATGGATACAGGTTTAGGAAAACGCGGTAAAGGCATGGATAACAAGGGTTTGCAGGTAATCAAAAAAGCTGTTTATTGGTTTTTAGCATGTAAAAAGCCGCTGATTTTATGTCAG
>CAZTAP010000257.1:0-3100 GCA_964611665.1 uncultured Selenomonadaceae bacterium | reverse complement strand
TGCAGAGCATGCCGCTCATCGACAAAGAAGGGAAACCCATCCTGCGCAAGACCTGGATGATCTATAACGATGTGAGCAAGGAACTGCCCATTGTGCGTCTCTTTGTCGATTTTGTGCGCGACTACGCGTTCTGAAATCCAAGAGAGAATCTTCTAAAAATTATTGACAAATCTTCCGAACTGCCTTATACTAAGAACATACCAAAGATCAATGAAGCGAGCCTGATGGAAAGTGGTATCGGGCAGAAAGGTAAGCAAGGTTAGTTGTTAGCCGGTTTATTGAACAAGTGAAGAATTGATTTGGCAGGGTCAGGCAAGGGAGGAGAGTCCAATGGGAAGGTAAGAGTTCTCATGGAAATGCTGTATGGAGAATAAAATCGTTGAAAAATAGCAGCCACCGGAAATCTGGGTGGCTGCTATTTTTGTATCTCCGACTGAATCTGTGGTAAAATACGAGTACAGCAAAATTGCAGGCTTCTGCACACAGATGAGGGGATTTTTTTGTTATTCAATTCATATGAGTTTATTTTCCTGTTCTTGCCGGTTACGCTGCTGGTCTATTTTGGCCTGGCCGGACATCGCTGGACAAAGGCTGCTGCGGGCTGGCTTACGGCGGCTTCGTTATTTTTCTATGGCTGGTGGGACGTACGCTATGTCCCTTTGCTCCTGGCCTCGATTCTCTTTAATTTTCTGGCCGGCCGGCAGATTGAACGCGCGGTGAAGAAGCGCGGCTGGCTGGCTGCGAGCATCGCAGTGAACCTTGCGCTGCTGGGCTATTTCAAATATACCGGCTTTTTCCTTACGACACTGAATGATGTCCTGGGTACGGGCTGTACGGTGCCGCATATTGTGCTGCCTCTTGGCATTTCCTTTTTTACCTTTACGCAGACGGCTTATCTCATCGATGCTTACCGCGGGGAGACGAAGCATTATTCCTTTCTGACGTACTGTCTGTTTGTAACGATTTTTCCGCACCTCATTGCGGGACCGATCATCAATCATCGACAGATGATCCCGCAGTTTTCGCGGCTGCGCAATTTCTGTGTGGATTACCATCATCTGGCGCAGGGACTCGTACTTTTTTCCATCGGCCTGTTCAAAAAGGTCGTGATCGCGGACTCACTCGCACCCTGGGCCAATGCAGTCTTTGCGCATGCCTCATCGGTAAGCCCGCTGGAAGCATGGGCCGGGGCACTGAGCTACACCTTTCAGCTCTATTTCGATTTCTCGGGCTATTCGGAAATGGCGGTGGGCCTCGGACTCATGCTGAACCTGCAGTTTCCGCAGAATTTCAACTCGCCGTATCAGGCATCGTCGATCATTGATTTCTGGCGCCGCTGGCATATGACGCTGGGCGGCTGGGTCAAAAACTATCTGTATATTCCGCTGGGCGGCAACCGTGAGGGAGAGTGGAAAAAGATGCGCAATCTTTTCATTTCCATGCTGCTCATTGGTCTCTGGCATGGTGCAGGCTGGACGTTTATCGTCTGGGGAGCCCTGCATGGCGTGCTGCTCGTGCTGAACCATCAATGGCGCAGGCTGAAGCTGGAACTTCCGGCCATGCTCTGCCGGGTACTGACCTTTTTGTGCGTGATGATCTGCTGGGTATTCTTCCGGGCGGATACGCTGGCGGCCGGCTGGTCGGTCGTCACGCAGCTTTGTTTTCTGGCTCCGGGCGCAGCCGGCTGGACACTGCCTGACCCGCAGGCCGATGTCTTTGCCGCGCTGGCAGTGCTGTTCGTTGCGGTGAGCCGGGTGAAGAACCCGCAGGCCTGGCTGCAGAACTTTCAGCCGGGCTGGTGCTGGTTTGCTGTGAGTGCAGCGCTTGGTCTGATTTCTCTTTACTCTCTTTCTCATGTATCCGATTTCTTATATTTTCAATTTTGACAGGAGGCGCAGCCTATGCGGGCAAAAAAATTTGTACAATACTGGCTGGGGCTCCTCGTCGGATTTTTCCTGCTGAACCTTGTGCTTTGGCAGGGATGGACATCACAGGTGTTTTTTGAGAGCGAGGATGGTCATGGTGACCTCAGGCGCATTGGCAGTTTTGCTGCGACGCAGGCAAAGACGAAGCCGGTGGAATATGCCAAAAAACACGTGGAATTCAAGGATTATGTGGCTGCGGGCGGCAGGGAAGAATTTGACGTACTGACCATCGGCGATTCTTTTTCCAACGGCGGCGGGGGCAACTACTATCAGGACTATCTTGCAGATCACTATGGGCTGCGTGTGCTGAATGTTCCCTGCAATGCTTTTGGCGACGGGAACGCGCTGTCGATTCTCTATGCATTGCAGCAGACGGGCTATCTGGCGGAAATCCATCCGAAGGCAGTCATCATCGAGTCGGTCGGGCATTATCTGGCCAGCCGTTTCAATGGTCATCTGCCCGGGCGTCCTGTGCTGAGCCGCGAGGAGTTCCTGCGCAAGGAACTGCCTGCACATACGGAGGCGGAGGGCATTCGGGAGGATAAGATCTTCACGCCGATCATGATCAAGGCGAATGCAGAGTTCCTGAAAAATAAATGGTATGCCTGTGCGCATGAAGGCGCGCTGAGCGAAACGGCAGACTATGCTGAGCTGTCCCGGGACTGTTTTACCGCACCAGGACAGCAGCGTCTGCTGCTTTATTATCATTTGGAAACGGCATTTGCTGAGGATAGGCCGGCAGCAGCAGAAATCCATGCGAATATGCAGGAAGCTGCCGCTATGCTGCAAGGATATGGCAGCCGTCTCATCTTTTTGCCGGTCGTTGGCAAACTGGACCTGTATCATCCGTATCTTGAGCATGCATCGGATTTTGCTGAGAATCCGACGTTTGCTGAGCTCATGGCGGAGCCGCAGGGCTATGTGCAGCTGGATACGAAAAAAATCCTGCGCGAGGCGCTTGCTGCTGGTGCGCAGGATCTTTACTGGAACGATGATACACACTGGAGCTGGCGTGCACAGCAGATGGTTGGCGATGCACTGGTAAGAGAGGGAAGTTTATAAAACTTTTTGAAAATAATTGCCCGGCAGAAAAGGTATTTTCTTCTCGATGTCGAAGAGTGAAACTAGTACAGCGTACACGAAATAACTAGACCAGAAGTACGCAGGATGAATTT
>CAZTAP010000256.1:0-3111 GCA_964611665.1 uncultured Selenomonadaceae bacterium | reverse complement strand
CGGTCAACATGTCCGGCAAGTATTTCCATATCGTGCCGTATGGCGTTGATCAGGAGACGGAGCGCATTGACTATGATGCACTGCAGAAGACGGCGGAGGAATGCAAACCGAAGCTTATTGTGGCAGGTGCATCTGCTTATGCAAGAATTATCGATTTCCCTCGTCTTGCCGAAATTGCCAAGTCCGTCGGTGCTTATCTCATGGTGGACATTGCGCATATTGCTGGCCTTGTGGCGGCAGGGCTTCACCCGAGCCCGGTACCGTATGCAGATGTCGTGACGACAACGACGCATAAGACGCTGCGTGGTCCGCGCGGCGGCATGATCCTCTGCAAGGATGCTGCGTTTGGCAAACAGTTCAACAAGGCGATTTTCCCTGGCATTCAGGGCGGTCCTTTGATGCATGTCATTGCTGCAAAAGCGGTTGCGCTGCAGGAAGCTTTACAGCCGGAATTCAAGGAATATGCACAGCAGGTCATCAAAAATGCTGCTGTTCTTGCCAAGACACTGACGTCCAAGGGCTTCCGCATCGTTTCCGGTGGTACGGACAATCATCTCATGCTTGTTGATCTGCGCAGCAAGAATCTTACGGGCAAGGATGCTGAGCATATCCTTGATGAAGTCGGCATTACAGCCAACAAAAACACCATTCCGTATGAACCGTTGAGCCCGTTTGTCACGAGCGGTATCCGTCTGGGCTCACCAGCACTTACGACACGCGGCTTTAAAGAAGAGGATATGAAGGAAGTTGCTGAGATCATCGCACTTGTTCTCGACCATCCGAGCGACGAGGATGCGAAGAAAAAGGCAATGAAGCGTGTAGCAGCCCTTTGCGCGAAATATCCCTTATATTAATCTATAAAAGAAAGTAAGGCGGTAAAAGAATGTCAGAAGAATTGAACGTACATGTAATCGACCATCCACTCATTCAGCATAAGCTTACGCTCATGCGCGAGAAGACTACGGGAACTAAGGATTTCCGTGAACTGCTTGAGGAAATTGCAATGCTCATGGCCTATGAGATCACGCGCGATTTCCCCTTGAAGGAAATTGAGATCGAAACGCCGGTAGCAAAATGCAAGGCAAAGGTACTTGCGGGCAAAAAGGTTGGTGTTGTGCCAATCCTGCGTGCTGGTCTGGGAATGCTCAATGGTGTGGTGAATATGATTCCGGCAGCGCGTGTCGGTCATGTCGGCATGTATCGCGATCCTGAGACGCTCAAGCCGGTAGAATATTATTGCAAGCTGCCAGGCGATGTGGCAGAACGCACACTCATCGTTGTCGATCCGATGCTCGCAACGGGCGGATCTTCGTCAGCAGCACTTTCTCTGCTGAAGGAAAAAGGAGCACATTCGATGATTCTTATGTGTCTTGTAGCGGCACCGGAAGGCATCAAGCTGGTCAATGAAGAACATCCGGATGTTCCGGTCTATGTAGCAAGCATTGATAAATGCCTCAACGAGCATGGCTATATCGTGCCGGGCCTCGGTGATGCCGGCGACCGTATTTTCGGTACGCTTTAAGGAATGAAGAAAGAAACTCCAGCAGATGTCCTGACCGGGTGTCTGCTGGAGTTTTTTTTTCAAAAAAGCAGATTTGGAAGATTTTGCATTGCATTTATGGGGTACAAAGTACTATAATAAAAGGAATCATAGAAAAAGATGCAGCAAGTCAAACTTATATAGAGGAAGTGAAGCAATGGGCAGATTGAGCCATCGGGGGAAATGCTGCTATCTGGCAGGAGCAATGCTTCTGGCCGTGATGACAGGCAGTACCATTCCTTGTGCAGCACAGACGCTGACACCTGACCATGCGGTTCGTTTGGAAAACAATGTGGATATTGTTTCCAAAGCGGCAGCAGAGGAAAATGGGCCAGCAAGTGACATCGGGCAGGAGATTATCCAGAGCCTGCGCAAGCGCGGCATCCCGGAAATCAACTATAAGGTTTCTGAGGCTGAGCCGGATGTAGTGATTGATGCAGCTGCGTACGTGAGCAGTACACGCTGAACATGTTCGGACAAACAAAACGACGAATTTCAGGAAGGTTTCCTGAAATTCGTCGTTTTTGTCTGCAGGCTGCAATCAGGCCTGAATGAGCTTATCAAGACGTGCCTGGATTTTTTCTTCCGACATACCCAGAAGGATACAGGTCTGGAAGGTTTGCTCAAAGCGGTCTTTGGGAATATGGTGCTCCTCTGCATAGGCTTCGAGATGATGATAAGGCTCGATCCATGCTTCTTTCAGTTTCATTTTCTTCAGCATTCTATTTACCTCACATAATTCATTGGAATAAATCTACAATGTATATTATAGCACGTTTCTTTAATTTGTCCATAACATTACAATATAAAGATATTACTTTTAGTGAGAAAAAACAGCCTTTGGCTGGTGCTTCACTAAAAAAATTTGTTTCTTTTGAAAAATTCTGCATAGTCTTGAATATCGGATATGCCATTTTTTCAATCATAAATTTATGCTATAATAACGCTATATTTGAGAATGATTTCGTGTTGAGAAATATTGAACAATGGCATTATAAGACGGAGGATAAATAACGATGATTAACATCAGAAAATTGGAGACAGAACTTTGGGAGTCTGCTGATTTGTTAAGATCAGGATCAAAACTAACATCGGAAAAGGACGCCTAAAACTTGAAGGAGTACAGCGTGTATCAAAAGAAGTATATGATAAAAGAAATAAAAGGGCTGTGCCACAAGCAGGGGATATAATTTTTGCACGAGAAGCACCTGCTGGAAATGCAGCAGTAATTTGTGAAGGACAAGAAGTGTGCCTTGGACAGCGCACAGTCTTAATTCGCCCTGATTACACTCAAATTGATTCTGATTTTTTGGTGTATTACCTTTTGGCACCTCAACAACAGTATGAACTGCTTGGAACAGCGAATGGGGCTACTGTGGCCCATGTAAATATACCGATTATAAAAAATCTTCCAGTAGAGTTGCCAACGATTGAACAACAAAAAAGAATTGCAGCTATTCTCTCCGCATACGACAACCTCATCGAAAACAATCAAAAGCAAATTAAACTTTTAGAAGAGGCTGCACAGCGGCTGTATAAGGAGTGGTTTGTGGATTTGCACTTTCCTGGCT
>CAZTAP010000255.1:0-3128 GCA_964611665.1 uncultured Selenomonadaceae bacterium | reverse complement strand
GCGAATCAGCCGCTGCTTATAGGAGGAATCTGGCCATGAATTTTTCGGTAATTTCCCTGGAGCTTGGCATTATGCTCCTGAGTTTTCTTATTCTGCTCGCAGACCTCTGCCTGCCGCAGCGACGGGCAGGGCTTTTGCCGGTCTTGATGGCTGGCGGACTGCTGCTCTTACTGCTGGGCAGTTTCCAGCTTTATGATCTGCCTGACGGAGTCAGCTTCTTTGCGGGGCTCTATGCAGCAGATGCTTATGCAGTATTTTTCAAGCAGATTTTTCTGGCGGCTATGCTGCTTACGGTTGTTTTTTCTGTGAGCTATGTGCGCGCCCTGCTGCGCTGGCAGGGAGAATTCTATGTTCTGCTTCTCTTTGCCTTGCTTGGCATGTGCATCCTTGCTTCGGCAGATGATTTCCTCACAGGTTTTGTCGGACTGGAGCTCATGACGATATCGTTCTATATTCTGGTCGGCATGCGCATGGCTGCAGCAGATGCCAGCGAGGCAGCCGTGAAATATCTGCTCATCGGCTCGGCTTCGACGGCAGTTATGCTCTATGGCATCAGCCTGATCTATGGCATGACCGGAAGCCTGTTGTTCCGGGAGATCTGTACGAGCCCTTTGCTGCTGGAGCCGCTCGGCCTGGTGGGAATCGCGCTGATCCTTGCGGGATTTTTCTTCAAGCTTGCGGTCATTCCGTTCCATATGTGGGCACCGGATGTTTATGAGGGGGCGCCGGCACCGGTGAGTGCATTGCTGGCGATGGGGTCTAAAGCTGCGGGGCTGGCTATGCTCATGCGCATCCTATATCTGGCGTTTCCTGTATCGGATGGCTTCTGGCTGCCGCTCTTTGCTGTTTTGTCTGCAGTGTGTATGATCGGCGGCAATATCCTTGCGCTGCGGCAGACGGAAGTCAAGCGTATGCTGGCCTATTCCTCGATTGCACAGGCCGGCTATATGCTGGTCGGTATTGCGGCGGGGGATGCCGCAGGCATGAAGGCGGTGCTCTTTTATGCGATGCTGTATGTTTTTGCGAATGTCGGTGCTTTTGCTGTGCTGGCCGTTATTGAGGAGCAGAAGGGGAGTACGGAGCGCAGGGACCTTGCGGGGCTTGCACGTTCTGCACCGGTGCTGGCCGCGGTCATGACGGTTTCTCTTTTGTCCATGGCTGGAATACCGCCGACAGCCGGATTTGCCGGCAAGCTTTACTTGTTTACAGCGGTCATTGAGCAGGGCTATCTCTGGCTGGCTTTTGTCGGCTTTGTGATGTCGATGGTTTCTGTTTATTATTACCTGCTCGTGGCCAGGGAAATGTATCTTGGTGAGCCGGATGGCATCCGTGTGCCTGTTTCCAGCGGTGTCCGGGCTTCGGTACTGCTGAGCCTCACCGCGACGCTGGGCATCGGTATCTGCCCGCAGGGCCTTGCGGAGCTTACGAGCTTTGCTGCGCAGACGTTTTTGCCTTAAGACGATGGCGTGCCTGCGGAAAATATATGTGTTTTCTGAATAGACGAAAGAAACGATTTGCAGCCCCTGAAAACTTTTATTGAATATTTTATACGAAAAACTTGTCTAAAATAGGGAAAAGAAGTATACTGTTGTATACAGATTAAAAACCTGTGTACACATTGAGGGGAGTAATTGATTTATGGAAAAACAAAATCTTGATTGGTCACAAATCGGCTTTAACTATCGCGAGACGTCACAGCGTTATGTGTCGAACTATAAAGATGGTTCCTGGGACAAGGGCGGCCTTACGTCAGATGCTACGGTCGTTCTGAATGAATGCTCTGGTATCCTGCAGTATTGCCAGGAGGTCTTTGAGGGACTTAAGGCGTATACGACAAAGAATGGCGATATTGTTACCTTCCGTCCGGATCTGAATGCAGAGCGCATGGCAAACTCTGCGAAGGTTCTTGAAATGCCGCCTTTCCCACAGGAAAAGTTCCTGGAGGCAGTGGATCAGGTCGTAAGTGCAAATGCTTCCTGGGTTCCGCCGTATGGCACGGGTGCTTCGCTTTATCTGCGCCCGTATATGTTCGCTTCGGGTCCGGTTATCGGCGTAAAACCGTCTGATGAATATCAGTTCCGCCTCTTCTGTACACCGGTTGGTCCGTATTTCAAGGGCGGCGCGAAGCCGCTTACCCTCTGCGTGAGCGATTTCGACCGTGCGGCACCGCATGGCACTGGTAATATCAAGGCTGGCCTGAACTATGCGATGAGCCTTCATGCGTATGTGCTTGCTCATCAGAACGGCTATGATGAGAATATGTTCCTGGATTCTGCAACGCGTACCTATGTTGAGGAAACCGGCGGTGCGAATTTCCTGTTTGTCACGAAGGACAACGAAATCGTAACCCCGAAATCCAATTCCATTCTGCCGTCCATCACGCGCCGGTCCATGCTGTATATTGCTGAGCATTATCTCGGCATGAAGGTCGCAGAGCGCCAGATCAAGCTCGAAGAGGTCAAGGACTTCGCAGAGTGCGGCCTTTGCGGTACGGCTGCAGTTATTTCGCCGGTTGGCAAGATCGTCGATCATGGCAGGGAAATCTGTCTGCCGAGCGGTATGCAGAAGATGGGCCCGGTCATTCAGAAGCTTTATGATACCTTGACGGGCATTCAGCTTGGCACAATCGATGCGCCGGAGGGCTGGATCCGTAAAATCAAGTAAGACAGCAAAAAATGGGGCTGTCCGGTGAGTTTGATTCATCGGGCAGCCCCATTTTTCTTTTGTTTAGTTTTGATTGGTCATACCAATACGGCCGAGCATTTGCATATCTTCCTTGATTGTCGTGCCGGATGTCGTGAGCATATTGCCGGTGATCGAGGCAGAAGCGCCGGTGAGGAAGGCCGTCTCACCATTCTGCGGCAGCAGTTTGCGGCCTGCTGCAAGGCGGATGTTGGCCGCAGGGTTGATAAAGCGGAAAATCGCGATGGTGCGCAGGATTTCGTCACCGGAGAGCTGCGGACGATCCGCGAGCTCTGTGCCTGGAATCGGCATGAGTGCGTTGATCGGAATGGACTCGATGCCGAGTTCCGCGAGGCTTATCGCCATATCGAGGCGGTCCTCCCAGGTCTCACCCATGCCGATGATGCCGCCGGAGCAGACGCAGAAGCCGGCTTTCTGCGCGATTT
>CAZTAP010000254.1:0-3130 GCA_964611665.1 uncultured Selenomonadaceae bacterium | reverse complement strand
TCTTCAGAGAAATATTATGATAATAAACCATCTGACTGGAAAAACTTCCGGTTGTACGCATCGCACTGTTATAAAGTGCAAAGTACTGCGGAATCGGAATCTGCTTGGGGCAGCCATGTGTACAGTAGGAGCAGGCGGTGCAGGGAATAGCCGTATCATCGTCAATGATTTTTGTCACCTGCTGAATGATTCTCTGTTCTTCTTCATTCAATGGCTGGAAATCCCGAAAGGTTTTCGTATTATCCATGACCTGCTGCAAACTATTCATGCCACTGAGTACGCGGAATACTCCCGGCTGGCTTGCAGCAAAACGCAAAGCCCAGCTGGCGTTGGAAGTCCTGGAATCATATGCTTTCAATAACGTTGCTGCTTTCTCTGGCAAATTGACCAGTGTCCCGCCCTTACATGGCTCCATGACCGTGACCGGTTTATGATATTTATTTGCAACCTCCAGACAGCGACGGGACTGTACATTGGGCTGTTCCCAGTCCACATAGTTAATCTGCAGCTGCACAAAATCAAGCACATCGCCATGTTTATTCAGGATTTCTTCCAGAAGCTCCGGCATATCATGAAACGACATGCCAACCACTTTGATTTTCCCAGCCTTCTTCATACGATCCACAAAACCGAATGCATCATAAGCACAGCATTTCTGGTAGACATTCGTCCCCATGTTATGCAGCAGATAAAAATCAAAATATTCCACGCCGCAATTTTTGAGCTGCTCATCAAAGATACGCTGCAAATCCTCACTGTCCTTGAAATCTCTAAGCGGCATCTTTGTTGCAAGCTGAAACTCATCCCGTTTATATCGCTCGACCAAAGCTTTTCGTACGGCTTCTTCTGCATGATAGCCATGATACGTATACGCCGTATCAAAATAGGTGAAGCCCATCTCTAAATAGGCGTCAAACAAGTTTATGATCTTTTCATAGTCAAAGGAAGCTGGATCCTTTGCATCCAATACCGGCAGACGCATGCAGCCAAACCCAAATTTCTTTTCTTTCATCAAGTCCATCAAAATCGCTCCTCCTAAGTATCAATCTTATTTTGCAGCTTCCTCAATACAGCGAATTGCATTCAAACTGCGTGGATAGCCGATAAATGGCAGGCACTGCGAAACCACTTTGATCAGAAATGCTTTATCATTACCGATGCGCATATTGCCTCGTGCATGCGAAGTAAGCTGTGGTTCACAGCCACCCTGCGCTGCCAGGAAACAAAACGTAATCATTTCCCGCTGCTGCGCATTAAGCCCCTTGCGCGTGTAGTAGTCACCAAAACAATTATCTGCCAGCCAATGATGGATATGACGGATTTCCGCTGGCCCGGAGCGATAAAATTCCTTCATAGAATCTCCAAAAATATCCACCTGCGCCTGTATTCCCTTCTCCAAGCGGGAATCTGCAGTCGTCGTTGACTGTCCTTCCAGCGGCAGTTTGACACCATGCCGCTCCAAAACCTCATTGACTGCCTTGAGGAAAGGAAATACCCGGCCAATTCCCAGGTAGGCAACCGCCTGGTAGACGATTTCCTTTATTTCTACCGGTGTCACTCCAAAATTCAGGACTGCCGGTAAGAATGCCCGGAATTCATCAATTCCCTGACACCCCAGCAAAGTCGCCGAAATTGCCATCATCCGCGTTCGATCATCTAAATCGTCGCTGTTCACAACTTCATCAAACGCAAAATTATCGAATCGCTCAATAAACTCCGGATCGGTAACCCTGAATTTCGACTCATAACCAGGAAACATCCGTTCATGATATTTCTCTGCCTTCTGTGTAAATTTCATTTTTTACCTCCACTAACTTTATACCAACTATAATATCGTCTATCTTCTATTTATAACTGGAACAATTCGATTTTCTTTCGTATTTTATAAGATTATCTTATTTAAGGCATTCAAACATTCCATAAATTATTCATTAGAAACATCCTGTATGCTTTGCTGGACAATTTCTTGTGACATTCTGGCATAGTCTTCTGGTGAAACGTAGTTTTCTCCTGAAATACATACCAGACACATCCAGCCATAAATTACACCTATTCCAAGCAAAGACATTCCCAAAGATAGTAACCTTTTCATCATTGACTATTCATCCCCTGTCGTAAATTTATCCATCATACATTCCTTTAAAACTAAAAATCAAGCCGTAACGAATCTGCCGATAAGGCTATTGCGATAAAAACGATAAGCGCCGATAAGCAAAATATCAGTCATCAGCCAACTGGCAGTACCCGAACTCGAATTTAAACATCCTACTCCATTTTTTAAAGTATACGGGCATCGGCTTTGATTTCAGATGCCCTCAGCGTACCAGAAATTTTATTTTTCCCTTCAGCCATGCCAGTTGCAGATCCCGGCTGCAATGGCCCATAGTAGAAGGATGCGGCAGCACCGCCATCTGCCAGGAACGTCGCCCCTGAGGACTGCCGTTGGTAGGCTTCACTCGTGCAAAAGGAATCGTACCATCCGCAGCAGGTTCTTCATTCCGCAATACATTCTGATGGAAGGCTTCGCGTAAAGCTGTATCCTGACTCTCGCGGTAACGGCTGCAGGCTGCCTCATCAAAAATGATATGCCAGTCCGCTGCATACAAAAATAATGTCATTGCTGGTGCCATAGTATACCACCAGATCGGCTTTAGAATATTTTCATCATACGACTTGAAGTCCGCTCAAAGTCAAGCCCTATCCTGCTAATCGGCCAGATGCATCGCTGGTTTTTATAGTCTTTTCAAAGATGGCTTCCCATTTGTTCATCCCTTGTTCCAAAAATATATCTGCCTGCACTATCGCTTGCTGCATCTCAACAATACGCTGCCGAAGCCTGTCATGCGCAGCACGAACCAATTCCTTTCTCACTTCAATACTTGCTGCACCATATTGGATCAAACCTACATATTTTTGAATTGCGTCCAGCTGCATTCCAATAACCTTCAATTGCTGAATCAATTCCAGCCACACCAAAAAGCTATCATCATAATCCCTGATCCCACTGGAATTTCTTGGAACCGTTGGTATCAGACCAATTTTTTCATAATAACGCAAGGTCGTAATCGATATGCTGGATTTTTCTGCAATCTCACTGATGGTCATAAGCTGCCCCCTCTTTCTATTTCCT
>CAZTAP010000253.1:0-3169 GCA_964611665.1 uncultured Selenomonadaceae bacterium | reverse complement strand
CAGATATACAATGCTTGTTATCTATCATATAAGATTCTGTATCATTTCGCAAGCATGTTCAGTGAATTGCACTTGCGGACAAAAAATGACCGCCTCAAAATTGTCCAACGTTTATTGCATTTGTTCATATTTTTTCTTCTCAAAAAAATCAGCCAGGGCAGCCAAAAGCCTGGCCCGCGTCATGGACTTCAGCAGATAGCCGTCCGGCTTCAGCGCCAATACCTGCAGCACGCTCTCACGGTCTCCTTTGCCCGTGAGGAAAATCACCGGAATATTCCCTACTTTGGTTTCGCTGCGCAGCATCCCCAATACCTGCGGCCCACTGGTCACCGGCATATCATAATCCAGCAGAATAAGGTCCGGTGTATTATCCGCAACATACATAAGTGCCTGCGCACCGGAATTCACAATGGTCACATGGTATTTCTCCGAGAGCCAGCCTTTGACCATCTTCAAAAAGGCACCATCATCATCGACCAGCAGGATATTCTTGCGCCGTGCTGCATCATCGCTTGCTTTCAGCAGACGGTCAAGCGCAGCAATCAGCTTTTTGATATCGAACGGACGCGCAAAGCGGCAGGCAACAAAGGCTTCCGGAATATATTCATCAACTGCAGCCAGTTCCACGGGATTGCCAAGCAGGACCAGAGACTTTTCCTCTTCGAGACAAATATCCTTGAGATATACAAGCACATCGGAAATGTCCGCAACAAACTTGCCCAAATAAAAAACATATACCTCTGCATCCTTTTTGTGTGCCTCAAGCTCAGCAACCGACGGCATACAATAAGAAATCTCATACCCTGCCTCCTGCAGGTTTTGGCTGATGGCATTCGTCATAAAGGACATTCCCTTGCGAATGAATACAATCTTTTTCTCCATAATCTATCCCTCATTTCAACAAGTCATTCAATTTATCCCAGTCAGGTTTTTCTGCAGCAGCCCTGATCTGCAGCCAGCGTTTTCTGTCTTCTTCAGAAAGCCGGTAATCCTCCAGGGATTTCAATACAAACATGATATTATCAAAATCAAATGCGGCGGAAAGCTCCTTGATTGTTTCAGATGCTTCAGCCGATTCTTCCGGCGACAGCAATGGTTTTTCCTCTTCAGGCCTCCCTGCCGGCTGCAATGGTGCAAGCTTTCCGGCATAGCTTCGATATAACGACATCAACGCAGGACTCAGGCGCCTGATCTCCGGAATATTTTCCTGCTTCCCAAGCGCTTCCAGCTGGCGTGCCTGCTCCGACAGCTGCCGCGCACCGATAATCCGCGCAGTGCTTTTCAATGCATGTACCTTCACGGTATAATTCCGCCAGTCCTCCTGCGTGAAATACCGCTCGATTTCTGCTGCACTGTCCGGCAAAGCCGTGAAAAAAATCCGCAAAGCCTCCAGATAGCTTTCCGCAGAACCGCAATTCTGTATACCGTCTTTGACCTTTACGTCCGGCAAGGCCAGCAGCCAGTCCGGAAGGCCATCCTGCGGCACTGCCGCAGATGCCTCTGCCTTTTCCGGCAAAGGATTGTCTGCAGAGGTCAGCGGCTGCGAACCCTTCCCTTTTTCTTTCTCCGCCTCCGCCGGCAAAACCTTCTGCGCCGGCAAATACTTTTGCAGCATTCGTTCCAGCTGCCGGCTGTCGATCGGTTTGCTCAGATAGTCCGTAAAACCCTTGCTCAGGAACATTTCCCGTACACCAGCAATCGCATTTGCCGTAAGTGCAATCACCGGCGTGTCCTGACAAAGATTCCCCGGCATCTGTTTTGACTTCTGATATGCTTCAATGCCATCCATATCCGGCATCATATGGTCCAGGAAAATAATATCGTAATGCTTTTCCGTCATCTTTTTCAGACAATCCCTGCCGCTGCTGCTGCGCGTAATCTTCACCTGTGTCTGCTTCAGCAGGCTTTCTACCACAAAAAGATTCATTTCATTGTCGTCGACCACCAGAATATCTGCATCCGGCGCCCGGAAGCTCTGCTGATAGTTCTGCTGATGCCGCAGAAACTCCTCTACACGCTGCTCGAAATTCCCGATTTTGTCCTCATGCATGACCCTTTGCGGCAAAACGATCATAAAGGTGCTTCCCTGCCCATAAACACTATCCACCTGAATCGATCCCTGCATCTTTTTCACCAGGCTCAGCGTGATTGCCAGACCAAGTCCGGTGCCTTCAATATGACGATTCTTCTGCAAATCCAGCCGTTCAAAATGTGAGAATAATTTTGCCTTATCTTCCGGCCGGATGCCTATGCCTGTATCCTGCACCGTGAACTTCAGGGCAATCGTTCCCTCATTTTGCCATTCTCCTCCAACCGTAAAGGTCACGCTGCCCTTGCGCGTATACTTCACCGCATTATTCAGGATATTGACCACAACCTGTTTGATCCTTACCTCATCGCCAAATAAGCCGTCCGGCAGGTCAGCAGCCACCCGCAGCTGAAAACTCAGCTGCTTCTGCTCCGCCTTGATTTTGATCATATTGACCACATCGTTCAGCACAGAACTCAGCTGATATTCACTGGCAACGATTTCCATCTTACCGGATTCGATCTTCGAAAAGTCCAAGATATCATTGATCAGCGATAACAGTGTCTCACTCGCACTTTTTATATTCCAGGCATATTTTCGTATGCCATCTTCATTGCTCTCCCGCAGGATCATTTCGTTCATGCCTAAAACAGCATTGATTGGCGTACGGATTTCATGGCTCATATTCGCGAGAAAATCACTTTTCGCATGATTTGCCTGATCCGCAGCGGCTTTCGCCTCACGCAGTTCATCGCTTTCCTTTGCTTTCAGCTTTGCCATGAACGAATACAGACTGAACACAGCAAAGAGCAGCAGCAATAAACCGAATATCCAGACAGACAAACGGTGAATATGTTCCATATCCGCCGCCATGGTTTCCCATGGCATATAACCGAACACAACAAAATTCGTATTCTGAATATCAGCGCCAAACAAGAAGTAACGTTTCTGCTCCTTTTCCAGATAAAGCGATGCCCGGCTTTCCTTGTCCAGTCCCTGACGGATCCTGGCAAACCCCTGCGGCACATCTTCAGACAAAGCAAAAATCGCATCATCCTGTTGAAAACCCTGATATGGCATGACCATCCGGCCCGTAGCCTTATCACAAATAATGATTTCTTCCGTTTCCACGCCTTCCCG
>CAZTAP010000252.1:0-3228 GCA_964611665.1 uncultured Selenomonadaceae bacterium | reverse complement strand
GAAAGCCTGGCAATAGAAGTACTGTTCGCCAAACCCACCACCATGCTGCGCATGGGCCTCATCGCTTCGCTCAAGCCAATATGCCACAGGCATATTGACACCCCCGCCCTTGTTAAGGGCGGACGAACTATTGTTAACTAAAAATAAAATACAGGTTGACGATTTTCTTCGTGCATCGTATGATATGCAGAGTAAATCATTTAAGGGGATGTCAGTATGACGTTATACAGCATGAAAATGCGGGCCAGTCGTCGGATACAGGGGAGAGAAGAGCATATATCCGGGGCAGAAAAAATTCTGCAGGAGCAGGAAATTGGCAGCAATGCGGAAGCCTTGCTGTCCCGTGCACTGCATCATGGCAAGGGAAAGGCGGATTTTATCAACTTAAAGGTCGAGGCTGTAGAGCCAGAAGAAATTTGTTATGTTGAGGCATTGCCTGTGACGACTTTTTTGGCAGCAACACCAGAGGAAGGACGGCAGAAAATTATGCAGCTGTTGGATGAACTGGGCATCCAGCGCATTGACGATATTTTGAAAGAATTTCGGAATACTTACGGTATGCGTGGTGCTATGCTGCTTGATGCGGATACACTGGAGCGTTTGGAGCCAGATCATGAGAGGGGACTGCGGGCAACCTATATGGATGCGGAGCATAGTCCGATACGGCAGGCAATGGACTGCAAGAATCATTTTCAGGAAGCTATTGTGCTTGCCAGTAAGGTGGTGAATGCTCCGCATATTGTGGCAGAAATTTGTATGTCGGATGATCCGGACTATGTGACGGGGTATGTAGCTGCGCCTTCTCTGGGCTATGTGCGCATCACGAAGCTCAAGGAACCTGGCTGCCCGGATGGCGGCCGCATTTTTCTCTATCGCGGCTCGAAGAAAGACGTGCCGGAATGCATTCGTTATTTGGAAAAGCAAAAGGTGCTTGTTCGTCATGTGCCCGTGCTGCCGGGTACACAGAAAATGAATGATCCATGGCAGGCAATACGGGCAGAGATGGAAGAGCGCAGAGAGAAGCAGCTGTACCGTTCGCTGCAATGCGTTGCAACGCCGCAGTGTGACTGGGTCGAGGCTGCAGGGGAACGCCGCCTGATGCTGGCGTCCAACAGCTATCTTGGCCTGGTGGATGAGCCGCGGGTAAAGCAGGCGGCGATGGAGGCTGTGGAAAAGTACGGCACGGGCAGCGGCGGCTCAAGGCTTACGACAGGCAATCTGCTGCTGCATGAAGAACTTGAGCAGGCTCTTGCACATGCGAAAGGAACGGAAGCTGCATTGCTGTTCAATACGGGGTATATGGCAAATGTCGGCATTCTGTCAGCACTTGGCAATCAGGATACCGTGATTTTCAGCGATGAGCTGAATCATGCAAGCATTATCGATGGGTGCCGTCTTAGCCGTGCGAGAACGGTGGTCTACCGCCATAACGATATGCGGGAGCTGGAGGAGAAAATCCGTCAGAATCCGGCTGCCCGGGGGATAATCGTCAGTGATGCTGTCTTCAGCATGGATGGCGATATTGCCTGCCTGCCGCAGATTTTGGAACTTGCAGAGCGGTATCAGCTGTTCTCTATGGTGGATGAGGCGCATGCGACCGGAGTGATTGGCAAAACGGGGCAGGGTATTGTCGAATATTATGGCCTTACGAAGAAGCCGGATATTCTCATGGGGACACTCAGCAAAGCTCTGGCCAGTGAAGGCGGCTATGTCTGCGGCAGCCAGCTGCTGATTGAATATCTGCGGAATACGGCACGCAGTTTCATCTTTTCTACAAGCCTGGCACCAGCCAGCCTTGGTGCTGCAAAGGCTGCGCTGCAGATTCTGTCCGGGGAGCCTGGCCGTGTGGCAAGGCTGCAGCAGAATACGCAGGATTTTTGTGCAGCCCTGAAGCGTCATGGAATCCCGGCAGCCAGTGAATCTGCCATTGTGCCATTGCTTGTAGGGGATGAGGGCAGAGCTTCACGCATCGCTGCGAGACTTTTTGAGCAGGGAGTATTTCTTTCTGCCATTCGTTATCCAACGGTAGCGCAAGGCAAAGCGCGCTTGCGCGCTGCACTTATGGCAACGCATCAAAGAGATGATTTGGTATGGGCTGCAGAGAGGATTGCGGAAGCCTGGCGCCTGCAGTAAAAAACAACAGGCTGTGGATCGTTTGACAAAATCATTCCCATCGGCGTTATAATAGGAAAAAGAATATTTTCCTGCCGTACCTTTTGAATTGTGCGGAAGATAGGGGATGAACAGATGCTGAGACTGGAACAGTTGATCAATGTGCATAAGCCGGAGCTTACGCAGACCGAGCTTATGCTTTGGAACTACATCTGCAGCAATCGTGTACGGGCTGCGCAGATGACCATCCATGAGCTGGCAGAGCAATGTGCGATGTCAACCGCAACGATTGTACGCTTTGCGAAGAAACTTGGCCTGGAAGGTTTTGCTGATCTAAAGGCGCTCCTGAAGGTCGAAGAAGTACCCTGCATTGTGGCCAAAGGAGATGCTTTTGCAGAAGCCAGGGCATTTTATCTGGATGCATGGGATCGTGTTGCTCAGCGGGACTTTAGCGAAGCCAATGAGCTGTTGTATCGGGCAAAACGAATTTTTGCGTATGCTACGGGTTATGTACAGCATAATGTACTGAACGAGCTTAAGCGCATGTTTTTTTATGGAGGAGTATTTATTTGTGATATTGAAGGTGAGATGGAGTACCAGACATTGATGAAATCTCTGACAACTGAAGACCTGGTCATTATTATTTCTCTGAGCGGAGAGACCCTGGCAGCGGTAGACTTTGCGCAGAGACTATCGGTGCAGGGGGTGCCGGTGATTTCCATCACGCTTTTGAGCGAAAATACACTGGCAGGATTGTCAACGGTAAATCTTTATATACTGGCCAAAGCCTTTCAGCTCACCGAAGGAAAAGAGCAGCTGCCGTTTAAATCGATGATGACCTATTTCCTGCTGACGGAAATCTGGTATATGAAATATGAGCGATATCTGGAAACGCTGTCCAGGGAATAACTGCCATAGAGAATGTGGATACTTTGGGGACGGTCCTTTTCTGTCCATAAAGTACAGTTTGGCGGGGAGTTTGTTTTTCGATGAGATTGACGCCGCCGAGGCAGAGGGCATCCAACATTCCGCGGAACCAACCTGCTAAAAAAATATTTGGCCCCTCAATTCATCATCGAAAAAGGCTTAAACGCGCTGCGCTTGGACGACAGCCTT
>CAZTAP010000251.1:0-3271 GCA_964611665.1 uncultured Selenomonadaceae bacterium | reverse complement strand
TATGCAGTACCTGCCGGTTCTGATCGGCACGTGCCAGGAACAGCAGCTTCTCGATAAGCTCCTGCATGTCCTCTGCCTCTGAGCGGATTGCCGAAATGCCTTCATCCAGAGCCTGTTCATCCTGACGCCCCCAGCGGCTCAGCATATCCGAATACCCCCGGATGACAGTGACTGGTGTGCGCAGCTCATGCGAAGCGTCAGAAACGAAACGCCGCTGCTGTTCAAACCCCAGCTGGATACGATCCAGCATGTGATTGAAGGTCAGTGCAAGCTCGCTGAGCTCATCCTTTACCGGTGGGATCTCAATGCGGCGGCTCAGATCCGTTACCTCAAGCTGCTGTGCCGTCTTCGTAAGCGTACGGATTGGACGCAGTATCCGGCGGCTGATGAAATATCCGGCAAACAACGCAATCACCAGACCCAGCAGATTCGTCAGCAGCAGGAATTCCTGCAGCATCGTAAGGAAGTGGCGCTCTGCTGTGATCAGCTTGAAGAAATGCAGCGTATACATATGTCCGTTCTGTTCAAAGCTCAGCTTCTCATAATACAGATGCATGTTCTTGATGACCGATACCAGCATGGATTTATTCGCCCAGAACGGCGGATTCTTCAACGCATTCTCCTCTACCGCCTCGATGGACGGATAGTGCGAATCCGTTTCAAAAACGACCTGGCCATCTTCATCCGTAATGCGCAGCACGACTCCCGGCATCAGGGGATCACGGCGCATAATGCTTTCCTCGATAGGAAAATCAGGCTTTGCCTCATCCATATGGAATTCCTGCTTTTTCCCTGTTTCCTCACCTTCCGGCGGCATGCCCGGCCCCGGATGCGCACGAGCCGGCAGCGGCTTGCGGAAATCGAACCTTGCTCCGCTGTCAATCTCCTGCATGATATGCTTCACACTGATTTCCATCTCAACCTCAGCCTGATGGTACAGCGAAAAATAAACACCGATTGCCGTAACAATGCTCGTAAACATCAGCACACAGGCGAGGATCGCCGCATAGAGCAGCGTGAGCCGTGTCGATATCCGTACATTGCAGACACGGCGCAGTCTGTGCCAGGCAAGCAGCCGGTGCTTAATCCTTGACCACATAGCCTACGCCTCGCACCGTATAAATATATTTCTCCCCGAAATGATCATCGATCTTGGCGCGCAAATAACGAATATACACGTCCACGACATTCGTATCACCCACATAATCATAACCCCAGACCTTCTGCAGAATCTGGTCACGGGTGAGCACATTGCGTTTGTTGCGCAGCAAATATTCCAGCAGGGAATACTCCTTTTTCGTCAGCTCCACACGCTCTTCCTTCACCTTGACTTCATAGCGGCTCGGATAAAGCACCAGATCCTTTACCGTGAGCATCTCTCCCTGCGGCTCATCCCCCGAATTCTTATGCTTGCGCAGAGCCGCGCGGATGCGCGCGAAAAGCTCCTGGATGGCAAATGGCTTCGTAATATAGTCATCTGCGCCAATATCAAGACCATTCACCTTATCCTCTACCTCATCCTTTGCCGTAAGCATGATGATCGGCACCTCAGACAGCTCGCGCACCTGCCGGCAGATGGTAAGCCCATCCATTTCCGGCAGCATGATATCCAGCAGCACAAGATCATATTTTTCCTGGATGATGCGTTCAAACGCCCGCCGTCCATTTTCCTCCGTGGCCGTCTGAAACCCCTCATGCTCAAGCTCCATCTGCAAAAAACGCGCAATGCGATGCTCATCCTCGACAATAAAAATCCGTATCGGCTCCGCCATAAAAAATCCCCCTGTCTTTTTTCCTATATCTTTATCATATAACGACTTGCCCGGAAGATAAAGAGGGCCCCGTCATTTCTAATGGAAATCTAACGCTTTATCTGTATCATGCCTGAAAGCGGTGCTTCTCATGCAGTTCACGGAAAAGCAGGATCAGATGACGGCTGCTCGAAGAAAGCGGCCGGTTCTTGAGCCAGGCGACTACGGTATGCGTCGAAATCTCCGGCTCAATGAGCTTTTTATAGATGATATCGCCATCCGTCAGCAAACTGCGCGCGGATACTGGCAGCAAAGCCATGCCGACGCCCATCTTCGTGCACAATACATCCTGTACGATGCTGTCGCTCACACAGATGATATTCGGTTCAAACCCCAGCTTGCGGCACTGCGTAACAAAGATGGTCTTCCAGCGCAGCGGCACGATCATCGGCTGATCCTTGAGCTCTGCAAGCCGCACGACATCCTCCTGTGCACCGCAGCAGCAGCGCGTGCGGTGCATGACCATGACCAGCGGCTCATTCGGCAGCACGATGGATTCATAGACATTCTGGTCCACCTGCGTGCGCGTGATGCCGATCTCGATGACACGATTGTCCAAAAGTTCCAGGATACGCGCACCCTCTCCTTCCCAGAGCTGAAAGGTCACCTGCGGATAACGGCGATGGAACTCCGCGATGAGCTCCGGCAGCACCATCGCCCCCGATGTCGTGATTGTGCCAAGCCGGATTGCTCCGGCTACTCCTGAGCCGATTTCCGTGATTTCGCGCACGGTACCATCCACCATGCCCAGAATATGTTCTACTCTTGAATACAGTACACGTCCGGCCTCCGTAAGCCGGATGCGGCGGCTGCCGCGCTCAAAAAGCTGTACGCCAAGTGCCGTCTCCAGCCGCTTCATCTGACGGCTCAAAGCCGGCTGTGCAATATCGAGACGCTGCGCCGCATGACTGATGTTTCCCTCCTCAACAATGGCATAAAATGCCTGCATGTCTTTGATTTCCATATGCTTCTTTCCTTTCTCTGTATTCCATATTTGTATATTACGTATATAAAACTCTTAGTTTTATTATACTTTCCATTATGCTATACTGGCAATTGTTTTTTGAAACGAACCAGTTATTTATCCTATGAAAAGAAGGTTTTATTTACATGATCCATGAAAACTCTGCAGAAACTGCCTGGAAGCGTCCTTTCCTCATCATGTGGCTCGCACAATTCGTCGGCATGAGCGCGATTACCGGAGTCGTTTCCTTTCTGCCGCTATACGTAACCCAGCTCGGCGTCACTGACCCGTCCTCGCTCGGTCTCTGGGCCGGCATTCTCATGGGCGCCACCTCGTTCTGTGCTGCGCTCTCCAACCCTTACTGGGGCAATCTGGCTGACCGCAAGGGCCGAAAGCAGATGGTCGAACGCGTACTGTTTGTCTTCGGTGCCATCATGATTGCCATGTCCTTCGTGACAAGCGCATGGCAGCTCCTGCTGCTGCGCATCTTCCAGGG
>CAZTAP010000250.1:0-3273 GCA_964611665.1 uncultured Selenomonadaceae bacterium | reverse complement strand
ATATCCTACCAAAACACTAACTCCTGCTGCAAGTGCTGCTAAAGCTGCTAACATGTTTCTCATCTCCTTTTTTTATCTCATTTTGTTTTCTTGTATCTTATACGCAGGAGATGTTGAAGTATTACGACTTTAACATATAATTTCTGCGATTGTAACAAAAACGGGAACCATACATATAAATAGAAAGAAAGAGAAATGCACTGCTGGAGGATCAGGAACTGGATCAGGTGACAGGCGGTGCTGCCGCCAGGAATCCTGTATCATGGTACTGGTGAGAAGTATGCGGCGGCTATCCGGCAGCAGGGAATCCTGCACAAGAACCGATTGTATGTGCATCTCTCACTCAACCGGGAGACTGCTGAGAAGGTGGGCTCACGCCATGGCCGTCCGGTCATTTTCCAGGTCGATGCGGCAGCTATGTGGCGTGATGGCTTTCATTTTTTTGAATCTGTGAATCATGTTTGGCTGATTGAGCATGTGCCGGCAAAATATCTGAAAAAGCTGTAGGAAATATAGCTTTCGTTCTTTTGAAGCAATGGTTTTGGGGACACTTTAGAGCCGGTTCCTTTTTTTGCTTTGGGCATGGATTAGGAAAAGAAAATAGGCTGCAAAAATGTATAAGATATTTAGTCATTTTGTAATAAAAGTTCTGCAGCAGCGTATAAGACTTAAAGATCATAGTTAAGAATAGAAAGGGAGGTCATCTTATGATTACCAAAGAAAGATTTCACGAGCTGCTGCTCGAAGCTGGTCTGGATGAAAAGAAATTTCAACAGCTGCTGTTGAAGGAAGATTCCTCGTTTACAGAGCTTAAGGATTCTGATTTAGACCACGTTACTGGCGGAGAAGGCTGGTGGGATGAGTTTGTGACTGCTATAGCTAAATATGGCGCTGGAATTCGATAATTAGTCGTTATCTCTTTGTATGTTGTTTTTTGGAATCAAGGCCTTCCGGGAAATCGGGAGGCCTTCTTTTATTTTTGCACAAAACCGTCATAGAAGAAGTTACCGTTTATACTCTGACTTGAAAATTTCTAAAACATAAACAGATAAGTTCCCGGAAGGCGTGGTGAATGAGGTGAATTATGGTAGAAGCGGCGGTTATTTTATCTTTTGCCTATTGTTTTTGCGCACTTTTCCTGACACAAAAAGAGATCCCCACAAAGGAGATCTCTTTTTGATTCAGGAAATCGATGGTGCAGCTTCGGTTTCCTCGTCTAATGTTCCCTTCAGATCATGGTCTGTCATAGCACAGACCGAGGCATCTGACCAGACGTTTTCTGCAGTTTCGATCATATCAATGATCGTGTAGATCGGCAGGATGATTCCCATGATGCCAAGCGGTGCACCAAGAGAGGACATAAGGGAAAGTGTGAGGAAATAGCAGCCCATTGGAACGCCTGCATTGCCAATTGCTGCGAGTACAGCGACGAAAAGCCAGGTGATCATTGTGCCGAGGGTTAGTTCAAAGCCGGCATTCTGCATGACAAACAAGGAGGTGACCAGGATAAAGGCAGCGCAGCCGTTCATGTTGATGGTTGTGCAGATTGGCAGCACGAAACGGGAAACGCGAGGGTTGACCTTGAGGTTGTTTTCGGCAGAAGCCAGGGTCACCGGCAAGGTGCCGGCTGAGCTTTTGGTAAACAGAGCAACTGCGATGGCTGGGAACATCTTCCGAAAAACGTGCAGTGGATTGAGCCCACGCAGCAGAAGAAAAATCGGCAGGATGATGAAGAACTGGATGGCATTGCCGCCGAGGACGACAGCAACGTATTTGCCAAGTGAGCCTACGATAACACCGGCTTCAATCTGAGCAGAGAGCTGTGCGGAAAATGCGAGGATGCCGACCGGCAGGGCACGGAGCAAGGCACGAATGAGTGCGAAAAGAAGCTCCTGCAGGCCATAAAGCCCCTTGAGAAGTACTTCGCGGTTTTCCGTTTTGGGCATGAAGGCCAAAGCAAGGCCAACGGCTGCGGCAATTAACATGACGGAGAGGACATTGCCGGAAAGGAAGGGCTGCAGGAGGTTGTTCGGGATGACGGATAAGAAGTGATCGTAGTATGAGAGTGAGCCAAGTTTTTGTGTCGGAACGTCAGCAGCAGCAGCTCCAATCAAATCAGCAGGCAGGTTGCCCGGGGCAATCCAAAGATAAAGGGTGAGGCCGACGGCGGCTGCGGAAATTGTTGTGAGCAGCGTATATGCGAGTGCATGTGCGAAGATGCGGCCGGTTTCTTCCTTGGCACCAAGTGCAGACAAGGTTGTGATTACAGCCAGTGCAATGGTTGGTACTGCGATGAACTGGAAAAGCCGGGTGAATACCGTTGCAATGAAATTGAAAAGTTCGTTCAGTGGTCCTATGCTTTGATAACCTAAGATGGCACCGAGAATCAATGCGCCAAACCATAGGATGAGCTGACGCGTCTGACCTTTTTGACGACTGTTGCGTAGAGCTGTTTGAGCAGTTTCCTCGACGGTCGACGGATTGGTTTGTTTTGTCATAATAAAGCCTTCTTTCGGAGCGGAGTAGAATAATTTCGATGGATTATTCATATATGTTTGGTATGAATAACATTATACGTATCTTTTATTTCATTGTCAAGCAGGAATGATTTTTTCATGGAAAACCTTAAAGAGTGGCGTTATAATAAACAGGTAAGGCGATAAAATCTAGGGAGATGTTTATGGTGAAAAAATTTTTTTCGGGTATTCTGACAACACTGACTTTATTGGTGGTATTATCTGTGAGCTGTTTTGCACAGACAGCGAGTACAGAAGACATTTCGGCATGGCTGGAGCCAATGCTGGGTGACTGGTACAGCACCAAGGGGAATCTGGCGATGTCGGTACAAAATGGACAGATTAATGGCTGTGCGATTCTTGGCGGAGAAAATCTCGGAATGGTTTATCCGACGTCAGGAACTTTGCAAATTGCCGAGGCAAATCAAAACCGCTCGATGAAGCTTGAAGTCTTTGGCAATGATTCACATCAGTATATGATTGTGGATGATAAGCTGGCTCTGCGCCGTTCCGTAAGGGAAGAGCATTTTGAGTCCATGGGCGGAATCTATCTGGGCATGACGGAAGAGGATCTGCTTCATTACTACGGAAAACCTGATTCAAAAACTGCAGATGGAGACCGGGTACGCTGGGAATATACCACGGATAAATTTGCGGTGATTTTCAAGAGCAATATTGTTGTCGGCGTTCGAATCTATCAGGGCAGCAGCCGTCATTTTGACCGTTCGGGATTAGGCAGTGCGGATTCGCCGGAAGT
>CAZTAP010000249.1:0-3281 GCA_964611665.1 uncultured Selenomonadaceae bacterium | reverse complement strand
GGCTTATTTGAGAGGAGAATGAAAATGAATTTAGCAATGAAAGCGTGCGATATCCGCAAAGCAGTGCTGCAGCTGGTCCATGCGGCCGGTACTGGTCATATCGGTGGTGACTTGAGCGTGACGGATATTTTGGTGGATCTTTATTATAAGCAAATGAATGTTCAGCCGGATCAGATGGATAATCCGGACCGTGATCGGTTCATTTTGAGCAAAGGCCATTCGGTAGAGGCATTGTACTGCATTCTGGCGGATCGCGGTTTCTTCCCACGAGAGGAACTGCAGACCTATTCGCAGTTCGGTTCAAAGTATATTGGACATCCAAACAATAAAATCAATGGGATAGAGATGAATACAGGCTCTCTGGGGCATGGCCTGTCGGTAGGCGTCGGTATGGCGCTGGCTGCCCGTATGGATCAGCGAAGCTATCGTGTCTATGCAGTGATGGGGGATGGTGAAATGGCAGAAGGCTCCGTCTGGGAGGCTGTCATGGCTGGCGGACATTATCGGCTGGATAATCTTACTGCGTTTGTGGATCGTAACCGGCTGCAGATTTCCGGCACGACGGAAGAAGTGATGTCACAGGAGGCACAGGAAAACCGGTGGGCCTCATTTGGCTGGAATGTCCTGTCGATTCCTGGCAATGATATAGAAGCAATTGACCATGCTGTCGAGCTTGCTAAGCATACGAAAGGCAAGCCAACGGTGATCATTGCCAATACGACAAAAGGCTGCGGCATTTCATTTATGGAAAATCAGGCAGGCTGGCATCATCGTGTGCCTGATGCGGATGAGTTTGCGGCAGGCATCAGGGAACTGGATATGAGGAGGGCTCAGTATGAATAAAATTGCGAATAAACAGGTCATTTGTAATGTGCTTTTAGAGGCATCCGGGAAGGATCCGGATGTTGTTGTGCTTTGCAGCGATTCGCGGGGCTCTGCATCGCTGGCGGCTTTTGCGAAGGAACGGTCTGCACAATTCATTGAAGTCGGTATTGCCGAGCAGAACCTTGTATCGATAAGTGCGGGGCTTGCGTCCTGCGGGAAAAAGGCATTTGCTGTATCGCCGGCCAGTTTCCTCACGACGCGCAGCATGGAGCAGGCTAAGGTGGATGCGGCTTATTCCCGTACGAATGTTACACTGGTCGGTATCAGCGGCGGTGTAAGCTATGGTGCACTTGGGATGACGCATCATTCCGCGAACGATATTGCGACGATGGCATCGATTCCTAACATGCGGGTATATATCCCGAGTGACCGCTTCCAGACGGAAAAACTTATGCAGGCTTTGCTGCAGGATGAAGAACCTTCCTATGTACGGGTAGGGCGCAATGCGGTGAAGGATGTCTATGAGGAAGGAGATGTGCCGTTTGCTATGAATCAGGCAACTATGGCAGCAGATGGGACAGATGTTACGCTGATTGCCTGCGGTGAAATGGTCCGGCCAGCCTGCGATGCGGCTGACTTGCTGAAGAAGAAAGGCGTTTCAGCTCGTGTACTCGACATGTATTGTCTGAAGCCAATGGATGCTGCAGCTGTGCTGAAGGCTGCGCGGGAAACCAAAGGAATCGTTACCGTTGAAGAGCATACCAGCTATGGCGGACTTGGCGCAATGGTCAGCCAGATTACTGCAGGACAGGCACCTGTGCGCGTAACTGCACTGAGTTTGCCGGATGCACCAGTCATCACAGGAACATCACAAGAGATTTTTGATTATTATGGATTGAACGCAGAAGGCATTGCTGATGCGGCAATCAAAATTCTGGCATAACACAGCCCCGGTTTGGAGGAGTCAAGATGAGAGAAGAATATATCCTGGCGATCGACCAGAGCACACAGGGAACAAAGGGAACATTGTTTTCTGCGGATGGCAGGCTGGCTGCACGTTCGGATTTAGCCCATAAACAAATGATTGATGATCTTGGCTGGGTAGAACATGATCCGCAGGAAATCATGGATAATGTCCAACAGGTCGTACGCGATGTGGTAGAGAAGGCCGGCATTGAAAGAACGTCAATTCTTGGGGTCGGTATCAGCAATCAGCGGGAAACCGTCATGGCCTGGGAAAGGGAGAGCGGCAAGCCGGTATATCCCGCGATTGTCTGGCAATGTGCGCGTGCGGAGAAGATTTGTGAACGCATCCGTCAGGATGGCTGGGCAATGAAAATCAGGAAAGCAACAGGGCTGCAGCTGTCACCATATTTTTCAGCAGCAAAGCTGACCTGGATCATGGAGAATGTGGCTGGAGTTAAAGAACTGGCACAAAAAGGGAACCTGTGCTGTG
This sequence comes from uncultured Selenomonadaceae bacterium, assembly GCA_964611665.1. Taxonomy (GTDB): domain Bacteria; phylum Bacillota; class Negativicutes; order Selenomonadales; family Selenomonadaceae; genus CAZTAP01. The sequence continues at coordinate 1,000 of CAZTAP010000249.1, read as the reverse complement.
GGACAATGGATAGCTGGCTGGTCTATTGCCTTACGGGCGGCAAAGCATTTAAAACAGATTACTCCAATGCTTCACGTACACAGCTTTTTAACATCCGGGATCTGTGCTGGGATGAAGAAATCTGCGAAATTTTTGGGATTCCCTCAGACTGTCTGCCGGAGGTCTGCGACTCAAATGCGTTATTTGGCATGACGGATTTCTCAGGTTTTCTTACAAAGAAAATTCCTATTCATGCGGTTTTGGGGGATTCCCATGCGGCTTTATTTGGGCAGGGCTGTGTTCGCGAGGGTGGGATTAAGGCCACATATGGTACAGGCTCATCCGTTATGCTGAATACGGGAAAGAAAATCATTACGAGTCAGAAGGGCCTTGTTACTTCACTGGCCTGGAGCATGGATGGTGAAGTGAACTACGTATTAGAAGGCAATATCAACTATACCGGAGCTGTGATCAGCTGGCTGAAAGATGATTTGCAGCTGATCTTGTCACCAATGGAAACTGAGGCGCTGGCTCGTGGTGCTAACCCAAGTGACCGGACCTATCTGGTACCGGCCTTTACCGGTCTTGGTGCACCTTATTGGGACAGCGATGCCAAAGGATTGATTACCGGGATGAGCCGGGTGACCGGGAAAAAGGAACTTGTCCGGGCGGCTTTGGATAGTATCGTCTATCAGATTTCGGATATTGTCAGGCTTATGCAAAAGGAATCGGGACTCGGCCTTGAACGCCTCCGTGCCGATGGAGGGCCTACGAAGAACCGTTATCTGATGGAATTTCAAAGCAATATTCTTGCCATGCCAGTGGAAATTCCGGAAATGGAGGAGCTTTCGGCCTGCGGTGCTGCCTATGCGGCAGGCCTTGCTCTCGGGTTATATACGCGAAAGGTGCTGCAGCAGCCGGCTGACATCAGGTTTTTGCCTGAGATGCCGGAGGAAGAACGTTCAAACTGCTATGCAGGCTGGCGAGGCGCTGTACGTCAGGCGGTGCATTATCATGCAGA
>CAZTAP010000248.1:0-3304 GCA_964611665.1 uncultured Selenomonadaceae bacterium | reverse complement strand
CGCCAATTGCCCGGCCGTAAATTTTCTTAGCACGCAACTCCCCGACAAACTGTAAGTTGTAATTGCTCAATTCCTGACGTTTTGCCTTTTTATATCGTATTTTTCTAAATAATTAAGTGAATTTTGGAAAATATCAATAAAATAAGAGGAGATTTGCTCCTTTTAGCGAAGTACGAAATACAGAGGAAAAGAATTTGTTTAAGGACGGGCATGGGAATTGTAGAAATGGAGTGATAGAAATTGAAATGGATGAATGATATTAAAGTAGCATACAAAATGCTGATCCTGGTTGTGATTGCAGCTATCGCACTTATGTTTGTGGGTAAATCGGGGTATACGGCGATTCAAAAAGCTAATGATGATATGGATACGATGTACAATCAGAAGCTTCAGTCAATTTATAATATCGGAGAATGCAAGGCAATGATGCGGGAGATGCAGTCGCGAACAGCACTTGCTATGGGGAATATCGATGCGAAGCGCATGCAGGAATTAAAGGATTATTACCAGAAGGCGGGCGAAACTTTTGATAAAGACTGGTCTGAATATGAGGCTGTTGCCCAAAATATTCCCGGGGTAAGAGAGCAGGCAGCAAAGGTAAATGGCGAGTTCAAAACCTTCCAGAAAACGCTGGCAAATGTTTTTGCACTGTCAGAGGCTGGGAAAAAAGATGAGGCACAAGAGCTGTACAATACGCAGGGGGTAAAGGACACTACGGCGCTGCGTGACAGCCTTAATGATTTGCAGATGACAGCAAAGTCGAACGCAGAGAAAATTTATACGCAAAATGATGCGGATTCTGCAGCAGCATCACGCAGTATGCTGATTCAGAGCCTTGTTGCGCTGCTTTTGCTGATCGGTGCGAGCGTCTGGATTGCCAGGGAAATCACGAATCCTTTGCATATGATGATGGGGGCTTGTGAAAAGCTTCGGGATGGTGATTTCCGCGATGCACAGCGCCAGGTAACACGCGGGGATGAATTCGGTGCGATGGCGGATGTTCTTGTGGCGATGCGTACCAACCTCAATAAACTCATGCATCACACGAATGAATCTTCAGATCAGATTGCTGCGGCATCCGAGGAACTTACCGCAAGCTCCATGCAGTCTGCACAGGCTTCGGAACAGGTGGCGCAGTCGGTGACCAAAGCTGCGGAGGCAGTAGCATCTCAGCAACATGGAGTTACGTTAAGTACGCAGTCCGTGCAGCAGGTGTCAACTGCTGTAGCGAATATGCAGGCAGAGGCAGGCCGGGTTGCAGCCCATGCCAATGCGGCTTTTGACCGGGCCGTTGAGGGTGGCAGGGCCATTCAGGCTTCAGTAGGACAAATCCGCAGCGTAGAGACTACAGTGGGTGAATCTGCCGCTATTGTGGATAAGCTGGGAGAACGTTCCAAAGAAATCGGACTGATTGTGGAGACTATCTCTGGTATTGCTGCACAAACCAATCTGCTTGCACTTAATGCTGCAATCGAAGCAGCAAGAGCAGGTGAGCATGGCCGTGGCTTTGCGGTGGTGGCTGAGGAGGTCAGGAAGCTTGCGGAGCAGTCTGGCGATGCAGCGCAGAAAATTACGGAGCTCATCAGCGGTATCCAGGGTGATACAACAGCAGCTGTGGACTCTATGCAGGAAGGCCGTGCGGCAGTTTCTGAAGGAGCCCAATCGGTAGAGAGCCTCAAGGAGACTTTTGAGGAAATCCGGGTGTTTGTTGATGAGGTATCGAAAGAAGTCAGTAAGATGGCAGAAGGAATCAAAGGAATTGCAGGTGATACAAGCAGTATAGAGCGCGAAGTCTCTCAGATCGATGAACAGGGCCGGATGGTATCCGATGAAATGCAGAGTGTTTCGGCTGCGACGGAAGAACAGTCGGCCTCTTCGGAAGAGATTGCCTCGGCAAGCGATTCACTGGCTAAACTGGCTCAGGATCTTCAGACATCCCTGCGCAAATTCCAATTCTAAAACATAAAAATACCAGATCTCCGGTTTATCCACGAACACGGAGGTCTGGTATTTTCATGTTAACGGCTGCTGAGAGAAAGTACATAGGCAGGGCTTTCGGCGCGCATCATAGATGCCTGCCGCTGAGCATCTGCTGCCTGAACTGCCTCACGTGTCTCTCTCCTGAGCGCATAGATCTTACCTTGCAGTTCCCGCTGGTCAAAATAAGCTGCCTGACGCAGCTGAGCCAGTCTGGGAATTTTATTGTGATAGATTTCGACGCGGGACACCCCGCTGATTGCTGTGATTGCCATATCCTTCAACTGCTGCTATAAAACCTGCCATGACAGGCTCCAAGGGGCTGCTTCTCTATCCGTAGAATAGCAGCGGCTGCTCACCTCACCTTGTAAAAAGTAAGAAACCACCCCTTCACCTAAAGTATGGCAGTATTTAGCCTTATTTTACATAGGACTTAGTATTTATTTATTAAGCAAAACATGGTCTATTTTGTCCCCATTGGGCAAAAAACAGCGGATAAGCAGGGAGTTTTCTGCAGCATCCAGGGTGAGATAGTTATCTGTTTCCGGCTGCGGCGCGACTGTCCTGTCCAGTGCATGGTCGGTCCAGAGACCTGGATAGCGTACATTGCCGGCAACACCGGTCAGAATGTAATATGGTCCCTGGCTGCTGGCTCTGAAGTTCTGGATATGCCCGCGGTTCCGATAGGTATGCAGATGCGCACTGAAAACGACATCGACCTGGAACTCATCGAAAATCGGCATGAAGACCTCACCAACATCGGAAATCCCTTCCTTGCGTTCCGGGCGGTTATGGATGCGGTATTGCAGCACATCCTTATGGAGCAGCACGATCTTCCATTTCTTTTTTGTGCCTGCGAGATCTTTGCGCAGCCAGCTGAGCTGTTCCGCCAGCAGCCCGTTCTTGAACTCGTTGAGTTCATCCCATTGCGTATTCAGAACCGTAAAGTGAACAGGACCATAGTCGAACGCATAGTAATAGCGTTCGAATTCCGTGCTGCCGTTTTGCGGTACGGCAAATTCATGCAGCCAGGCTTCCGGCAGGCGTACCTTCCAATTTTGATTGTAGGTTTCATGGTTGCCCATGAGCGGTACGCAGGGAATTCGGTCAATGATGCCGGATACTGCGTCGAACCAGGCATTCCACTGCGTATGATCTTCACCGTTGTCAACGAGGTCTCCCATATTGACGAAAAATCCTGCTCCCGGATTGCGCTCGTAAGCATTCTGTGCCAGCTCCTTCCAGCCGCTGTAGTCGTTGGACTGGGAGTCAGGGAAAATCAAGGCCTGGAAGCTGCCCTCATCGGCAGCGCGCAGATCATGCCAGC
>CAZTAP010000247.1:0-3317 GCA_964611665.1 uncultured Selenomonadaceae bacterium | reverse complement strand
GTTCCAGAATATCCTTGATGGACTTCTTCGTTCGTCCAAGCTCAACCGTAATCTGCAATGGAACATCCAGGATCAGACCGATATTTGCATCATTGACTGCTACCGGCTCTACAGACAGCGGCGTAAACTGCGCAGGCTGCACCGGTACATTGGCGGCAACCCTGGCCTGCTGCCCGTACATCGGCTGCTGCATCATCGGCTGCTGCATCATCGGCTGCTGCATCATCGGCTGCTGCATTGCTGGCTGCTGCATCATCGGCTGCTGCATTGCTGGCTGCTGCATCGGCGGTGCAGCAGCTGCCATTGGTGCTTCCGGCTGTGGAGCAGGTGCCGGCGGAGCAGGTGCTGGCGCTGGTTCCGGCTCTTCCGGAGCATTCATATCCCCATGCAGAAGTGAATCTACCATCTCCTTTGCTACAGCTACCGGCAGGATCTGCATGATTTCGCTGTCGATAAGGCCATCCACTTCCATGCGGAATGAAATTCTGGCCACAGGATCATCCTGACCAACAATTTCCGTAACCTTATCTTCTGTACCAAGATCAATGAGGTTGACACGCGGCGGCGAAATATCGATCTTCTTATTGAACATCGTAGACAGAGAGGTTGAAACCGTCCCCATCATCTGGTTCATCGCTTCGCCAACAGCACTCATATGGATCTCATTGAGCTCACCCGGCGGGTTTGTCCCATCGCCTCCCATCATGAGATCAGCAATGATCGATGCATCCTGTGCCTGGATTGCGAGCACATTATTGCCATCAATGCCTACCGTATACCCTACCTCAACAACAAGATACGGCATAGGATAGTGCTCTTTGATGATGCTCATCGTATCGACGGATACTGAAGGTGTCGTAATCGAAACCTTATGTCCGAGCAATACCGACAAGGTCGTAGCAGCACTCCCCATTGAGATATTGCCAATTTCTCCTAATGCATCTTTTTCTATATCTGAGAGCGCATCCTCCATCTGAGATGGAGAACTATCCGATGCCGCCTCTGCCGGCTGATCTGCCCCGGCAGCGGGAACTCCGCCATTCAGAAGCGCATCGATTTCTTCCTGCGAAATTAAATCATCACTCATCAGTATCTTCATCTCCTTCCGTAGCTACTCGCGTAATCTGTACTGCAGCTTTCTTTCCTGAGGTTCCCGGGCGGCAATAAAACTTCGTTTTCCTGCCCACCAGGCATTTTAGCTCATCTTTCACTTTTGTATCCAGCTGCAGCACATCGCCGAATCCCAAAGTCAGGAACTCCCGAATGGAGATATCGATCGATCCCATCTCGACAATAAGCGGCACACTCGTTTTTTCAATCTTGCGCTGCAGGACTTTCACCTGCTCCGGGTTGTCCTCCTTGGATACTGAAGCAGCTACCCAGAATGTTGTGGTCAGTTTGGACATGATTGGCTCCAGGACAAGATAAGGAATACAAATATTCATAAACCCCTCTACATCACCAATCTTTACCTGCAAGGTAATGATGACCACCATATCGCTCGGCGGAACGATCTGTACAAACTGCGGATTTGATTCGATCACTTCAAGCTTTGGCTCCATCCTGGCTACATTTTCCCATGCATCCCGAAAATGCTCCATTGCCTTGCCGAAGGTCCGCCGCATGACAGCCTCTTCAATTTCCGTAAGCACACGCGGCTTAATGGTATTCTCTCCTTTGCCGCCAAATACGCGATCAATAATAGCAAAAGAAATGCCCGTATTGATCTCCATGATGACATTTCCCTTGAGCGGCGGTACCGCAAGGACACCGATAACGCTCGGATTCCCCAGCGACTGCACAAACTCACGATACGTGACCTGCTCTACCGAAGCAACATCCACGTTGACCAGCGCTCGAAGATGTGTGGACAAATAGGTATTCAAAAGGCGGGCAAAGTTCTCATGCAGCATATAAAGAGTACGTATCTGATCTTTGGAAAACTTATCCGGGCGTTTGAAATCATAGGTCTTGATTTTCTTCTGTTCTTCATCAGCTTTGACTTCTTCTGCTGAAACAGCACCTGTCGATAACGCCGAGAGCAGTTTATCTATTTCAGACTGAGATAAGACATCTTCCCCCAATCTTCATCCTCCTTTCATACCTTCTTTCAATTATGCAAACCCTTTATTGCAATACAAAGCTTGTAATATAAACATCGTAGACCGAACCATCACCAAGCACCTTGTTGAGTTCATCCTTCAGTTTGGCCTTCAGCGCATCCTGCTTGGATGCATCGAGATCCTCCAGCTTCAGCGTACGGAATGTCTGCAGGATCGTATCCATGATTTTCGTTTCTGCAGCCGGCACCAGTTTGTTATCTACGACGTTGGCCTTTCTCTCCGGATTCATTTCCACCGCCATGCCAAGCTTCAGGAAACGGCCGGACTTCACACCGCCCACGTTGATGATCATGCCTTCCTTTGCATCCCCCAGCTTAACAAATACACCAGGATCATGATGCTTCTGCTCACCGCTCGATGCAGTATTCGCCATCATCTTCGTCGTGACGAAATAAGAAATGCCCCCGGCCAGTACAAGCCCGACCAGCACAAGTACGACAATCATGATAACAGGAGATTTTTTCTTTTTCTCTTCTGGTGGTACTGCTTTTTCCTCGTCAGCCATAGCGATCCCCCTCCATGTTTTTATTGAAAAATGAGCATGGGTATCATACGCCATCTCATTGATTCGTCAAAATTAAAATTTGTGCAATGCGCGGCGATAAGCCATGACTCTGCGAACAACCTCTTCCATCGGCTCATCCACAATGAGTTTTTTGCCATTCATAAGCGTAACGACCGTATCCGGCGTTTGCTCTATTGTTTCTATTAATTCTGCATTGAGGATAAATTCCCCTTTTTTATTTGCATCCGAATTGAATTTTGTAAGCTTTATCATAAAAACCGCTCCATTCCTTGCAAAATAGACGGGGAGAGTTTTCCCCCTCCCCATCCTTATTCACCTTAATTACAAAAAATCCTGCAAAAAAATCAAAAGCATCAACGCTTCATATTGATGAGTGTTTCCAGCATATCATCACCAACCGTGATGATCTTGGAATTTGCCTGGAAGCCGCGCTGCGTGATGATCATATCACTGAACTCATTCGCCACATCGACATTCGACATTTCCAGAGCCGATGGGGTAAGCGTTACGCCAAGGTCGCTGGCCGTCTTGACATTCGCAGTACCTGAGTTGTTGGACTGCGTATAAAGACTGGAACCATTCTTCGTAAGACCGCCCGGGTTGTTGAACTGTGCAATGGCTACCTGTGCCTCAGACTGCTTCACGCCATTCGTATAGGTACCGGTAAT
>CAZTAP010000246.1:0-3324 GCA_964611665.1 uncultured Selenomonadaceae bacterium | reverse complement strand
GAAAAATCAAAAAACTTGTAAAAAACTCAAAAAAATTACAATTTATGCGAGACAAGTTACTCACAATGTGTTATAATGAACTCGAAGTTAATCAAAAGAAACAACTAACATGATATAAAGATATTCAACTAAATATCAATGTTAGCAAAGAGACCGGATAACAACCGGCGAAATTTGAAAAGCGAAAGGCGGAATTTATCATGATCAACGTTGGTATTATTGGTGTAGGGCGTATTGGGCGCGTACATGGAGAAAGCATTTCCAAATATGTAAAGAATGCTCGTGTGAAGGCTGTTGCAGATCCCTTCCTTAACGACAACTCCATTGCCTGGGCTAAATCCATGGGCATTGAAGAAACCTACAAAGACTATAAGAAGATCCTTGCGGATCCTGAAATACAGGCTGTACTGATTTGTGCTTCCACAGATCAGCATTCCAAGCTTTCCATCGAAGCACTGCGTGCCGGCAAGCATGTTTTCTGTGAAAAACCGATTGACCATGACGTGGCAAAGATCAAAGAAGTCCTTGATGTCGTAAAAGAAACCGGCATGAAATACCAGGTCGGCTTCAACCGCCGTTTCGACCACAACTTCAAAGCCATTCAGGAAGCGGTCAAGGCTGGCAAAGTCGGCAAACAGCAGATCATCAAGATTACCTCACGCGATCCTGAACCGCCTTCCATCGACTATGTAAAGGTTTCCGGCGGTATCTTCCTCGATATGACCATCCATGATTTTGATATGGTCCGTTATCTCTCCGGTGCTGAGGTCGAAGAAGTTTATGCAGAAGGTTCCGTTACCGTTGATCCGGAAATCGGCAAAGCCGGCGATATCGATACCGCCATCATCACATTGAAGCTTTCCAACGGTGCTACCGCCGTTATTGATAACTGCCGTGCTGCATGCTATGGCTATGACCAGCGCGCTGAAGTGTTCGGCACCAAGGGCTGTGTTGCAATCTCCAATGATTCGGATTCCAACGCTGTATTCAGCGGCAAAGATGGTGTCGTATCCGAAAAGCCGATGTTCTTCTTCCTTGAACGCTATATGATGGCTTATGCCAACGAAATCGATTCGTTTGTTGAAGCTATTGTCAATGGCACACCTACACCGGTCAATGGCGAAGACGGCCTGGCACCTGTCCTCATCGGACTCGCTGCGAAAAAATCTGTTGCTGAGCATCGTCCGGTCACAATTGCAGAAATCTGCAAGGAACATCGTATCTGATTGATTGCGTATCTCCTATTTCCCTAATAATAGTTTTGTATATATTACTCCCCGAATAACGACCCTCTCCCAGGGTCGTTATTTGTTTTCAAAATACCGACAAAATTTCCGTGCTTTACGATAATCCGGAAGGAAATCCCCTCCATCTTGTCGAAACGCTAAGGAAAAGGATTTAGCGTTGCTAAACCCTGAACAAGTGCGTTATAATAAGAATAAATATTCCAAATATTGCATATGGGAGGGATCACTATGTTCTTTGGTAAAAAAACAGAAGAGCCATCGACTTCTGCACAGCCTTCTACCTATAAAAATGATTTGCACGAACTGGAAAGCTATCTGCAGGCCATCTGCAGCGGAAATTTTTCTACGGCCCAGCCCACAGTGAAAAGCCCCGCGCTCCAGAATCTGAACCGCCTCATCAAGGAATGTTCCGAAAAGCAGCAGGCTGCTTTCATGGAGATTTCTATGGAAATCAACGAAGCCGTCTATGAAGAGACCAACGCTTCCGAGCTGCTGAATAAGATTGCCAAGGATTATCAGGATATCATGCAAAACGTTGATGCGGTTTTGTCCGTAGTAGATTCTCTGGCCAATGCCATCAACGACCTTGCAAGCACGACAACAGAAACCTCCCGGCAGACCAAAACCGGTCGTGAGGCTATGCAGCATACAGAAAGCAGTGTGCAAAACCTCGCACAGGAAACAGCTGCTGCCCAAAGCAGTATGAAAGAAATGAATACACGCATGTCCGCACTCCATGATGCAACGGCCAATATCGATAACCTCGTCGCTGTCGTCAATGGCGTCTCAGAGCAGACCAATCTGCTCGCGCTGAATGCTTCGATTGAGGCCGCGCGTGCCGGCGAGCATGGTCGGGGATTTTCCGTCGTTGCCGAAGAAGTCCGCAAGCTTGCCGATCAGTCCAAAGAATCCGTAGAGCAGATCCGTACCCAGCTCACGCATATTCGCACAGAAGTAGATCAGCTTACCGACCGGTTCAGCCAGATCGACAAAACCTTTGATGCCAATGCTGCTTCCGTATCCAAAGCAGCCGAGCATACCGGACAGCTCACCAGCGTATTCGACGGCATAGGCACTGCCATCCATGGCCTGGCACCAATGGCCGAGGAGCAATCTGCCTCCTTTGAGGAAATGAATGCATCACTGCGTACGACGATGGACAGCGTCCATCATATCAACAACTCCACGAAAGAATGCAACCGCAACATGTACCTTGTCCTGCGGAAAATCAACGGAATCCGCGGCAAAATCAGCGGCATGCAGCTGAACTTTCCACCAAAAGATCTCATCGAACTCGCTAAAACCGATCATCTCATCTGGCGTGCACGCATCAACCAGATGCTCTGGGGCAATCTGGAACTGAATTCTGCCGATGTTGTCAACGCATCCATTTGCCGCCTTGGCAAATGGTATCATGCTGAAGGTCAGCAGCGGTACGGTACGCTGCCGGTTTTCAAGAAGCTTGGACAGCAGCATGAACGTTTCCATCAGACCTGTGCTGAAGCAATCGATGCACATCATCGTCAGGATGATGCCCGTGTTGCCGCTCTGCTTCCCGAGATTGCCGAACTATCTGAACAAGTACTCAATGATCTGGACGAAATCAAAACACATCTTTAAGGAAACATAAAAAGAACCGGGAACATCTCTCCAACAGAGATATTCCCGGTTCTTTTCAGTGTGCCGTACCAAAGCAGGCATCTACCGCCTGCGTGATTTCCAGATCAATAAAGCCTTGTGCTGCCATACCATACATGATTTCCATGGCTTTGCGATGGGAAAATCCCTCTTTATACGGTCTTATCTCACTCAAGGCCTGATAAATATCAACACAGGCAAGCAGACGCGCTTCCGGGCTCAGACTATCCGCCTGTCTGCCAAAAGGATATCCTGAGCCATTCAGTTTCTCATGGTGCATGCCTGCCCATTCTGCTACATCCTCGAGCCCCTCGACCCGGCTGAGGATCTTCCAGGAAATCAGTGCATGTGTCTTCATCACATCAAACTCCTGATTGGTAAGCTGATCCGGCTTTTCCAGGATACGGTTTGGGATGGCAAGCTTGCCGATATCATGCAA
>CAZTAP010000245.1:0-3326 GCA_964611665.1 uncultured Selenomonadaceae bacterium | reverse complement strand
TGCGATTCCTTGCGTGTGGAGCATCATCTGTTTGAGCGCTGGCAGGGAGAAATGTAAATAGAATAGGATAAAGAGCAAGACTAAGGAAACACTAAGGAGGGAGTTTTTTTGTTTGCAAAATCTTATGGCGCAGTGACGCTGGGCGTAGATGGCATTCTGGTCGATGTTGAGGTGGATGTGTCTTTTGGCTTTCCTGGCTTTGATATCGTCGGGCTGCTGGATACTGCTGTAAAGGAATCAAAAGAAAGAGTACGTACGGCAATTAAGAATTCAGGGGTGAAGCTTAAACCTGAACGGGTAACCATCAGCCTTGCCCCGGCTGATATCCGCAAGGACAGTTCCGGTCTTGATCTACCGATTGCTGTTGGGCTTATGGCAGCCTATGGAATCATCGAACCAATGCGCATTGAAAAATGCCTGTTTGCGGCAGAGCTTTCTTTGGAAGGCGGTCTGAAAGGTGTTCACGGCATATTGCCTATGGCAGTGAAGGCCAGGGAGCATGGGCTTACGGAAATCTTTGTTGCGCAGGATAATGTCAATGAGGCGTTGCTTGTCGAAGGACTCAAAGTCTATGGCTTATCGGATTTATCTGAGCTGGTTGATTTTTTGACTGGTCGTTTGGAAAAACAGCCAGAGGAAAAACAAGCTGAATTGCTGGAGGATGGTGCGCCTTTTTTTGATGATTTTGCCGATGTCCAGGGACAGTTCCTTGCTAAACGAGCCTTGGAAATTGCTGCTGCCGGTGGACATAATGTATTGATGATCGGGGTTCCTGGTTCGGGAAAAACCATGCTGGCCCGTCGATTGAGCTCGATTCTGCCGCCCTTATCCCGACAAGAGGCACTTGAGGTCACGAAGATTTACAGCATTGCCGGCCTTTTGCGCAGCAACAGCGGTCTGGTTACCGCCCGACCGTTCCGCAGCCCGCATCATACGACTTCAACGGTAGCCATGATTGGCGGAGGCTCTGTGCCGCGGCCCGGTGAAGTTACACTGAGCCATCATGGTGTCTTGTTTCTGGATGAACTGCCAGAATTCAGTAAATCTACCTTGGAGGTCTTGCGGCAGCCATTGGAAGACGGCATCGTAACGATTTCCCGGGTACATGCTACGCTGACCTTCCCTTCACGCATGATCCTTGTCACTGCGATGAATCCCTGTCCTTGCGGTTATCAGGGAGATGATGACCATGCCTGTACCTGTACGCCAAATGAAATCAAGCGCTATACACGAAAAATATCCGGACCTTTGCTGGATCGCATCGATATCCATATTCGTGTGCCGCGTGTAGCCTATAAAGATCTGACCTCCGATAAAAAAGCAGAATCTTCCGCGAATATACGGCAGAGGGTCGTGGCGGCAAGGAATATCCAGCTTGAACGGCTGAAGCCCTATCGGATTTTTTGCAATGCAGAGATGAACCATGCCATGCTGAAGAAAACCTGCCCACTAACATCCGGTGCACAGCTTCTCCTGGGACAGGCATTCAAAAAGATGAATCTGTCTGCACGTTCCTATGACCGTATCATCAAGGTTGCACGGACCATTGCTGATCTGGATCATGCACAGGAGATAGAAGACCGGTATATTGCTGAGGCAATCCAGCTGCGCAATGATATGGGAATGGATCTTGAGTGAGGAGGATAAGCATGGGCTTGAAAGTCATTTCCTTTGAAAAAAAGGTGCAGGGAGATTTTTTGCTGCTTGAGGTAGTCAATGAGCTTTATACGATGAAAATGCCAAAGCTGTTATTTAAGCTGATCCATCCGGACAAAAGCGGGGACAAAGACTATATTCCCGAAAAAGCTTATCTTGATGTGAAAGAAACCTGTGCGCTGATTCGCGCAATCAAGTTCCGGCAGGAACCAGAAATGTTCAAGTCCTTCAAAGGCAGTCTGGATAAAAATCTGGGTAAGGTCGTTGCACGGGTGTTTTCCCTTAAGCGCAAGGGAAATCTTTTTGTCCTTGCACTTGAACTTGCAGAAGGACAGCAATCTTTTGTTCTGAACAAGGCAGGGCAGCAGGTGCCTGGCGTAGTGAAACCTCTGGGCGGACATACGATCCGCCAGGCCAGCATTGCCTTGTCGCGGGAAGAGGTGCTTTGTCTTGCTGACTTGCTGGATAAAGAGCTGATTGCCTGGCGTACAGCGTTGAATCTGGATTGCTTTTATCATCCGGAGAAATATGCAGGGAAATCCCGATAGTAGAGAAATGCATTCATCACTTTTTCTTATGAATGTATCAGAAATATTTGTTTTACAAATATAATGCCGGGCGCTACAATAAAAGAACGGATTATTGTAGTAAAGGGGAAATCAATATGATTGATGAAATAACAGCAGACACTGCCTGCCCGGCGAATGGAAAGGACGGACTGCTGATGTCGCAGGGCGAAGTCTTTCGTGAAGGAATACGCGATGGGATGCCAATTGCTCTTGGCTATCTTGTCGTTTCCTTTACTTTGGGCATTGCTGCACGCAATGCCGGATTGACACCATTTCAGGGCTTCCTGGCCAGCTTTTTCAACAATGCATCAGCTGGTGAATATGCAGGCTTTACCTTAATCGCTGCAGGCGCAGCATATTGGGAGGTTGCTTTGGTCACACTGATTGCCAATGCACGTTATCTTTTGATGAGCTGTGTGCTCAGTCAGCGTTTTGCACCAGATGCACCTTTGCATCATCGCTTCCTGGTCGGTTTTGATGTAACAGATGAAATCTTTGGCATCTCCGTAGCTCGTCCCGGACGGCTGAATCCTTATTATAACTATGGTGCTATGTTCGTAGCATTGCCTGGCTGGGCTGGCGGCACAGCACTCGGTATTATGGCGGGCAATGTCTTGCCTCCGGCAGTGGTAAGTGCACTAAGCGTAGCATTGTATGGGATGTTTCTTGCCGTTATTATCCCTCCGGCACGGCAGGATAAAATCGTGGCTGTGCTTGTGGCGGTAAGCTTCATTGCAAGCTTCGCTGCAGTACATCTTCCCGTAATCATGGAACTTTCCAGTGGAACACGTACGATTCTTTTGACTTTGGCGATATCCGGAGCTGCTGCGGTGTTTTTTCCGAAGAAGGATGAGGTGGACGAGTAATGCATAATATGTATATTTATCTGGCTGTTATGGCTGGTGTAACGCTTGCAATACGGATCCTGCCTCTGACGTTGATTCGCAAACAAATCAAAAATCGTTTTTTGCGTTCATTTTTATATTATGTACCGTATGTCACCCTGGCTGTCATGACCTTTCCGGCAATCCTTGATGCGACTCAGGTACCTGCCTCGGGCGCATTGGCGCTTTGTGCCGGAATCCTTCTGGCATGGTTCGG
>CAZTAP010000244.1:0-3369 GCA_964611665.1 uncultured Selenomonadaceae bacterium | reverse complement strand
CATCTTCTTGACTTCAAGTGGACTTCATGGTGTAAAATAGAATCCAGCATATGAGAAAGCAGTGAAGATCATGAACAGACGGAATTTTATTTTAGGGGGACTTGCGGGTATGGGGATTTTATCTGCGGGGGGCTATTCTTTTGTCCATCGTGAAGCCTTTGGACATCATCCGACCGGGACGCGGCTGGCGCGCATCCAGGCGTCGCCGCATTATCGGGATGGGAAATTCCAGTGCCTGGAGCCGGTAGATAATATCATGGAGAGCAGTGAGGGTGACGGAGACGGACGCATTATGGCGACCTGGAAATTTCTGTTCGGGGATAAAACCGGGCTGGTTCCGGAGCAGCCGATGCTTTCGCAAAAGACCGATTTGAAAAGTCTGCCGCGCGATCAGGATCTTGTCATCTGGATGGGACATTCGACGTTTTATTTGCAGCTTGCGGGGCGGCGTATTCTGCTGGATCCTGTATTCAGCAGCTATGCTTCGCCGGTGTTTTTTATCAATCGGGCTTTTCCGGGCAGTAATATATATACAGCAGAGGACTTTCCGGATATCGATGTCCTTTTGCTGTCCCATGATCACTGGGATCATCTTGATTATCCCAGCATTTTGGCATTGCAGCCGAAGATCCGGGAGATTGTCTGCCCTTTGGGGGTCGGCACATATTTTGAGCAGTGGGGATTTTCTCTGGAACAGATCCATGAAGAGGACTGGTTCACCGAGGTCAGGCTGGCGGATGATTTCCGTGTATATGTATTGCCGTCACAGCATTTTTCCGGACGTTTCCTGGAACAGAATAAGACGCAGTGGGCTGGATTTGCCCTGGTGACATCGGAAAAAAAGGTGTTCTGCAGTGGTGATGGCGGCTATGGCGGGCATTTCAGGAAAATTGGTCAGCAGTTCGATGGTTTTGATCTTGCTATCATGGAAAATGGGCAATACAACAAGCAATGGCATCGCATCCACCTGATGCCGGAGGAAACGGCCCAGGCGGCTGAAGACGTGCGGGCGAGGACGGTTATCCCTGCACATAGCGGCAAGTTTGCTTTGTCCAGGCATACCTGGGATGCACCTTATCGCGAGCTTGCAGCAGCCAGCCAGGAGCGGAGCTATACGCTGCTGACACCGGAAATCGGTGAGATTGCTGCGATTGGCGCAGGGCAGCAGGCTTTTGCACATTGGTGGGAAGATATGGGATAACTGAAAAAGAATTTCTCTTGCCAAGGAAAAACACTTGACACTAGTTGGGTACTTCGGTATAATAACTAAGGTCAAGGGTTACTCCTTGGCAATTGTTTTGAAAAAATAAAGCAGGTGAGGACATGATGGAAAAGCTGTTTCATTTGTCGGCTCTGTTTGACCTCTATGGAGCCTTGCTTACGGAAAAGCAGCAGAAATGTCTGGAGCTTCATTTGTTTGAGGATTTTTCACTGTCGGAGATTGGGGAGGATCTTGGAATTTCCCGTCAGGCAGTCTATGATATCATCCATCGTTCGGAGCAGGCGATGGAGGCCTATGAAAAGAAGCTGGGGCTTGCCGCGCGCTATCAGAAGGAGCGCAGCGAGCTTGGGAGCATCTATGAGGCCGTAGGAAAGCTGCGTACTACGGAAAACAGCGCAGCTGTCGAAGATGTGCTCAAACGTCTTTCGCCGTTTACGGAGAAAGGACGGGAGGTATAGTTTTGATATTTGAAGGTTTAGCAGACCGTCTGCAGGAGACATTCAAGAAGCTCCGCGGACATGGCAGGCTTACAGAGGATGACGTCAACGAAGCGATGCGCGAGGTGCGCATGGCACTCCTCGAGGCAGATGTGAACTTCAAGGTGGTCAAGAGCTTCGTCAAGAAGGTCAAGGAGCGGGCAATCGGGCAGGATGTGCTTGAAACGCTCACGCCGGCACAGGTTGTCATCAAGATTGTCAATGAAGAGCTCACGGAGCTCATGGGCGGCACACAGAGCCGGATCAATATCTCATCCATGCCGCCGACCATCATTATGATGGTCGGTCTGCAGGGTGCAGGTAAAACGACTTCGGCGGGCAAGCTTGGGCTTTCCCTGAAGAAGCAGGGCAAGCGTCCGCTGCTCGTCGCAGCAGACATTTACCGGCCTGCAGCTGTGAAACAGCTGCAGGTCCTGGGCGAGCAGCTCGATATACCGGTTTTCTCCATGGAGACTGGTACAGATGCTGTGACTATCGCGAAAAGCGCCGTTGCACATGCAAATTCGCATGCGAATGATATTGTCATCATCGATACCGCAGGTCGTCTGCATGTTGATGAGCAGCTCATGCAGGAGCTCAAGGACATTAAGTCCGAGGTTCATCCGCATGAAATCCTGCTGGTGGTCGATGCGATGACTGGTCAGGATGCAGTCAATGTTGCGGAGAGCTTCAATGGTGATTTGGGACTCGATGGCGTTGTGCTCACGAAGCTCGATGGTGATGCACGTGGTGGTGCGGCTCTGTCGGTCAAGGCCGTGACGGGCTGTCCAATCAAGTTCGTGGGAATGGGCGAGAAGCTGGAGGCTCTTGAGCCGTTCTATCCGGACCGCATGGCTTCACGTATCCTTGGGATGGGCGATGTGCTTTCCCTCATTGAAAAGGCGCAGTCGACCTTTGATATGGAAGAAGCCAAAAAGATGGAAAAGAAGCTTCGGAAGGATGAGTTCACGCTGGATGACTTCCTTTCGCAGATGCAGCAGGTCAAGAAGCTGGGCTCCATCGAACAAATCCTGGGCATGATTCCGGGCATGGGCGGCATCAAGAAGCAGCTCGAGGGCAAGGACATCGACCTCAACGGCAAAGAGATGAAGCATATTGAGGCAATCATCTATGCGATGACGCCGAAGGAAAGGGCTGACGTGGGCATCATCAACGGCAGCCGCCGCAAGCGCATTGCCCTGGGCAGTGGTACGCGTGTGCAGGAAGTCAACAAGCTCATCAAGCAGTTTGCTGAGATGAAAAAGATGATGAAGAAAATGAAAAAGATGCAGGGCGGCAAGAAGGGCCTTGGCGGCTTTAAGTTACCGTTTATGCATTGATTTAGATTATTTCATTTGAAGGAGGTGAATTTTCAATGGCAGTTAAAATTCGTTTGAATCGTATGGGTGCGAAAAAGAACCCGTTCTATCGTATCGTTGTAGCTGATTCCCGCGCTCCGCGTGATGGTCGTTTTATCGAGATTCTTGGTAACTATGATTCCACTAAGGAACCGGCAATCGTTAACGTTGACGAGGAAAAGGTTTTGGATTGGATGAACAAAGGTGCTCAACCGACAGATACTGTTAAGTCTTTGCTCAAGAAGCAGGGTATCATGGCTAAGTTTGATGAAGCAAAACGCGCGAAGAACTAAGAAAGAGGCATCAGCATGAA
>CAZTAP010000243.1:0-3378 GCA_964611665.1 uncultured Selenomonadaceae bacterium | reverse complement strand
AACAGTTCATCAATGATAAATACAAGGGTGCCGTCGTTCCGGCATTCTGAGCACCAATAAAAAAATCCGCTGGCAAATCTGCCAGCGGATTTTTTTATGGAAACACGGATGAATCCGTTGGTTCAGATACCGCAGGATTCATCCGTATTTCCTTATCTCTCAGCAGGGAATCAATCCTGCTGCATATCATTCAACAGTTTGAGTTTCAGGGAATAATACTCCGGACTCATATCAAGATAATGGATATGCGGGTTCTCGAAACGCTGCTCCTCCTGCCAGATCTCACCATTCAACTGAGCCGTGACATAATCACGGAGCTCGTTCAGCGTATATTTCTTCGAGATGCGTTTTCCATTCCGGATGACCGGCTGCTGCAGTTCCTTGGCGGTGCAGTTGGTGAAATAACGGCGCTTCCACGGCTTCTGCGGATCGATATAGCGGTAAGGCTTGCTCATATCGAGCTTTTCTTCCTCCAGCGTAATCAGATCGGCTATCGCATGACCATTCTCATCATAGATACGATAGAGCTTTTTCCTGCCCGGATTCGTGATTTTCTCCACGGTCTCCGAGACTTTGATCTTTGGAATGACCTGATGATGCTTTTCCACCGCAGCCAGCTTGTAGACCGCACCAAAAACCGGCTCGCTCTTCGAGGTAATCAGGCGTTCACCGACACCGAAGCTGTCGATGCAGCCGCCCTGGTCATCCAGGATCGAGGCAATCGTATATTCATCCAGACTGTTCGAGGCCACGATCTGGCAGTCCTTGAGATCTGAATCATCCAGCATTTTGCGCACTTTTTTGGAAAGATACGCCAGGTCGCCGGAATCGATGCGCACGCCTTTCAGGCGCTTGCCCATCGGTTCAAGAACTTCCCTTGCTGTACGGATGGCATTCGGCACACCCGAGCGCAGGACATCATACGTATCGATCAGGAGCACCGTCGCATCCGGATAGCATTCCGCATACCGCTTGAACGCCGTATATTCATCATCATAATACATGACCCAGCTATGCGCCATCGTGCCGCCTACCGGAATATTGAACAGCTGACCAGCCAGCACGGTTGCAGTCCCGTTCGCACCGCCAATATAGGCTGCACGTGCACCATAGACGGCTGCATCGATATTGTGCGCACGGCGCGCACCAAAATCCGATACACCGCGCCCTTTTGCCGAACGGACAATGCGGCGCGTCTTCGTTGCAATCAGCGACTGATGATTGATCTCGGCAAGGATTGCTGTCTCAACCAGCTGTGCATCAATGATGGGTGCCGTAACGGTCAGGATTGGCTCCTCCGGATACATGATCGTGCCTTCCTGCAGTGCGAGCACATCACCCGTAAAATGATAGTCCGTGAGATACTGAAGAAACTTCTCATCAAAAAGCTTCAGAGAACGCAGATAGTCAATATCCCCAGCCGAAAAGTGAAGATTTTCGATGTACTCGATGACCTGCTCGAGACCGGCAAAGATAGAAAAGCCGCCGCCGTCCGGATTCTTGCGGTAAAAGACATCAAAGGTGACTCTGCTGCTTTTATCCTCCTGTTTATCGGTAAAATAGCCATTAGCCATGGTGAGCTCATAAAGATCCATCATCATTGTGATGTTACGAGGGTCAAACTGTGTCATTGTATAGTTCCCCTTCCAATCAGGTACAGCACGCATAAGTGCCATGATTCTGTACGATTATTTTTATTCATCTTAGTTTTTTCCCGCTGTTTTGTCAAGATTTATTTGCTTATGCAGCAAAATGTCCCGTGACAAAAAACGTGCCGCCGCTCTTGGCAAACACCTGTCCCGCTTCATCCAGAAGATCGCACTCGCATACCATCGTACGCGAACCGTTATGCACGACGCGGCCCCGTGCAATGACCTGCTGTCCGGTCGGGACCGCACGGATGAAATTCATATGAAAATCCAGCGTGACGACCCGCTTCCGGCAGGAGAGACAGGCTGCCCCCATCGCGGTATCGCCCATGGACATGAGCACGCCGCCATGCGCGATCTTATATACATTGGTATGCTCATGTACGACCTGCAAAGCAAGACGCACTTCTCCTGAACCAATGTTCAGGATGTCCATATGCAGATACTGCACGAAAGGATTATCATCATAAAAGGACAAAATATATTTTTCAACGTCTTCCTGAATTTCCTGTTCCATTATACAGCCTCCATATTCATCAGCGTTCCCTTAGGTAAACAGACGAATCAAAAATCCGAGCAGACTGAAGCCCGCCGCAGAATCTTCATCCGCCAGAAGAGGGATACGCTCAACCTCATGTCCATCATAGCTCAAGACAAGCTCTCCCACCTGCTGGCCCGCTTTGACCCCGGCCTCGGCAATCGGGATATCATAGGCAACCGTGTAGCGTTTCACTTCATCTTCCTGCAATACCGGATACAAAAGATCCGCTGCCGGACGCGCAGTGATATGACCCTTCTGACCGCCGCGCACCCAGACACCACGTACCGCCTGCGTACGCTCCAGTCCGGGCACAAGGCGCATCTGTGCAAAGCCATAGTCAAGCAATGCTGCCGCATCCCGAAAACGCGCCGCTTCACTTTCCGAATGCAGTACCACAGCGATGAGTTCCAGTCCGTCCCGCTGTGCCGAGGCAGCCAGACAGCCGCCAGCCGCTTTGGTATAGCCTGTTTTGATTCCAGTCAGACCGGGATATACCCCAAGCAATGCATTCGTGTTTTCCATCACAGCAGACTTCCCTGCCGGACGCAGCCAATGGATATTCTTCGTCTTCACGCCGACAAGCGCGCGAAACTCCGGATTTTTCATGCCATAAGCCGCAATCTTCGCAATATCCCGCGCTGTTGAATAATGCTGCGGATTGGGCAGGCCATTTGGATTCAGGAACTGCGTGTTCCTGGCCCCGAGTGACACTGCCTTTTTATTCATCTGCTCTGCAAAAGAGCCCATGGAGCTTGCGAGATATTCTTCAATCGCCACCGCTGCCCCATTATCCGAGCGCAGCATCATCTCCTGCACCAGCTCAGCAAGCTTCATCTGATCCCCTGCCTGCAGCTCGGTATCCTCTACATTGGCTGCAGCCGGGCTCACGGTAATGACTGCATCCATATTCCCCTTTTCCAGGGCGAGGATACAGGTCATCATCTTCGTCGTGCTTGCCGGATAGCGCAGCGCATCTGCATCCTTCTCATAGATCACGCGCCCGGTCGAGGCCTCGATCAAAATAGCCGATTCAGCAGTAACAGCCGGCCCCTCCTGCGCCCGTGCAGGGCCCGTCCCACAGAACACGGCCAGCACACAAAAAAAGACCACAAACCTGATATATCGTAACACTTGCAAAAAAAAACCTCCAGAAAAGAAAATACTGTTTTATTATAACGCCATTGTTCA
>CAZTAP010000242.1:0-3418 GCA_964611665.1 uncultured Selenomonadaceae bacterium | reverse complement strand
TCATCCTCAGTGACGCCCGGCCTAACGATGCCCAGCGCATCCCGTCAGAAACATTCCCCCTGAGCTATGATTATTCCGAACAGCACGCAATCGATGATACAGCAGCTGAGCTGCAGCAGCTCCGCAAGCAGGGCATTCAGATCATCGGTCTTTTAAATGGTGAGCTGCCCAATTTCCTGCCCGCGGCACAAAAAATATTTGGGGCAAATTTTGCCCGCATCAAAAAAATAGACCAGCTTGCCGCAATCGTCGGCGAACTGATCCAAAAACAAATCCCCCAAAATGGATAGGCTGATGGATGCCTGTCCATTTTATTTCTGCAGATGCGCCGTACTGTTCACCAGCTCGACCATGCAATTTCCCTCGTCATAACGCAAAATGTTCACTGCTGTATTATCCTGGCGTATCGTCCATACATAACGCAGCGGCATATGCAGCACATGCGTAAGGATTGTGCGCAGGATCGCCCCATGCGCCACAACAGCTACCGTTTTTCCCACATTCGACGCTACGATTTCCTCTATGCATTTTACCGCACGTTCCTGCAGGACAGCAAACCCTTCACCGCCTGGAATCTCCAGCATATCCGGACGCTGGAAGAACGTCCCCATAGCCTCCGGCCATTGTGCAGCGATTTGCTTATAGGTCAGTCCTTCCCATTCGCCAAAATTCATTTCCCGCAGGGAAGGCTCTGGCTGCACAACACAGCCGAAATGCCTTGCCACCTGCTCGGCCGTCACCAATGCCCGACTGAGATCACTCGCATAAACAGCATCCAGCTGCTCGAGAGGAAAATTTTGTGCCAGGCATCTCGCCTGCTCAATTCCCTTGTCAGAAAGCGCTACATCTGACTGCCCCTGATACTTTCCTGCGATATTCCATTCTGTCTGTCCATGACGGATCAGCACCACTTTTGTCATTTTCCCTGTCTCCCCTGCCATATTTCCTCAAAGGCCGCTATGACCTTCTGGTTTTCTTCATGCGAGCGCACTGCCATGCGCACGAAGGTCTTTGCCAGACCCGGGTAATTCCTGCAATCCCGCAAAAGGATACTATGCGCACGCATCTGCTGCAAAAGCTCATCTACTGTTATATCACATCCGGTCAGATCAAGCAAAATGAAATTCACGCTTGGCTCAAAAAATCTGAGTCCGGCAAGCGTTTTCAGTTCTGCTGTCACATAGCTGATTTCCTGTACCAAAAGTTCACGTGAACGCTGTTGATAGCCAAAATCTTCCAATGCAGCTATGCCCGCTTTCTGCGCAAGCAGGTTCACATTCCAGACATCCTTGCCAAGCTCCAGCCGAGCTGCAGTCTCCGGCGGCAGAAGTCCAAATCCCAGCCGCAATCCCGGAATAGCAAAGAACTTCGTCATGGACTGCAGCACAAAAAGATTAGCATATTGCTGCACAAGATTCCGCACAGTATAAAGCTCCGCATCCGAACGGAAATCCATAAAGGACTCATCCACCAGTACCCAGGTATTGCTTTTCGACGCTTTTTGGATACAGACTTCCAGCTCTTTTGCCGAAAGCATCCGCCCGGTCGGGTTGTTCGGATTGCCAAAAACAACAACGTCCATAAACGGCAGCTGACAAAAGATCTCCTGCCAGGGCATGGCAAAATCCTGTCCGGCAGAAAGCCCGGCATAACAGATTTCAGCCTTTGCTGAACGCGCTGCACGCTCATATTCACTGAACGAAGGCACCGGCAGCAGCACCTTCTGCGGCCGTATGGAGTGAAAAAAAACATAGAGCAGCTCAGCCGCTCCATTGCCCAGGACGATTTCCTGTTCAGGTACCTGATAATAATCTGCAATTGCCGCTTTCAACTCAGCAGCCTCCGGATCCGGATAATGCACAATCCCTTCCAGATTTGCCAGGATGCTGTTCTTTACCGTCTTCGGCAGCCCCAGTGCGTTGATATTCGCACTGAAATCCAGCCATTCCCCGGCAGATGCCTTCCCTTTATAAATATTGCCCCCATGTACAAATTTCTCAATCAAAGCATTCACCTGACCTCTATAGTATAACCGCCCGATATAAGTTCAACCTGCCGCAGATAAGATAAATGCGGATAACGCGAAACAATCTGCCCGGCCCTTTCTTCCACTGCAGCGGAGCATGTATCCGGCGCAAAAAGCACACCAAGCACCGTCCCGCTATGCGCCGTATTGACGCCAAGCGCACCAAGCCTGAGAACATCCCGCAAGATATCAGACAAAGCTTTCTTCGCCAGGATTGTCTGATTGGCAAGAGCGCTGCAGCTGGCAGCCCCGGCAATACTGGCTGCCGTACGGGGAGCATGCAGCAATCCCAAAGCCTGACGCACCTGTTGCTCGTTGGCCGCAGACAATGCAGGCAAATCTTTTCTTTGATGAAAAGCCAGCGTATCCACTGCACCGCCAGTATCAAAGACCGCAATCTTCAAACGCGGAAAATTCCCCATATGTTCCAGACATTCTCCATTCATCTGATTGAACCGCACAATGCCATCAAAAAAAACCCCATCCGTAGGCTCAATGCCCACAGCCAGGCAGGCTGTCTCTTCTGCCGTGAGCCTCCGGCCGAACGCCGCTGACACAGCCAGAGCCACAGCTGCAATATCCGCACTGCTTGAGGCCATTCCCTTGCCCTGTGGAAGCTCAGAAGCCAGCGCAATGCCGAAGGGAAACCTAGCTTCCCCCAGAAAAGACAACGTATCCTGCAATGCCCGATACGATTTGGCCCCCAGTCCTTTGCTGTCATGGTTTGCATCCGTTACAACGACCCGCGTATATAAATTAACCGGACAGGTTACCAAAAATGGTTTGCCATCAATGCAGCCCTGCACAAGCTCCCCGCAGGAACCTGGCACCCTGACTTCAATACGCATAAAAAAACCCCTATCTGATGAATTGTGAGCCTGCCAGGAACGTGAACAACACGACCGCTTCCGAAAGAGTCGCCGTCGCGCCATAAACATCCCCGGTCACACCGCCCAAAAGACGTGTTACATATCTTGCAAAATATATTGTGAAACAAAGCGCGGTCAAAAGGCTCAGCCCGCCAAGCCAGCCTGCCGGAAAAATAAGCACAAGCGTATAAAAGAACGCAAAACAAAGCACCTTTTTCGTTGCACAGGCCGCAAACGCTTTGCCCATACCCTGCGGCCGTGCATAAGGGAACAGCGTAATGACCAGCATCATCATGAGCCGCGCAACAATCGGCATAACAAAAAGTGCAGCCATAAGCCTTGCAGGTTCCATATCCAGCAGCATGGCCCAGTCAAAGAGAAGCAGCACACCAAACGCAAATACACCATTCGAACCAACCCGGCTGTCCTTCATGATTTCCAGCATGCGCTCACGCGAACGCCCGGAAAATACACCATCCATTGTATCCATAAAACCATCACAATGCAAGCCGCCCGTCAAAAG
>CAZTAP010000241.1:0-3427 GCA_964611665.1 uncultured Selenomonadaceae bacterium | reverse complement strand
TTCATTTGTTCGATGATATCAATAAGCTCCTGCTTCATCGCTCTTCCCCCAGCTTTCTCTCATAATTTATCCAGCAGATTACCATGGTGTGAACTGAAAGCCTATCCCCCATGTGTGCCGCTTCGCACGATAGCGAATGATGACCTCTGCACAGTGAATATCATGATACCAGTAGTAATCAACATCTTTCAGTGATTTGGCTGACATATCATAGTTCCAGCCTGCAACGATACGGTTCTTATCGTCGAACCGATAACTGAATCCCGTTTCCAGCTTACGTGAATAATCATCCACATTGTAATTGAACAATGTTCTCTGACTGTTCGTTGCAGTATAATGATAGCCCAGGAAGCCTACAAACCGTTTACTAAATTCCTTGCCAACCGTCGCATTATAGCTAAAGCCCTTGACGGTTGATTTGTCGTAGCTTTCTTTTGTAATGGAATAACCCGTATCAAAGAAGAGCACAAAGCCATGTCCAAGTGCCAGAGGCGCCCTGCTGACCGTAAGGTTATAATAGGAATGCGTACTGTGTACTCCATTATTATACCAGCGGCCCAGCTCATACTCAAAAGTATAGGAAAACGGCCCCTTCCCGATTTGATGTCCATAATTATAGACGAAAGTCGGCTCTTTCTTGATCCAATGGTTATTGCTATCCTCGAAATATCCATATTTCAAATGATAGCTGCTGCCAGCATTCGCCCAGTCCACACCATAGACATTGCGCACACCCCATTTGGACATGTATTTAAGATCAGCATAGCCTGTGACCTTCGGTGCCAGCACGGTATCGAAAGTCTGCTCTACCCATACGCCATCATCCTTATCATAGCCAGCGCGCGGATAAATCGTTTCCTTGGCTTCCGGACTGATATCTACTTCACGTTTTTTCTGCTGGTAAAGCACGACACTGCCCAGATAGACTTTGACATTGTACATAATCATTTTTTTGCCCGGGAAAATCTCGATTTTGTCCGCACTCAGATGATAGTCAGGCTTCTTCGCCGCGCATTTTGTTGCGGTACCGTTATAGATGATGACCTCATCCGGATAGAATTCGAAGCGTTTGCCCGTCACATACTGATGATCGACCTTCCCCTTAGCGTCTTCCATCGTACCCGTCTTTTTCCCATAATTATAGTTGATCCTATAGCCATTCAGATCAACGCGCGGCACATTCGGCGTAAGCTGCAGCACATGTCCCTGATCTTCGACCCGAATATCCTGGGTTTTGGAATTGCCATCCATCTTATCTGAAGTAAACCTGCGATCATCGAGCTGCGTGATCACAACGTTTCCCTTAGCTTCAAAAGCACCGCTTTTCTGGTCATAGGTCAGATCATCGCCTTCAAAGGCTACAGGAATCTTCGTCGGATCTACCGGCTGACGTAAATGCTGTTTCATTTCTGCCGTATCTTTAAGCAGCTTTTTCTGATCGTCATTCAACCGATTCTCACGCTCAGCACGATGCTGATTCTCAATATAGTCCAAAACATCTACACCGGTATCCGTTGTAGATGTGTATTTTGCTGCCATCGCATAGCCTGGCATAAGTACAGCAGCGGCCAATACGCCTGAACAAATTTTTAATCTTGTCTTCATATGTAAAAAAGCTCCTGTCTTGTTTCTTTCTTAATAAAATCCTGCCCTTTTATAGTACATCATCTAAAACGTTATCGCAAATAAAAAGAGGGATTCTCCAGCGTTTTCTGGCGATCCCTCT
Organism: uncultured Selenomonadaceae bacterium; assembly: GCA_964611665.1. Taxonomy (GTDB): domain Bacteria; phylum Bacillota; class Negativicutes; order Selenomonadales; family Selenomonadaceae; genus CAZTAP01. The sequence continues at coordinate 1,701 of CAZTAP010000241.1, read as the reverse complement.
CTGCTGCGATTGAATTATTTGGAAGTCATCGGCACACCATAAAGTGTCGTATCGGCTTTGGTCTGGATATAAAGCTCCGTGCCCGCCGGCAGGTCGATGTTCTTGCCGTTGACAAAAATTCCTGCAACCACGCCGATCGGTCCGAGCAGAACGATGCCGGCAAGACTTGCGCCTGCTGCCATCGCCAAAGTTTCCATCTGCTTCTTGGCCTCAGCACCGACAAAGGTATCGACGTTCGTACCATCCATTGCCTTCGTGGACTTGAAATCAATGACGACCTCGGCATCGCGTCCGAAGTTGCGTGCCTGCTTCACCTTGGTCACCGTGCCGGTGCCCGGCTCGCCCTTGGCAAACAGCAGCATGCCGTTTTCCACGACATCCTCAGCGACTTTATACTGGATGGTATCTCCGGCTTTGAGGTTCTTGGCGTTGACCGGCGTGACCAGGCTGATCTTGATCAGCGTATTGGCCGGCACACTCACCTGCGTAAGCGGCAGGGTGTTGCTGCCGAAAGCATAGCTGGAAAGCTTGGCAATGCGCTGCCGATAGGTGCCTTCCCCCGTCTTGCCCTGAATGGTCGTTTCCATCTCCGTGATGCGCTGCTGTACCGGCTTCATGCTCACCTGATGCTCGATGCTCCATTCGACCGCATTGAGCTGTGCCATGATCGAGGGGCCTGATGCATTATCATACAGATGATTGTACAGGGCATCCACGCGCTCCATCATGCTGCCCGTGCGATGCGTACCCTCGTAGTCCTTTTCGAGGTGATTGATGCGGTCGATGATTGCTCCGGTCTGCTCGCCGCCATAGGTATCCGTTTCAACAGCTGCCAGCCTGTCCTGTACGGTCTCCGGTGCAGAAGCCGAAGCCGTGCCCAGCGTGGATATAAGAAATACTGCACTCAGCAGTACACTCATAAGCTTTCTAAATAACATGGAAATACCTCCTTCAATTTCATGCTTTTTTCTGACTCTATCCTTTCACCTATTCGGCAGATTTCCGGAAATTCCTGCTGCTTCAGAGGTTTTTCGGCGAATCCGAAAATTTTCTTGAAAAAGCATAAATTTAGCTGGACAAATTGGTTGGACCTCTTGTATAATGAAGGTGCTGAGAAGTCAGCATACTCAAAAGCACTTATTTTATTATTTTGTGTTGGGCCGGATACCGATGGTATCCGGCTTTTTTTTGCTGTTTTGACGCAGCAGCGATATTTTTCAAGATAATTTCCCCGGAAACGAAAAAAATTTAGGAAAAAGGGCAGACAAGCCTTTTATTTTGTGCTATTATTATAGATATTCTTTTTCGTGCACTTATGTCCACTGTACGCGAACATTTTAAGGAGGATTTATCCATGGAAAGCATACTTCCGGTTCTAAATGCAATTGATTCGTTTATGTGGGGCCCCCCACTCATCACTCTTCTCGTCGGTACGGGCATTTTCCTGACCGTACGTCTCGGCCTGCTGCAGGTCGTCCGCCTGCCGCTTGCCTTGAAGCTCATTTTCAAGGCGAAGAACAAGGGCGAAGGCGATGTTTCGAGCTTCAAGGCCCTTTGTGTTGCACTCGCCGCGACGGTCGGCACAGGCAATATCGTCGGTGTCGCTACGGCAGTCAAGGTCGGCGGCCCGGGCGCGCTGTTCTGGATGTGGGTTGCTGCCTTCTTCGGCATGGCAACGAAATACGGCGAAGGCCTGCTCGC
>CAZTAP010000240.1:0-3435 GCA_964611665.1 uncultured Selenomonadaceae bacterium | reverse complement strand
TTTTGCCTGCGAAGCATACATTCTAGGATAAAGGTAGTCCTCTATTTTTGCAATATCACCGAGTATTATTTTACACTAAGGGAGATATTCATGCGCCGCCTGTTCTTTGTGCTTGCCCCTGCTTTCTTATTCCAGAGTATACATTTATTCAAAAAAGCAGGACAACCGACAAGCTTTTATTGCTTATCCGTCATCCTGCTCAGAAAATATGTTTCTCCGCGTTATTTCAAATTGGCCTTGAAAAAATCATCCATTTTGTCAAAAGGAATGATATTTACATTATCGTACAGATCCGTATGCACAGCACCTGGAATGATCATAAGTTCCTTATTATCGCCTTTAAGCTTTTTAAAGGCATCCTGGCTGAAATACAGCGAATGTGCTTTCTCACCATGAATCATCAGGACTGCACTGCGAATCTCATCACTATGCGCAAGGATTGGCATCGTCATAAAGGATAGTGCCGTTGTCGTGTTCCAGCCGCCATTGGAATTGACTGAACGCGCATGATAGCCGCGCTTCGTCTTGTAATAATCGTGATAGTCCTTCACAAAAAATGGTGCATCCGCCGGCAGCGGGTCCACAACACCGCCGGATTTCGCATAGGTACCATTACGATAATCTTCCGTCCGCTGTGCATTCAGCTTTTGACGCTGCGCATAGCGCTCATCCGGTCCCATAGCATCGAAATAGCCATTCGTCATGACACGGCTCATATCGTACATCGTTGAGGTGACCGTTGCTTTGATGCGCGTATCCATCGCTGCAGCATTCAGTGCCATGCCGCCCCAGCCGCAGATGCCGATGATGCCAATACGCTCAGGATCAACATTGTTCCGCGTAGACAGATAATCTACGGCTGCCGAAAAGTCCTCGGTATTGATATCCGGCGATGCCACATCACGCGGTGTCCCACCGCTTTCTCCGGTAAAGGATGGGTCAAACGCAATGGTCAGATAGCCTCGTTCCGCCATCTTTTGCGCATAAAGCCCGGAAGACTGCTCCTTGACCGCTCCGAATGGTCCGCTGACAGCAATCGCAGCAAGCTTTCCCTTTATATCCTTTGGCTCATAGAGGTCTGCTGCAAGCGTGATACCATAACGATTATGGAAGGTCACCTTGCGATGGTTTACTTTATCACTTTTTGGAAATACCTTATCCCATTCCTCGGTCAATTTCAAATCTGTCCCTTCTGTTTTTACGCTTTTCGCTGCCGCATCCGCAGGTGCTTTATCTGCAGCTGCTGCCGAAACAACGCCACCGCTTACCATCATAAACACACCGAAAAGTGCTGCCGCAAATATTTTTTTTGCTTTAAATCCTCTGTTCATATCATCCTCATCCTCTCTATTCTCTGTCCATCCGGTAAAGCAAATAGTCCAGACAATCCAGCTGTTTCTGTCCCGTATGGATTTCCCCCAGCAATTTGCGCCGCTGCTGCCTGAGCAAATCCCCAGCCTTCGTCTTGTTACTCATTTGAAAGCAATCCATGCAACAGGCAATCAGATGATCATCGCATCCAGCATCCACAAGATTTTGTCGAAGCACTGCTCTGCGATCCTCTATGCTTGCCATCTGGCATACCCCCTTGTCATGACCATTGATTTTTGAGCTCAGCTTTATTATAGCTTTCTCTTCTAAATATTACTAATACCAATATTCAATCTATATATATTATTGTTTTTAATAGATTACCGTGTTATCCTAGAATTTGAGGTGATGACACATGGATACAAATTTGCTGAGAAATTTCGTGGAAATTGCCCGTGAAGGCAGTATGACTGCTGCTGCAGAAGCCTTGCATATCTCACAGCCCACGTTATCTGTACAAATGAAAAATCTGGAAAAGGAACTCGGCAAAAGCCTGTTCCAAAAGCAAGGCCGAAACATCGTCCTCACAGAAGAAGGCTTTCTGCTGCGAAAACGTGCCGAGGATATTCTGGATATGGTAGACAAAACCTATGCTGAATTCCAGGAAATGAACATTTTGGACGGCGGTGATATACGTATTGGCTGTGCTGAATCCTATCTGATCCGCCATCTTGCCAATACCATCAAACAGCTGCGTCAGGATTATCCAAGACTCTATTATCATATTACCAGCGGCGATACCGATGTTGTCCTCGAACGGCTGGATCGCGGCATCCTTGATTTTGCGATTCTGGTCGAGCCGCCAAATCTTGCCCGCTATCATTATATTGAACTTCCAGGCCGTGACACCTGGGGTGTAGTCATGCCCCGAAAGCATCCGCTTGCACAAAAGAAAGCCATTGCTTTTCGCGACCTGCTCGACTATGAGCTCATCGTTTCTGAGCAATCCTTCAAAGCTGATTTTCCCCGCTGGTGCGGCGAACGCATCGATCAGCTGAACTTTACAGGCTTTACCAATCTTTTCTATAACGGCACCGTCTTTGTCAAAAGCGGTCTCGGCCTTCTGCTGGCTTTTGACCATCTGTCCGGAGACACCTCTGAGCTTTGCTTTCGCCCTCTTACACCGGTCTTGGAAAATAAAATGTATATTGTCTGGAAGAAATATCAGGTATTCACGCCGATCGCCGAGATCCTGCTAAAAGCACTGCAAAAGAATTTCGCCTATTCATAAAGAAAACGGCCGCAGCACAAGGCACACATCACCCTGAAAAAAGGAGGCTTTCCTGCAATGAAGAAAAAAAGATATATCCTGATATTCTCTTTCGTCTTTCAATTATTCCTATTCCATTCTGTTGTTTCAGCTGCTGTCATGGTCACACTGCATACTGCAGGTCCAGTATCTTCCCGCAGCATGCAGCAGGTCACGATGGCGATCCATATGACATCAAGCTATATGCAGCAGCATTTCCATCTGGACTTTCGTGACAATATCGATCTTACCGTTGCCTCCAGCAAGCAAAACTTCAGACAATTAAACGCCGACAGGCATATCACCGGGAACATCTCCGGCGGCAGTACTTATCGTCATATCACGGTCTATATCCCTATCGGTGCTTCACAAGCTTACACAACCGGCCTGGTAGCGCACGAACTGGCTCATCAATATCAATTTCTTATCGTACCGCCTAACCTGCTTGCCAAAAACATGTGGTTTGGCGAAGGTATGGCTGACCTGCTTGCTGCACATATCACAGCCTCTCTGCAGACCACACGCATGAACCAGTTTCAGCAGAATGCCTGGAATAAAACCCAGGCAGATGAATTATCGCTTTCTGAAATCACCACACAGACAGGATGGAGCAAATATTTCGGAGCAGGTCGGCCCACCTATGCCAAAGCAGATCTGGCCGTTCTTTACCTTGAGCAATCCTATGGCGAAAAAAAACTTTTTGAATACATCCGCCGACTAAGAAACCAGGATGCCAATGAAGCAATGCAGGCTACCTATGGTATTTCCATCAATGAACTGGAGCAAAAACTTAAAGATACTGATTCATGAACTAG
>CAZTAP010000239.1:0-3445 GCA_964611665.1 uncultured Selenomonadaceae bacterium | reverse complement strand
ACATTTCTCCCTGCCAGCGCTCAAACAGATGATGCTCCACACGCAAGGAATCGCAAATCTTCCCCACCAGCATATCGATGAGCTCATCCATCGTTTTGGGACGATGATAAAATCCCGGACACGCTGGAAGAATTTTTACCCCCATACGTGAAAGCTTTAAAAGATTCTCCAGATGAATCGCATGCAAAGGTGTTTCTCTCGGTACAAGCAAAAGCTCACGGCCTTCCTTCAGCATGACATCAGCGGCCCGTGTCAGAAGATTATCGGATATTCCGTTTGCTATACAGCCCGTCGTCTTCATCGAACATGGCACAACAACCATTGCATCCATGCGAAAAGACCCGCTGGCGATTGCCGCACCGATATCCTCGACGTCATACAGCCTGTCGACCCGCTGTGCAAAAACATCCTGACTGATTCCGCATTCATATTCCATGACCCGTTGTCCGCTTTTCGTCACAACTGCATGGATCTCATGACCAGCCTCTTTTAAAACCTGAATGAGCCTCAGCGCATAAATGCTGCCGCTGGCTCCGGTAACTCCAATGACAAACCGCATAGCTTCTTATTTTCCCCTTCCCGTTAAACCTCAAATGCATTTTCAAAATGCTGGATCCTTGCCTTTCCATTTCCATGGCAATACACTTCAATGACATCAAAGCGGCAGAGGCCCTCCGGCAAATGCTTTTGCTGAATATACCAATAGGCCGTCTGCACAATGCGGCGCCGCTTCGTATAGCTCACAGCCTGGGCAGGTGTGCCATAACAGGTCGGATGGCGCGTCTTTACCTCAACAAAGACCAGCGTATGATCCTTCTCTGCAACCAGATCGATTTCTCCCATCGGTGAACGGAACTGTGCGGCTTTGATTTGATAGCCATTTGCGCGCAGATAGGCCGCAGCCTGTTCTTCACCCATATTGCCAATCTTCTTTGTACTCATAAACGGCCTCACAAATGAACCGGCGGCAGCTTTTTCGCCTTCTTGTCGATACGATAGACATAGGCCAGCACTTCTGCCACCGTTGTATAAAGCTCTGGCGGGATTTCCTTATCCAGTTCCAGCGCCATGAGCAGGTTCACCAGAGATTTATTCTGATAGACCGGGATTGAGTTCTTTTGAGCCGCAGCCATGATATTTTCTGCTACATAGCCTTTGCCCTTTGCGACTACCTTTGGCGCACGCTGCTGTGCCGGATCATATTCAAGCGCTACTGCCTTTTTTTCAGCTGTTGGATCTGTTTCTGCCTCTGTTACAGGCACATGTCTGTTTTTTATCATAGCCTAGTCCCTGCTACGCCGACTTTCAAGTCCGTCAGTTCCAACGAGGAATCAGTGAACGAGGCCTTGAATTCTGGCACGTATTCCTTAAATGATTCTACTGCTGATGCATTCGAAAAGTAAACCCGAACATTCAGCTTCTGCTTCTCATATACCCGACAGGTCAGCTCCACCGCTCCGATATTTTCGGTCAAAACACAAAGCCGGAGCCATGTTTCTTTTTGCGTTGCCTCCTGCCCCTCAGACTGTTTTTCTTCATCATAGACGTGGATATAAGCCGGATAGCTCTGCTGTCCATTCTCTCCAAGATAGATTGGTACCATAAAGTTCATCGAGCGATTGACTGTTCCCTGCTGATCTACAGATGAGGCGTGTTCACCGCCCATTGACTGTTTCATAGCAGAAACGAAATCCGCAACATCCCGGCTGGCAGCCTTCAGTTGACGAGGCTTCATATCCTTTACGGATGTCATATCGCAAAGCTGCATGAACGCCCAAAGTCTTGGCAGCTCTGTCATGTTCTGTCGGTTTGCCGCCTGCTGCACAGCTGCCGGCATATTACTTTGACACAAACGGAGCAGTTGCTGCAACTGTTTCGCCTCATCCTCACTCAATGTACTTTGTGAACGATTGACAAAATTCTGCAGCAGTGTCATGTCCTTTTCGGTCAGATTCGCATCCTTTAGCAAAAGCGATGCAAGGCTTTTCATGGTCTCCATCAGCTGCGGCGTATTCTGCATGGGCAGGCTCTGCTGCAGCTGGCTCCCTGCCTGGGCAGGCGTATTCTGACTCCCTGCAGTCCCAACACCCGCCTGTTGAAGATTACGTGCAAGCGGCTCCTGCTGCACTGCCGCTCTGCCTTCACCAGGCGTTTGGGCCGTTTCTTTTCCCAGCAAAGCACTACTCTCCTGTCCAGCTGCATTCGCCTGTGACTGGACGGGAATCTGCTGCTCTTTTTCTCCTGCAACTGTATTCGATGAAAATGCAGGATTCTCCTGCCCCTTCAGGAAATTTGGTCCTTCTGCCATTTTCCCCTCTGCCGCAGGCATACTTTGCTGCTGCGAGAAGCCTGGCGTGCTTTCCTGCACATCAGCAGTTGAAGCTTGCTGACCATTCAGGTTTGTCTGCGCCATGCCTGTATCCATCATTTTTGCCGTGTTTTGGTTTTGCTGTGGGACAGAAGTTTCGTCCATTTGGGCTGTTTCTGCCGATGCAGCTGCCGGCATAAAGTATTGAATGAGCTGTTTCAAAAATCCCTGCCCATCTGAAGCCATCGTATTTTGTGCAGCATTCTGTACTGCAGTTCCAGAAAGCTGCTGAATCAGCTGCTGTAACGCCGCAGGCAAATCATCTGCAGATTTCGCATCAAGCAGCTGGAATGCTGCCTTGTTCAGCAAAGCAGGCTCCAGTGCACTGCCTTCCTGTGTGTTTGTCACAAGCTCTTTCAGATTCGTGAGCAAAGCCTGCATACCATCGCTGATGTTTTCCAGACTGACACCCTTTTCCCCAAGTGTTCCCAGCTGCGAAAGCATGCGTGAAAGAGTCGTAAGCTGCTCCATCGAAAAGCGCTGGCTTTCCACCGTACTGCCAAGGCCCTGTGCCATGGTATCCTGCAAAGAAAACGAGCTTTGCAGGACCTGCTGGATGACCTTTTGCAGCTGCTGCGGCATTGCCTCGACAGCCTCCTCCTGATTTGTCGAAATCTTGGCCAGAATTCCCGCCATATCCGCGATAGAATTTTTCACCGTCACATTCGTCTGCGGGCTGAACGGAGACGATGCTCCACCATCTCCCCGTCTGTTCACGCTCTCTGTACTGCCTGTAGACTGCGGACGCTGCACCGGTTGTATCGTCGGTGCCATGCCTGTCGGATTTGCTTCTATTGCCATAACTCTGCCCCCTTGCGGAATCAATACATTACTTCACCATCGAACGGATCGGCTCAAAGGAACAACGATGGATCGGACATGGTCCATACTTCCGAATGGCTTCTACATGCTGGGCTGTTCCATATCCCTTATGCTGCGCAAAACCATATTCCGGATATTTTTTATCATATTCATCCATCATATGGTCACGTGTGACCTTTGCAATAATCGATGCGGCGGCAATCGATGCCGACTTCGCATCTCCCTTAATCATGGAAAGCGATGGCATCGGAAGGT
>CAZTAP010000238.1:0-3518 GCA_964611665.1 uncultured Selenomonadaceae bacterium | reverse complement strand
CCCTCGGAAAAGGCTGTCGTCCAAGCGCAGCGCGTTTAAGCCTTTTTCGATGATGGATTGAGGGGCCAAATATTTTTTTAGCAGGTTGGTTCCGCGGAATGTTGGATGCCCTCTGGTTCGGCGGCGTCAACCTCATCGAAAAACAAACGCCCCGACAAACTGTAATTTGCATTGGAAACAAAAAAGCTGACGCACATTCATGCGGCAGCTTTTTTATCAGAACTTAACCTGTGGTGTTTCCTGAGCTTTCTCGTCTGCCTTGAAATAGTCCCGCTGATTGAAGCCGAACATTCCGGCATAGAGGGATTTTGGCAGGCTCTTGATCTGTGTATTGTAGTTCTGTACCGCATTGTTGTAGTCACGGCGCGCTACTGCGATGCGGTTTTCTGTGCCTGCGAGCTCATCGGCAAGCTGTCGGAAGCTTGCGTCGGATTTGATGTCCGGATAGTTTTCCGCAATCATGAGCAGGCGGCTCAGGGAGCCGGAAAGCTCGTTGCTGGCCTCGGCCTTATCATTTATCGTCTGTGCTCCTGCGAGCTTGGTACGCGCATCGTTGACTGCCTGGAAGACATCCTTTTCCTGCTGTGCCATGCCTTTGGTGGTGGCAACAAGGTTAGGGATGAGATCGCTGCGGCGCTGCAGCTGGTTTTCGACCTGGCTCCATTTGCCGTTGATATCTTCACTTGCGGTGATCAGCGAATTATAGCCGCTGAACAGTATGAGCATGATGATGACGGCAGCCGCAATGGCGCCGATTTTTTCTTTTAACATGAGAATCGCTCCTTTTGTTTAGTAATCTCCATCGCTTCCGCCGCCGCCGCTGTCGCCACCGCCGAAGGAATCACCGCCTCCACCGCCGCTGCTGCCGCTGTCATAGTAACCACCGCTGCCGCCACCGGATTTTTTTGTGTGGTGGCCTTTGCGTTTTTTATTGGGCGGATCTTTCACTAAATTGACTTTTTCCGTGTTCGTATGAGAGCCGAAGAAATGCTGATAAAGGATGATCAGTGCAAAGAAGAGGATGCTGCCGACTGCGGCCCAGAACTCAACGAGGAACTCTGTGCTGAAATGGAAGCTGAAAAAACCTTCATCATTGTCCTTGGCAAACTTTTGGGCATCGGAAGAGATTGAGTCAAGTGACTGATCATATTCTGCAGCTGCCTTGGCTGCGAGCTTTTCATAAGCAAGGGTTACGCCGGTATCGTAGTCGTTCTTTTTCAAGTGCGGGGTAAGATCCTCATCGCGGATGCGGCCGGTATAGCCGTCCGGGATGGCACCTTCGAGCCCGTAACCCACCTCGATGCGCAGCTTGCGCGGGTCCTGTGAGATGAGCAGCAGCACACCGTTGTTTTTTTCCTTGTCACCGATGCCCCAGCTGCGGAAGAGCTCATTGGCATAGTCTGCAATGGGTTTGTCATCGAGATTTTTTACGGTCACAACGACGATTTGGGCCGTCGTTTTTTCGTTCAGCTCATGGCCGATGGCGAGAATGTGGTTTTTTGTATCAGTAGAGAGAAGTCCTGCATTGTCTTGAACATAAATGTCTGTGGTCGGTCGTTCCGGCATAGCTGCTGCCATGGTGGTAAGCAGCAGAAGAACCAGGAAGGCCAGCGAGGCAATACGTGGGATTCGCATGGGAAAAAGCCTCCTTTAGCCTTTATTGCTGATGGAGCGGAATATCCAATCCACCAGCGTTTCTTTAAGTTTAGCATGTCAGGATTGGTTTGAAAATGGCAAAAGGGGCGAAAGAACAAGGAAATATCAGCTTTTTCGGGGAGAGATAGGGCACATTCGGGGGGACTGCAATGTGCAGCACAAAAAGCCGCAGACCTTTTGGTCCACGGCTTTTTGTGCTTAGGGGTGGTTTGTACATTGTTTATTTTACTTTGCGCGAATCTGTGTATAGAGATTCACGATTTCATTGGCCATTTCTTTCATGGCCATGCCTGTCATCACGTAATCCTGCGCATGTGCAATGAGTACGTTGAACGGGTCTTTGAGTGAGCCGTCGGCTTCTTTTTTGAGCAGTTCGTCTGTCTGGAGCTGGTGAGCTTTCAAAAGATGTTCATCCGCTTCTTTCAGGCATTCTTCCGCCTGACCAAAGTTGCCCTGACGCGCGCATTTGAGTGCCTCGGCAACCTTGGCCCGGCCATCGCCGGCAGAGGCGATGATGGAAAATGCAATATCTTCAGTATGTGACATTGGGGTATCCTCCTTCTGGTACAGCATCCACGAAATAATCTCATGTACGCTGTACTGGTTTTTATTTATGCAAAGTCCGGAAGAACTTTAGCAGCAATTATTTGCCGAGCAGCTCGTGCTCGATGCGCTCACGCGCTTCAGGAGCCTGCTTATCCATTTTTTCCGGGAAACCGAACATGGATACACAGGCAATGTTGTCACCGCCGACCTTCGGTGCATCGGCCTTGAGCTGGCGATTTGCGAAGTCCATATCACGCAGTGTCTCGAAAATGCCAGGAAAATCAACGTCGCCTTCGCCCATCGCAAGATGCTGGTGGATGGTGATGTCTGCTTTGCCGCGGCTGTTGAGCCAGGGCGGATTGGCAATATAGCGGCAGTCGAGTGTCTGATTGAACGTATCGGCAAAGAGCACATGGGTGAGCTCCTCTCCGGCATAGCGCAGCATGGAGCGGACATCGCCCTTGCCTTGATCGTAGAAGAAGCCATGCGGGGAAGAGTAGACATAGCCGAGATTCTTTGAACGGAAGGACTTCACCATATCACAGGCTTCGTTGTTGAGCTCGCAGAAATCGTATGGATGGGACTGTACCTCTACGCGCAGGCCTTCGCGTTCAATGATCGGCAGGAGTTCTTCCATGGAGCGGAACCACATGCCGTTGCAGATTTCCTGCTGGTTCGGGTCGCCGGAGAATTCCGTGTTGATGACGGGGACATTCATATTGACAGCAATCTGAATCATCTTCTTCCAGTTTTCAACAGCACATTTGCGCTGCTCCTCGGTAGGACCAGACCAGCGGTAGACGACGATAAAGGATGAAATCTCCACGCCTGTTTCTTTGAGTGCTTTGCGGTACTCTGCTTCGCATTCTTTGGAGAAAAGCGGGTGCTTGTAGAATGGATTGATACGTGGATGCGGGGACTGTTCGATGTATTTGTAGCCCCAGTCTGCAACCTGATGGACCATATCGTTGATACTCATTTGTTTAGCCAGTACGTCGACATCAAATGCGATTTTCATATAAAATTCCCCCATTGATAATATTTTGATTATGTTATGGTTCACTAGTGGACAACTTTGATTATAAAGTATCATTGTCAAATTATTTTGTCAAGAAAAATTTTTACGGGAAAGGACAAAAAAATGGGGCATATAAGGAAAGATAATTTTGATGATGGACGGTTTGGGAACGGTTCTTTTTTTGGACATAAATTACAGTTTAGCCAGTACGTCGACATCAAATGCGATTTTCATATAAAATTCCCCCCATTGATAATATTTTGATTATGTTATGGTTCACTAGTGGACAACTTTGATT
>CAZTAP010000237.1:0-3552 GCA_964611665.1 uncultured Selenomonadaceae bacterium | reverse complement strand
ACGAGGGGACAAATCAGATGCGGCAAGATGGGCTGCCGGATTCATCAGCGTTTCCTTAACTCATTGTAACATTTTTCACACGAAGTGCAATATCCTTTCGAATATCAAATACAAAATTGACGAAACGTTTCACAAAAACCTGCTGAATCTATCATAAACTGAAACATCGTTTCGCCGCACTTACATAAAAAAGGCTGCTGCACAAAACACCATGCAGCAGCCAAAACTACATCATTCAGCCGACAATCCATGTAACAAGATACAAAACGATTGGAATCGTCACACAGAAAATCCCGATAAAGTCAATAAACACACCTGTTTTGATCATCTTCGTAATCGGCACATAGCCGCTCGCATAGACAATTGCGTTCGGCGGCGTCGATACCGGCAGCATAAAGCCCAAAGATGCCGAAAGTGCAATACCAACAGCAACCGGAATCGGGCTGAAGCCTGCGGAAACTGCTGCCGTGATGCCCAACGGCCCAATCATGTTCGTCGCAGCCGTATGCGAGGTAAGCTCCGACAAAAGCAAGGCCATCACACAGAAAATTGCAACCATGACCAGCTCCGAAGGCTCGCCGCCCATCCAGCCGACAATACAGTCTCCGACCCATTTGGAAAGGCCTGTCGTATACATCATGCCGCCCATAGCCAGGCCGCCGCCGAAAAGAATCAGCGTTCCCCATTCCACTCCCTGTACTGCATCTTTCCAGTCCAGCGTGAACTCACGTTTCTTCCAATTCACCGGCAGGAAGAAAAGCAGCAAAGCGCCCGCCATCGCTGCAATTGCCTCCGGGAAAAGCTTGTTATACATCTTCAAAGCCGGTGCATCCGCCCCCAGAGCAATACTCATAAAACCAGGCAGTACCCAAAGGACAACCGCCGTGAGAAAAGCCGCAAGCGTATTCTTCTGTGCACGCGTCCAGCTGCCAAGTTCCTTGCGTTTATTGGCAATAAACGCTTCCGCCCCATCGATGCGTTTTACATCCGCCGGGAACATCCAGGTCAGCACAATATACGCAATGACAAAATACGCGACCATGGCAGCACCACCCCAGATCATCCATTCAAAAAAGGAAATATGGATGCCTGCCATTTGATCAAGAAAGCCCAGCATAATAAGATTCGGCGGTGTGCCAATCGGTGTGAGAACACCACCAATCGAGGCTGCGTATGCTGTCATGAGCATGATACCCGTAGCATACTTGTACTCATCAAGCTTGATTTCCTTGCCATTTGCCGCAAACATTTCCTTGATTGCTTCCAACAGTCCAAGTGCAATCGGAAACATCATGGCAGCTGTCGCCGTATTGCTGACCCAGCCGGAACAAAGCGCACACGCAAGGCCAATGGCCAGAAAAATCCGTTTTGGGTTCGAGCCGACCCAGGACATCGACAGCAGCCCAAAAGCAAAACGCTTATCCAGTCCGTGCATCATCATGGCTTTTGCCAGGATAAACCCACCCATGAACAAGAAAATCATAGAATTCGCAAAGGCCGCAAAAGCCTTCCCTACATCGGTAACCCCGGTAATAACAGCTAAAGTCGGTCCCAACAAAGACGTAACTGGAATCGGAATTGGCTCCGTGATCCACCAAAGAGCCACCAGTGTCATGATTGCCAACAGCTTGTGCGCTGCAATAGAAAGGCCTGCAATTGGTGTCATAAAAACCAGGATTGCACAAATCGGCCCACAGACAAAACCTATGCTGCGGCGTTTTCGATCAAAGGCCAGCTCGGCTTCATGAATCTTATCCCCCGAGTTTTTTTCTTTTTTCACTTCCTGTCTATTTTCTTTCATCGGAACTCCTCCTTTAATTATTCTTAAAAGTTATAATGATAATAGCTATCGTGAATATTTACACTTACATCATAATACAATATGGTAATTTTTTCAATACTTTAATTTTTAAAAAATCTTAACCATTCCGAGTCTTGATTTATGCATATTCCTTTTTTCGATTAAACCGGCATAAATATATTAAATATCTATTAAATATGGCTAAAATACGAAAATAATAATTGCGTTAGAAAAGGGATAAATTTATAATAAGAAGATAGCGTGTTTTATTTCCGATAAAATTTATTGAATCACTGCTGATAAATAAGACAAAAAGAAGGTATGATTTTGCAAAACTCCACTATACCACCGCGGCGCAAAAACAAAAAGAGATTCTGGCCTTATCTGGCTGTTTTCTTCGCCTTTGTCCTTGCGGCTGTTGCCGGTGCTATGTTCGCATCCTCGAGTCTGCTGGACAAGCCGTTAGAAACAGCCGCAGAAGAAGGAATGCTCACCGCCAAGGATAAATCAACCATCATGATCATGGGCGTCGATGAACGCGGCGATGATGTTGGCCGTTCGGATACTCTCATGATTGCAACACTGGACCCGAAAAAAGATCAGGCCGCACTGCTCTCCGTACCGCGTGATACCCGCGTGAAAATCAAAGGCCATGGCTACGATAAGATTAATGCAGCCTATGCCTATGGCGGACATAATCTCACCAAGGGAACCGTAGAAAGCTTCCTCGGCGTCCCGATGGACCATTATGTCATCATCAATATCCAGGCTTTCCAACGCATCATTGATGCAATCGGCGGCATCGATATCGATGTAGAAAAGCGCATGTATTATGAAGATCCCTGGGACGATGATGGCGGACTTGTCATCAACCTCCAGCCGGGTATGCAGCATATGGACGGCAAGACAGCCATCACCTATGTACGCTTCCGTGATGAAGAGGGCGACATCGGACGAATCGGACGCCAGCAGAAATTCATGAAGGCCGTCATGGAAAAAATCACCTCGCCGGCTATTATCACAAAGCTTCCATCGGTCATCAAAGAAGTCATGAGCTCTGTCAAAACAGACCTTTCCTTCCGCCAGCTGCTTGAATTTGCCGGCACACTGAAGGAAGCACAGAAAAATGGCCTGAAGACGGATATGGTACCGGGCCGTCCGCTCTATATCGAGGGCATCAGCTACTGGATTCCGGATATCACCAAACTGCGTCAGACCCTTGCAGACACACTGGATATTTCTATGAGCTCCAGCATGCGTTCTGCCATGGAGAAAGAAAGCCGCGAATACGAAAGCTCGATTCCTTCCGGAGCTACCGCTGTACCATCAAGTGACACTTCAATCGGCCACAGCAATAAGACATCTTCATCATCCAGCAAACCACACAGTTCCAGCAGCAGTACCTCCAGCAGCCACCGCCCAAGCAGCAATGAATCCAGTACCTCTGCTCCGGCATCGTCAGGCAAGACGAACAGCCAGCAGGCACAGCCTGCAGATAAACCAGCTGCACAGCCTTCCCCAAGTGCTGGAACGACCTCAACAGGAAAAACACAATAAACAGCAAAGGATGAAAACAACCGCTTGCGAAATCCCGCAAGCGGTTGTTTTCGTGCCCAATCAAATTACCATTTGCTCGAAGCTCCGCCAGAGCCATTCCTCGAGCCATGATATTGGCCGGGCTTTTCTTTCCTTCTAACTGGTGGTTTATCTGCACGCCCAAATCCGCCAGCAACCTGATCAAGCTCTTCATC
>CAZTAP010000236.1:0-3595 GCA_964611665.1 uncultured Selenomonadaceae bacterium | reverse complement strand
CATTGAGTGTGGACAAGAGGGCGGCAGAGCTGTCTAAGCGCGGCCAGCTTATTGCATCTGATTTGTCCCGTCGTTGTTGACAAACCATCGACATCGCACCGCTATGACTGTGGCTTGTCTCTTGAGGGGATACAAATCATCTGCGGCAATCTGAACCATCTTATTAATCAGCGTTTCCTTAGAAAGGTGGAAATTTTTATGAGTAAAGTAATCGTAGTTGTTGATATGCAAAATGATTTTGTCGATGGAAGTCTGGGGACAGCAGAGGCGCAGGCTATGCTGCCTCGTTTAGTAAAGAAGTTGTCTGAAGCAAGGGCAGGCGGTGCGGCAGACTTTGTTTTTACTATGGATACGCATCCGGCAGAATATTTGCAAACGGCAGAAGGAAAGAAACTGCCTGTTGAGCATTGCATCAAGGGAAGTCCTGGCTGGGGAATTGTTCCTCAGCTGCAGTCGTTTGCTGCATCAGCCAGGGCTGTTGTTGAAAAGCCGACCTTTGGTTCAACCGAACTGCCGAAGCTCGTGGCGGATTATGATGAGATTGAGCTGATTGGTTTATGCACGGATATTTGCGTTATATCCAATGCGCTGCTGCTAAAGGCATTTTATCCAGAAAAGCAGATTTGTGTAGATGCTGCCTGCTGTGCGGGGGTCACGCAGGAAAGCCACCAAAATGCACTGGCTGCAATGAAAATGTGTCAGATCGATATTTTGGAGTAACATCATATTTTGGAATATCCTTTAAGTTGATAAATGGAATAATTTCTGAGATTTGTGTATTTGAGCAGCCTTGAACAGTATGGATTGAACTTGTAAATAATCCGTACAAGTTCAATGGCGTGTTTTGTGGTATGAAAATTTGGCGAAGGGACAGGATAAAATAATGTCAGAAATAAAATTTGAAATCAAGCAGCAGATTGGTATACTTTCAGAAAGTCCTAAGGGATGGCATAAGGAATTGAATTTGATTTCCTGGAATGGAAAAGCACCAAAATTTGATCTTCGTGACTGGTCGCCAGAGCATGATAAAATGGGGAAGGGCGTCACGCTGACCAATGAAGAGGTGAAGAAACTGCAGGAGATATTGGCAGCGCTTTGAAGTATCATCATAGGTGCAGCTGCAGCCCAGGCAAAAAGGTCAGCCATGTTTGGCTGACCTTTTTGTCAGGACTGCAGTTTTGCTGGATCTCATCGGATAGCAAAAGAGAAAAATCTCATACTCTTTAGATGGACAAGCTATTCTTTGCGATACCGGGATTTTTCTTTTTGAAATTGAATACTGCGCCCAAAAGATTTGCATCATTACCATGCTCGCAGCCGCAAAGCTTCGGTGTTACATGAGCAACCCCGACCTGCTGCAGGATATGCTGCAGATGCGTCTCAATGCAGGGAATAAAATCCTCGCGTGTGCTGATTGCACCACCCAGCAGGAATATCTCTGGATCATAGATATACTGGATATCATAGATTGCTCTGGCCAGGTACTCATACATTTCATCGATGACCCGCTTCGCATCTGTATCGCCCTGTTCACTGAGAGCGAAAACCTTCAGGCCGTCCAGATCTGTCTCCGGAATCTCTTTGATCTTCGCCAAACGACGCACCAGTCCGCCTGTTGAGCCGACGTCGCTGAGAATCTCATACTCCGGTGTCATGATCATATAGCCAAATTCGCCGCCATGCAAATGCGGCCCATGGATGATTTTTCGATCATGGACCAACGCACCGCCCACGCCTGTGCCGATGACGAGGAATGCCGCATCGCGGTGTCCGCGTCCGGCACCGACCCAGATTTCGCCCAGTGCAGCACAATTTGCATCATTTTCCATCGACACTGGCAGCTGCAGTGCCTTTTCCAGCCCGGACCGGAGATCAAACCCATGGATATAATCAAGAGCACTGGACCCGCCAATCACGCCGCTGGCTTCATCAACTGCACCCGGCAGACTGAAACAGGCTCCGGCAATCTCCTGCGAAGCAGGCAGCGATTCTTTTGCCTGCTTCAATCCCGCATAGAATGAATCCAGATCGTCAGGCGTCTGGAAATGCCCTTTCTGCAGGAATGTTCCTTCCTCATTAATCAGCGCATATTTTATGCTGCTGCCGCCAACATCAAAACCAAGATATACCACCCATATCGCATCCTTTCTTTATCAAATATAGTATAAAGAATTTCTTTGTCGGCGATAACCCTTTCTTTCCCATTTGCAGCAATGCTTCCCACTGCCTGCAAAAAAGTTGGCTGATTATGTACCATTGATGCAATTCCTGGTGTCTGGTGCATATGATGCGCGCCTGCGGTATGCTCATGGTATAGACATGCAAAGAAAAGAAATGATAAAATAATGTCAGAAATAAAATTTGCAATCAAGCAGCAGAGCTGTGAGATACAGAAGAGGGGGATAAGTTATGACCATGTATGATGGAACGGTAAAGCAGTCCCGTATAGCGGAGATGGCGAATGCGCTGAAACTGGAGAAACATCCTGAAGGCGGCTGGTTTGCAGAGGTGTATACTGCACCTGTATTGTTTGCGGAAGCCGGGGAGCAGCGGGCACTGGCTGGCAGCATCTATTATCTGCTGGATGGGACGGATATTTCCGCGTTCCACCAGATCGATTGTGATGAGCTGTGGTATTATCATGAGGGCAGCGGCATGCGCCTGTATGTTTTGAAACGGGACAACACGCTGGCACAGTATTTGCTGGGGAAAAATCTGAGCAAGGGTGAGCGGCCAATGGTACGGATCGAGGCAGGAGAAATCTTCGCGGCAGAGAATCTGGAACAGGACGGTTATACGCTGATCAGCTGCGTGACGGCGCCGAAGTTCCGCTATGAGGGCTGGCGGCTGGTCCGGCAGGAGGAGCTTTTGGCACGCTGCCCGGAGGAAGCACCTACTTTGAAACGGTTCTCATCTTCAGAATGAGAAGAGAGAGCAGGCGGATGACGTTGAAAACGATCATGATGACAAGGGGGATTAGAGGATGAGCAATATCATGCCGGTAATTTTCACCGGACACGGCTCTCCGATGAATGCGATTGGTGAAAACAGAGCCAGAAATGGTTGGAAGAAAATGGGGGAAGAGCTGGGAAAACCGAAGGCTATTCTTGCGGTTTCAGCGCATTGGGCAACATCGGGACGCTTTATCCGGACAGCGGCAGATAATCCACAGATCAATGATATGTATGGATTTCCCAAGGAGCTCTATGCGGTCCACTATGAGCCGGCGGGTGTGCCTGAGATTGCGAAACGTGTCATAGAATTGACGGATGGAATGGCGTGGCCGAAGAACGACTGGGGTATAGACCATGGTATGTGGTCAGTCCTGTCCAATATGTACCCGGATGCTGATGTTCCCGTGGTGTGTGTGAGTACGGATATAGCGGCAGATGCTCAGGCACAGGCTGAATTTGGCAGATTGCTCCGTCCGCTTCGGGAAGAGGGCGTCATGATTGTTGCAAGCGGAAATGTGGTGCATCATCTGGGCCTTGTCAACTGGGAGATGGATGACGGATATCCCTGGGCGGATGCTTTTGATGAGAGTATAAGAGATGCCATCGTATCGGGCAGGAGGGATATCCCTGTGAACTATGAG
>CAZTAP010000235.1:0-3604 GCA_964611665.1 uncultured Selenomonadaceae bacterium | reverse complement strand
TCGAATTTTTATCCTTATTTTACGGAAATTGTGTTATAATATTAACGTAAGAAAATTCGCAAAGGAGGAATGATTATGAATCGATTTACCTTACCAAGAGATATTTACTGGGGCGAAGGAGCGCTTGAAGAGCTGAAAAAGCTTGAAGGGAATAAGGCGGTATTGGTGCTCGGAGGCGGCTCGATGCGGCGCTTCGGTTTTGTGGATAAAGTTCTGGCTTATCTGAAGGAAGCTGGCATTGCCGTAGAGCTCATTGAAAATGTAGAGCCGGATCCTTCGGTGCAGACGGTCATGAAGGGCGCGGCAAGGATGCGTGAGTTTGAGCCGGACTGGATCATCGCCATGGGCGGCGGCTCGCCGATTGATGCGGCGAAGGCGATGTGGGTATTCTATGAATATCCGGATACGAGCTTTGCATCGATTATCCAGCCGTTCTCTTTCCCGACACTGCGCAAAAAGGCAAGATTTCTGGCGATTCCATCAACTTCTGGGACAGGAACTGAAGTTACGGCCTTTTCTGTTATCACGGACACAGAAAAGGGCACGAAATATCCATTGGCTGATTTCAATATTACTCCGGATATTGCACTGGTAGATCCGTCTCTGGCGGAGACGATGCCGCCGAAGCTTACAGCGCATACAGGTATGGATGCACTTACGCATGCAATCGAGGCGTATGTATCCACCTTGCATTGTCCGTTTACTGATCCGCTGGCAACGCAGGCGATTATGATGGTTGACCAGTATCTGCAGGCTTCTTTCACAGGGGACAAGAAGGCACGTGAGCAGATGCATTATGCACAGTGTCTTGCCGGCATGGCGTTCAGCAACGCGCTGCTGGGAATCACGCATTCGATGGCCCATAAAACAGGGCCGGCATATAGTACAGGGCATATTCCGCATGGCTGCGCGAATGCTATCTATTTACCGTTTGTCATTCGCTATAATGCCAGGAATCCGGAAACCGCCTCGCGTTATGCATTGATTGCACGCCATCTGGGTCTGCGTGGTGCATCGGATACGGAGCTTGTTGAGGCACTTTGTGCAAAGATCGATGCTTATAACGATGCGCTGAATATTCCACATACGTTGAAGGAATTCGGCATTGTTGAACAGGAATTCCTCGATAAGCTTGAATATGTGGCTGCGCTGGCAGTAAGTGATGCCTGCACCTTGGCAAATCCGCGCAAGATTACGCCGGATCAGATGGCAAAGCTGCTGAAAGCTGTTTATTATGGAGAAAAAGTTGATTTTTGAATTTGCATAGCCTTGTTCGAAAGAGACTTCCCGCTCTTTCGGGCTTTTGCTGCCGTGGGTTTTCCTGCGGCAGTTTTATTTTTTCTCTTTACAGAACAAAAGTTCTTTAGTATAATAGAACTAATGATTGATTTTGCGGAGGATGAGGGACATGGACATCTTTGAGAAACTGCAGATACTGAGTGATGCGGCGAAATATGATGCGGCCTGTACATCGAGCGGGGTGGATAAAAAAGCTGGCCGGGGCTGTATGGGAAGTGCATCGGCAGCGGGAATTTGTCATAGCTTTGCAGCGGACGGGCGATGCATCTCGCTTTTGAAGGTGCTGCTTACCAATGTCTGCATCTATAATTGCGCGTATTGTGTGAACCGCTGTACGAACGATACGCGTCGTGCAGCCTTCACGCCTCGCGAGCTTGCTGACCTTACGATGCAATTTTATCGCCGCAACTATATTGAAGGACTTTTTCTGAGTTCTGGTGTAGCTGGTTCACCGGATGCAACCTGTGAACGTATGCTGGAGGTATTGCATATTCTGCGCGAGGAATATCATTTTTCCGGTTATATCCATGCGAAGGCCATTCCCGGAGCGGATCAGACATTGATTGCGGCTCTTGGACTGCTGGCTGACCGCATGAGCGTGAATATTGAGATGCCATCGGGACAGAGCCTGGCAAGGCTGGCTCCGGATAAGACGAAGAAGGCTATTCTGGCACCGATGGGCTATATGACAGGACGCATTGCGGAGAGCAGCCATGAACTCGTTCGTTACCGCCATGCACCAAGATTTGCTCCGGCAGGACAAAGCACGCAGATGATTATCGGAGCTTCGCCAGAGACGGACTATCAGATTTTGAAGCTCAGTGAAGGCCTCTATCGCCGTTATGATTTGAAACGTGTTTTTTTCTCAGCCTATGTGCCGGTTGTGCAGAATCCTTTGCTGCCATCGGCAGAGACACCGCCGCCTTTATGGCGTGAACACAGGCTTTATCAGGCCGATTGGCTCCTGCGCTTTTATGGGTTTGCGGCGGATGAGCTTTTGGATGATGAGCATCCTGCGTTTCACCCCTATGTCGACCCTAAATGTCATTGGGCCCTGCGGCACCGTGAGCTTTTCCCGCTGGAGGTCAATCGCGCATCTTTTGAAGAACTGCTGCGGGTGCCGGGGATTGGCGTGAAAAGTGCATGGCGCATCATCAAGGCGCGCAGGGCATGTGCTTTGAGTTGGGATGCACTGGGGAAGATCGGTGTGGTTATGAAACGTGCGCAGTACTTCCTGCTTTGCCGGGGCAGACGCAGGCCTGGTCTGCGTGATGACCGTACAGCATTTCTGGGCGCCATGATGTCGAAACGCGAGCAGACGCTTTTTCTGCAGCAGGAGGGAGAAACGCAGCAGCTGTCCCTGTTTTCTGAAGCAGAGGCAGGACGGGCGGCAATCGGGGATGCTTTGGCTTTGCTGTCGATTTGAGAGGAAATGTGAAATGGAAAATATCACGTATTGCTATGATGGTACCTTTGCAGGATTGCTCTGCTGTGTTTTTGAAAGCTATGCAGCACATGAACTGCCCATCGGTATCGTAGGGCCGGAGGATGCTGGTTTGAATTTGTTCGGGATGAAGGAAATCATCACGGATGAAAAAAAGGCGGAAAGGGTTGAGCGCTCTATCCCGGCTAAAATCAGTGCGGAAGCACATGAACTCATTCAGCTGGCATATCTTACCTGTCTGCCGCACAAGGAAATGGAAATCCTGCGTTTCTTGCGGCAGGGGTATCATTATGGACCCAATTTCATGAGATTTGCAGGCAATGATTCCCTGCAGGCTTTGGAAACCGCCGTCAAACATTTATTGAATGAAGCCCATCTGCTCAAAGGATTTATCCGTTTTTCAATCCAACAGGATATCCTTGTCACAACCATTGGCCCCAAAAACTATGTTTTGCCATTTTTGATTCGCCATTTCAGCGAACGGTATCCGGAGGAACACATACTGATCTTTGATGAAACCCATCATATGGCATTGGTATATCGGCCCTATGAAGCGAATATCATTCCCATGGATGAGTTTCGCTCTGCACCGCCGGATGCTGATGAGTGCAGGTTCCGTTCTCTTTGGCAGGAATTTTATGACTCAATCGAGATCAAACCGCGTCATAATGAAAAATGCCGTAGTACCTTGATGCCCAAACGCTATTGGGCTTATATGACGGAGTTTATGCGTGGGAAAGAAAAGATTCGTCCGGGTTCTGTTCTGGACATAGCGTTTTCGTGAAATTTTTTTTTATCTGTGCTATAACCCGAGTTTGCCACGGAAAAAAGCAGTGAAGCCTCACAGCATATGGGGTTTCA
>CAZTAP010000234.1:0-3613 GCA_964611665.1 uncultured Selenomonadaceae bacterium | reverse complement strand
CTATCTTCTAAATTCTCTATTTCCTGTAAGAATTCCTTTACAAGGACCGGAATAAAATAGTATGCTAAGCATAGAAGAAAAAGGGGGATTTGGATGGATATTACAGTAGAAGGCCTTCTGGAGTTTATCCGGAAATCGCCATCACCATTTCATACCGTGCAGGCAGGAAAGGAGCTTTTGGCCGAGGGCGGCTTTCAGGAGCTTCAACGCACGGAACGCTGGAACCTGCAGGCTGGCGGCAAGTATTTTTTTGATGTATATGGTTCGACGCTTATGGCGTTCCAGCTGGGAACGAAGCCTGTCCTGCATGGCACCGAAGCAGCGCTGCGCATCGCGGCAGCGCATACGGATTTCCCGTGCTTTCGCATCAAGCCGGCAGCCGGCATCAAAAAGGAGAGCTATGGCAGCCTGAATATTGAGACGTACGGCGGGCTCATTTTGTCGACCTGGCAGGACAGGCCGCTTTCTCTGGCGGGCAAGATCGTCCTGCGCGGACCGGATGCGTTTCATCCGGAGGTCAGGCTTGTTGATTTTGAGCGGCCGCTTATGACGATTCCGAGCCTTGCTATCCATATGAACCGTAAGGTCAATGAAGGAGTTGCGCTGAATCCGCAGAAGGATCTGCTGCCGCTTTTCCAGATGCTGGAATCCGAAGGCAAGGATGCAGACTTTTTTGCGGAGGCACTGGCCTATGAGTGCGGCTGTCTGAAGGAAGATATTCTATCCTATGAGCTTTCCGCCTATCCGGTGGAGCAGGGCTGCAGGGTAGGCTTTGCCGGGGAATTCATTTCTTCGCCGCGTCTGGATAATCTGACTTCGGTGAAGGCCTGCCTGGATGGTATCCTGCGCGGCACGCTGGACAGCGGTCTGCAGGTCGCGGCCCTTTTCGATAATGAGGAGGTCGGCAGCCGCACGAAGCAGGGGGCTGGCTCAGCGATTCTCATGCAGCTGCTGCAGCGCATCTATACGCAGTTCGGCTCCAATCAGGAGGACCTGATGCAGGATATTGCTGCTGGTCTCATGCTCTCTGCTGATGTGGCACATGCACTGCATCCGAACTATGCGGATAAAAATGATCCGACGAATAAGCCTGTGCTCAATGGCGGCGTTGTGCTCAAGCAGGCGGCGAGCCAGTCTTATGCAGGGGATGCAGAGGCTGTGGCCATCACGGCGGAGCTTTGCCGGCAAAATGGCATTGCTTTTCAGCAGTTCGTGAACCGTGCGGATGCGAAGGGCGGCTCTACACTGGGTTCGATTGCTTCTGCACTCGTGCCTGTGCGTACGATGGATATCGGCATTCCGATGCTCGCCATGCATTCGGCGCGCGAGACGATGGGCGTAAAAGATCAGGAGGCAATCACGGCCCTGGTCACCGCATTCTTTTCTTAAGGAGGCAGAAGTATGAGTGTTTTGGAAGATTTGTTGAAGGCCAATCAGGAGTTTTGTGAGCATCCGCCGGTTGATTATACGCAGGAAGACGTGAAAACGAGCAAGCTGCCGCGCAGGCAGATTGCCATTGTGACCTGCATGGATACGCGTCTTGTCGACTTCCTTGAGCCTTCGCTGGGCATCAAGCGCGGCGAAGCGAAGATCATCAAGACAGCCGGCAACTGCATCGTGGGGAATTTCGACGGCACGATACGCAGCCTGCTGGTCTGCATTTTCGAGCTCGGGGTAAGGGAAATCTTTGTCATCGGCCATCATGAATGCGGCATGGCTCATACGACTTCAAAGGAGCTCATTGCGAAGATGCTGGAACGCGGTGTGCGGCCCGAGGCCATCCATATGATTCAGGATGATCTGGTGAAATGGGCGGATGAGTTCTGCCAGCCGGAGCATAACGTACAGAAGACCGTAGAGCAGCTGCGCCTGAATCCGCTGATCCCGAAGGACATCATCGTGCACGGGCTCATGTCGCATCCGCGCACAGGCAAAATCGAAGTCGTAGTCAATGGCTATGAAGCATAGCTTGCGGGCATAAAAAAAGGCACCCCGTCTGGGATGCCTTCTTTTTATGATGAAAAACTGTTTAATATTTCGCGCTTGGCGATCTTGCCGGTGGCCGTACGCGGCAAAGCAGTCATTTCATGGAATTCGCGCGGAATCTTGTACAGCGCAAGATTCTGCTGCAGGAACTTTTTGAGCTCGCGGATGCTTACCGTCTGACCCTCCTGTACACTGTAGAAGCAGGAGCCGGCCTGGCCGCGCAGCTTGTCTTCGATGCCGATGACGGCTGCTTCCTGGATGCCCG
The DNA here is from genome assembly GCA_964611665.1 of uncultured Selenomonadaceae bacterium. GTDB lineage: Bacteria > Bacillota > Negativicutes > Selenomonadales > Selenomonadaceae > CAZTAP01. Next base: position 1,362 of record CAZTAP010000234.1, on the reverse strand, counting down.
GGAACTGATAGACGAGCTCCTCAATCTCACGCGGATAGATGTTCTCGCCCATGCTGATGATCATGTCCTTGAGCCGGTCGACAATGTAAATGTAGCCGTCTTCGTCCTGGCGTGCCACATCACTGGTATGCAGCCAGCCGTCCTGCAGAGCTTCCGCAGTTGCTTCCGGCAGATGCCAATAGCCCTGCATGACCGTATCTGCCTGAATGATCAGCTCGCCGGCTTCGCCCGTTGGTACCTCATGCCCTTCTGTATCGATGATGCGGGCCTTGATGCCCTGCAGCGGAAGTCCGATGGAGCCGATTTTTTCCTTGCCCGGAGGATTCAGCGTGACGACCGGGGAAGCCTCAGAAAGGCCATAGCCTTCGGTGATCGACAGGCCGAACTTTGCCATGAAGTCCTCGGCAATCTTCAGCGGCAGGGTCGTTCCGCCGAGGATGATGAGGCGTACGCTGGCCATGTCTTCTTTGCTGGCCAGCTTGGTCAGCAGGGAGCAGATCGAAGGCACGACATAGAGAACCGAAAGCTTTTCACTGCGGATGGTATCGATGGTCTCCTTTGGTGCAAAGCTGTCGAGGATGACGAGCGTGGCGCCGCAGTAGAGCGGGTTGAGCACGGAGCAGGTCCAGCCGAAGCAGTGATACATCGGCAGCACGCAGATGATGTTATCCGCGGCGGTAATCGAAAGGCCGATACGTACCTGCCCGGCATTGCAGCAGAGATTCTTATGGGTGAGTACAGCGCCCTTTGGCGAGCCTGTGGTACCCGAGGTGTAGATGATGCTGCAGGGCTCATCTTCCGTGAAGTCATCCGGCAGGAGCGGTGCCGGGGCATAGCCGGAAGCCTGATGATAGGTGATGATATCATATTGCTGCAGGGTCCCTTCATACTGCTGCTGCCGCAGGGCATCGTTCAGATTCAGCGGCTTGTAGGTCAGCAGATGATGGATATCGGCGTCCTTCAGGATATATGCGATTTCGCGCCGGCTGAGCTGGAAATTGATCGGGACGGCAGAGGCACCGAGCGATACGATCGCCATATACGTATAGACATACGCAGCGTTGTTGCGGGAGAAGATCGCTACGTTGTCGTGTGCACGCACCCCGGCAGCATAGAGACGGTCACGACAGGCAGCTGTAGCCTTCTGCAGCTCGCGATAGGTGATGCGGCGTCCATTGTCAACGATAGCGATATCCTCGCCTTTGCCGCGCAGGATGAGTTCATGAACAAACATCGATGAAAAACACTCTTTTCTTTTCTAAATATATAGTCCTTTTTGATTCTATATCAGGTCTTAAGATAAGTCAAAAAAAATTTAAATTTGTTGTTTTGACTTATTGACTTTTTGACCTTTTTGAGTAT
>CAZTAP010000233.1:0-3648 GCA_964611665.1 uncultured Selenomonadaceae bacterium | reverse complement strand
TTTTCATAATCAACTGTTCTCACAACAAAATATCCAATTGTCTAAGCTGGCCGGCTGCCTTCGTTTTCTAACGATAAGTATTGCCTAGTAACCATATATGCTTTATACGAGAATTATACCTGACCCGAAAACGAATGTCAAGGCAAAATTTTTAGCAATCCTTTTCCTTTTCCTCGGCCTCTGCCTGACAATAAACCTTATCCTGTGCCCTGACAAAAGGCAGATAGATCAGACAGCTGAGCACCAGGCAAAGCACCTGTACAGCAGCCCCCTGCCAGCCCGCCAAAAGGAAGCCGGAAAGAATTGGCGGTGTCGGCCATAACACCTGCACGGCAGAAAAGGGCAGCATGAAACCTGCAGCAATCGCAAGATAGGCAACAAGCAGGCATACTGCCGGTGTCAGCACAAACGGCACAAGGAAATAGGGGTTGAATACAATCGGCGCCCCAAAGATGATTGGCTCATTGATATTGAACAAACCAGGAATCCCAGCCACACGCACAAGAGAACGCAGCTGATTCGATTTCGCACCAATAAGAATTGCCAGGAGCAGTCCAAGTGTCATGCCGCAGCCGCCCATGGTCGTAAACATATTGATCTGCTGTGTGACAATATGTGCTGCCGGATTGCCAAGCAAACTCGCCCCCGCATCCAGAAGCTGCTGATTGTCAAGCGTATTCGCCGTAAGCAGCGGATCGACAAGGCTTCCTACAATGGCAGGTCCATGTACTCCGGACCAGAACAGAAGTGTTTGCAAAAACGTAATAAAAATACCGCCAGCCAATGTATCAACGACAGCCTGCAAAGGAAGCTGTATAAAGCGATGCAAAAGCTCCGCCAAAGAAGCACCCGTCAAAACAGGCAGGAGGCTATATAGGAGAATGCCCAGGGCAATGACCGCTGCTCCTGGAACCAAATCAGAAAAGGCATGGACCACCCCATCCGGCACACCGGAAGGTGCTGGCAGCAGCCAGCCTTTTTTATGGAACCAGCACAAAACCCAGGACACAGACAAGCCAGTAAGGATTGCCATCAGAATGCTTTTTCCCCCAAGCCAGCCGTTAAGTACAGGCAGTCCTTCACTAAACTCTCCATAATTCGCAAGTATTCCTGCCGGCAGCAGCAGGAAAAATATCACCAGGGACAAAAAAGCTGCAACGAGAGGATTGACCCCTTCTGGCTCACAATATTTGTAAGCGATGCCCAAAACAGCAAAAACAGCAAACCCCTGAAAAATCACCTGCGCAATCTGTAAAAGCGGTCTTGACCAGCCATCTCCCAAAAATCCCGCTGCAAAGCTTTCCCAGCCTGGAATCGGAAAACACGCGATGAGCAGACAAAGCGAGCCAAGCATAACCAAAGGATAGCTCACACCCATTCCTTCCTTGACCGCTGCAATCGCTTTGACTTCTGCCAATCTTCCTGTCCGGTTCAGCATCTCATCCCAAAATTGGCTATTCATTCTTTTCTCTTCCTTCTTCCTTATTCCTTATAATTCTCTATTGAGTACATTTACTATAGCATTTTGCCAAGGCCCCAACAATACGACAGGAAGCAAATGATTACTTGATACACCACTGCCTCTGTTTTTCCTCAGGAATATTGTACCAATCATTCAATTTGACCGAGCCTGAATTGTGTGACTTTTTGTATGATTGTTACAAGATTGACGAATATGCCCAGGATTCTATTGTAACAACTAACCAAACAGCCAGAGTAAATTGCGTCTGCAGGTTTACTGATGCTATACTGAACTTGTTTGAACGCATGATTCTATTCTTTGTGTTTCAGCGGGCTCAAGCCCGCAAAAAGAGGAGGTATTATTTATTATGGATGCAACTGCAACCGCAACTACACCAGTAGACGATCCTGCTGACCGCCTGCCGCTCAAAGGACGTGTAAGCTATGGCATGCTTGATATGGCTGGTCAGCTTACGTGCTTTGTCTCAGCCTATTTTATGTACTATCTGACCGATGTCGCCGGCATCGCAGCACTGGCTGCCGGAACGCTCATGTTCCTTACCCGTATCGTTGACTTCATCGATGCTCCTGCCTGGGGGGTCATCATCGACCATACCCATTCAAAATACGGCAAATGCCGTCCGTGGTTCCTCTGGCTGCCGATTCCTTACGCCATCATCTGCGCTTTCATTTTCCTGACACCAGATATCGGTGAAGGAAATCTTCTTATTTATATTAGTATCTTTTACATTCTTTACAATTTGATTTTCACGGGTCTTAATACACCGCTCACAGCAATCCTGCCGCTTCTGAGCAAAAGCCCGAAAGAACGTATCCTGCTGAATTCTTATCGCATGGTCGGCAGCAATCTCGGCACAATGCTCATGAATGCTACCGCACTTCCTCTCGTGGCCTTCCTGGGCGCTGGCAACGATAAAAAAGGATTCTTCCTCACGGCAGCGATTTTTGGTATTGCTGCGATTTTCATGCAGTTCTATTCTTTTGCGAATCTGAAAGAAGTCGGTACAGATACACCAAAGAAAGAAAAAAAGATGCCGCTGAAGGAAAGCTTCAAGGCAGTCAAAGGAAACTGGCCATGGCTCATCATCATCACCGCAAACATCTTGTTCTGGATTGCCATGATTTGCCGCAATGTCAGCAGTATCTACTATTTCTCTTACAACCTCGGCCATAAGGATCTCATTCCTTTCCTCAATACCATCGGTTCTGTCGGTATCCTTTCAATTATCGCACTGCCGTTCATCTGCCGTCATATGAAGAAATGCAACGCCTGGATGATGGGTCTGTTTGCGGTCATTGCCGGACAGGCTGTCATGTATTTCGCTGGTGCGAACCTTCCGATCCTGATCACAGGATGGACGATATCCAATCTTGGTATTTCCATGGGCTGTGCGCTTCCTTTCGCCATGCTCGGTTCTGTCGTTGATTTTGGTGAATGGAAAACCGGCGTGCGTTCTGCCGGCTTTTTGACAGCCGTAGGCTCATCCTTCTGCGTCAAAGCCGGCTGCGGCATCGGTGCAGCCATACCGGGTGCCATCCTTGCCTATTTCGGCTATGTGGCCAATGCGGAGCAAAGCGCAGAAAGTCTTGCCGGCATCAGCTTCGCTTTCATCTGGCTGCCGGTCATCCTCTTCGTCATCGCTCTGATTCCTTTGCTCTTCTATCGTAAGTACGAAAGCATGGAAGATAAGATCCGCAAGGAACTGGATGAAAGAAACGCAGCCATTGCTGCTGAATAAATAGATTCCCCCCTGAGGCTGCTGCACAACTCTCTCGTGCAGCAGCCTTTTTATGTTAATTACAGTTTAGCGGGGAGTTTTGTTTTCTTGATTTATCGAATTTGTATAGAACTCAAACTTCGCACTTTAAAGACATCAAAAAAGGCACGAATACGGCTGTTACGCAGTAACTAACATTAGGATTGACAGGTCTTAATGGTCTGCGAAGTTTGAGTGAATAAGTGATGAGATGGCTCGTGTAGTCTACTGTTTTCTTTAATAAAATGGTGTAAAATATTTGTAGGGGCGCATCACATGCGCCCACAAGATGGTAACTTAAGTAGACAAGTCGTTGGCTGCCAACCGTTGGGCGCATGTGATGCGCCCCTACGAGTATAGAAAACAAAGCTTATGTCCGCCCTTAACAAGGGCGGGGGTGTCAATATGC